>NZ_CP034015.1:0-313750 GCF_003855395.1 Shewanella livingstonensis | reverse complement strand
ATGAAACATACATTGGCCAAATCGTGTCGGTGTGTTGCATGGTAATGCTTACCTCTGACATGAATATGTGCATTAAAATACACTTGATTGATTTGTTTATTATTAAAGTAAAAGCAAAAATGATGCCAACTAAAAAGTAAAATTAACTTTGAACTAGATCCCGAAATCCTTCATAAGGATAGGACATTATGTCCACAGTGCAATTTTAGGTGGGACATAAATACACGCCAAAAATATTGAATTTATCAAGATTTGCGTCAGATCACGCTTAGGCAAGTTGTTTTCAGTTTAAGGAATAATAATTGCTATGATCGTTAGGTATTGAAGCAGGCAAACACTGCCGATCTCTTCCATCAATGAAAACCCATTAAGAGGCTAGCCCGTTTATGACTCAATCTGTTTCAACCACATCTTTAACGCGCAAAGCAATAAAGTTTGTTAAAACCAATACTCAGGTACCATTAACTATTGCAGTCAAAGCAGTAAACGAACAAGGCCAGGTAGTTGATAAGTTTGTTGCCTGTGAACGGCCATTAACGGTGTATTTAAATTGGCGCCCTATCGTAACCTTAATGACGTTAGGTGCAAAACCAGAGTCATTGACTCTTGGTTATTTAAAAAACCAAGGCTTTATTAGTGAGTTAAGCTTATTAGAATCAGTTATTGTTGATTGGGAAGTCAGCTCAGCGGCGGTAATAACCAAAGAAGTTTCTGAAGATATTGAGCAAAAGTTAGCTGAAAAAACTGTCACATCAGGTTGCGGGCAAGGCACTGTTTACGGAGGGTTTTTACAAGGTTTAGATGAAATAGATTTACCCATTCCATCTTTAAAACAATCGACTATTTATGCCTTACTAAGCAATATTAATGCTTACAATGAAACCTATAAAAATGCTGGTGCAGTGCATGGTTGTGGTATATGCCAAAACGAGAAAATATTAGCCTTTGTTGAGGATGTTGGTCGCCATAACGCTGTTGATACTTTGGCAGGTGATATGTGGTTAGATGAGCAATCTGGAAGTGATAAAATTTTCTACACTACAGGCAGGTTAACATCGGAAATGGTCATCAAAGTCGCCAAGATGGGCATACCTGTATTACTATCGCGCAGTGGCGTAACTCAAATGGGCTTAGACTTGGCCCAACAAATGGGTATTACCATAATAGCTCGTGCAAAAGGACGACATTTTTTAGTGTATCACGGCAGTGAAACCATTGAGTTTGATGCAATGAAAGATTAACGCCGTAATGTAGCCCATTGTTGGCGTAATGCAGGGGTTAAAAAACTCCAGGCTAAAATACGGGTCGCTTTATTACCTTGTGTCATCTCAATAGTTTTTACCTCAATTGCGTTTACCTGTTTGAGTAATTGGTAACAATGCTTAAGGTTTTCTGACTTTGATACTAATGAGGTAAACCATAACACTTGGCTAGCATAGTCACGGCTTTGCTTGATCATGTTGGCCAAAAATTGATGCTCGCCTCCATCACACCATAACTCAGCTTTTTGACCACCAAAATTAAGCGTAGGCTTAATGTGGCTTTCAGCTAGCTTACTTGATTGTTGACCATGCTTTTTCTGCTGGCTTTTAGCTAAATTGGTAACTTTACGTAATGAGCCTACTGATGCATCAGCGAGTGAGCGATGAAATGGTGGGTTACACAAGCTGACATCAAACCGTTCATCTGCGATAATAATACCTTTGAAAATAGACTCAGGATACCGCTGTAATCTGAGCTGCAAATGATTTGCAATCTTTGTGTTTTGCTGGGCAATATTGGCCACATTATTGATAGAGACAGGATCAATATCCGACGCCACAAATTGCCAACCATAGCTTTGAATACCAAGTAGCGGATAAATACCATTGGCACCGGTGCCAATATCTAAGCCACGAATACTGGCCCCTTTAACCACTTTGCCGTTAACAGCCAATAAGTCTGCAATATAATGCAAATAATCGACTCGACCAGGTACTGGTGGACATAAATACCCTTCGGGAATATCCCAACCGCTAATATGATACTCACTCAACAGTAAGGCCATGTTGAGGCTTTTTACTGCTTTAGGATCGGCAAAATCGATAGAAAGGTTACCGTAAGGATTTGGCCGCACAAAAGCCGCCAGCGCAGGCATTGCATTTATAAGTGCTGTAAAGTCATAACCTTGTTGGTGCGCATTACGTGGATGCAATGCTTTTGATAGTGCGGGCTTACTGGCCTTTACTGATATCGGATTACGGTTAACCACTGATCGGCTTGGCGAGCGCTTAGCACTACTATGCTTGGCCCGCATCGGAGGCGTTGTTGACCGAGTCATTAATCGTATAAATATTTAGTAAATAATAAGTTCACCACAATAGAGCGACCGACTTCTTGCTCCATTAGTCGATTCACCGTCTCATAGCATTCACGACGAATCTCCTCACGTCCAGATAAGGATTTAACCTTTTCTTCCGACTGATTACCTAAAATTTCCACTATGGCTGAGCGTAATAAAGGATCGTGATGCTCTAAGCTCATTAAATCATTAGGGTCTTTTACCATCAATTCAACACTGATTTTAACAAAACCTAACTTTTTACGGTTAGAAATATAGTTAGTCACAATATCTGGCTCAAAACCATAATAAGCATAATCTTCGACAGCAGGCTCGTCTGCAGCATGGGCATTCAATGCCAAACAACACAGCATAACTAACGTTGAAACCAATTTTTTCATAGTGAGATAAACTCCGTCGATGTAGAACGTTAATTAAAATAAGCCATATTGGTCACTCCCTCAGGAGTGTTTGCTCATCTTTGACATGATAGACTATTGCCGTTGAGATATATTGTAACGAGTTTTAGATGAACGTGACCAGTATTAGCTTTCCTTATGGTGAATCAATTCATTGGTTTTCGCCACAAAAAATAGATTCCTTGCCCCATAGCCAACTTAAAGAGTGGTTACTAGCAACAGGAAGTTTAACCAAACGCCTCAAGACACACTGTAAACACTTTGAAGTAAAGGTGTTAGGCGAGCACTTACTTGAACCTCTAGCTCATGAATTTCCTGCTCAAATAGATCCTGTTTGGATCCGTGAAGTACTATTGTGCCTTGACGGTATCCCATGGGTATTTGCCCGAACATTAATCCCACAAACTATTTTAGGCTCTCAATCCCTTGATAATCGAAATGCTGATGATAAACAAAATTGTAATCAACAAAATGACTTTACTCGCCTTGGGACTCGGCCTTTAGGCGAGCTATTGTTTAGTAGCCCAGACATAACGCCCGGTGATATTGAAGTCGCCCAGTTTGAAACCTGCGGCCGATTAGCTGCGTTAGCTAACAGCTTAAATCAACAGGTTAAGAGCCGTTTATGGGGCCGTCGTCGCTACTTTAATATGCATGGTTCACAACTTATTGTCAGCGAAATTTTTCTGCCTGCTGCGGTCGAATACATCAACCAAAGCATTTAACATTAATGCAAATCCGGTCTCGAAAACCTGACTCTGTAGCCAAAATAAAAAACGCCCTTATGGGCGTTTCTGTTGTTTGCTACGAAAGATTAAACTCGTTTGCGCTGATAGCCTAGTAGACCGAGCATTAATACGCTTAACCAACCAAAACTACCTCCGCCACTACCACTGTCTGTTGTGGTTGTTGTGGTTGGTGTAGTCACAGCCACTATTGGCGTCGATACAGTGATTGCTTGGTTGGCAGTAACTTCATTACCAACAGAGTCAGTTGTTACTAACTTAATAGTATAAGTACCTGCCTCTTTATAAGTATGGCTTGGATTTTCGGCTATGCTGGTGCTGCTGTCACCAAAGTCCCATAGATAAGTCAAATTACCGAAACCTTGATTAGAGGTATTTGTTAGCGTTACCGTTAAGTCAGTTTGGTACAAGGTAAATGCCGCTACTGGCTGAATAACTACGCGTACAGTGTCAGTCGCGGTAACAGTATTACCTGCTGCGTCGGTGACTAGCACATTGACAACATAGTCACCCGATGTCGGGTAAGTGAAACGTGGCGCCGCATCACTACTCGTGGCACTATTTACCCCAAACGACCATGCGTAGCTGTAATCATTACCGCCAATGACAACCACATTAAAGCTGACATCTGCACCACTAGCTTGCGCATTAATCTCGGCCATTAGAGTAACGGGTGGCAATACACTGTTATCAGACAAGGTGAGTTCAACGGTTGCAGTACTGCTATCGCTGGCTTGCTCGGTTACTTGCATGGTTAAACCAAGTTCTGGCAATAGCATTCCGGCTTGCGGTTTTAACGGCGCGCTGTAATCGCGGCTGTCATCAAACAATGACTCTGCCGCTAAATGACTGTCACCACTATAAGCGCTTTGAGCGTATAAACTGAATGCTGCATCGCGAATCTGTACGTCCGTCGACTGACCTCTAATTAAGTTTTGGTCTGCATCAACCACACCGATTAAGCCTTTTCCTGGATGATCTGACACATTATTATCGATTTGATTAGAGTTTTCTAACCACAACAGTACTCCTGGTTCATATTTGTCATAAGCCAGCCCAGCATCGACACCTTGATGGCTGCGTAATTGCACAATGTAACGTCTCGCTTTACCTGGAAGACTCTCTTCAATACGGCTAAACCCTGACAAGGTTGCTGAGCCATTAACTTCTGCGCCATCAATATAAAATGCGGCGCCTTGGTTAGTTAATTGAATATCATCAATTGCCATACCGTAATCGCCTACGGCCTCATCGGTTTTGTATACCACACTGATTTGTACATCTCGGCCCGCGTAGGCACTCAAGTTAAAGCTCATGTTCACCCAAGCATCAACACCCGATGCAGAACTAATGTCACTCGACTTGCCACTAATAAAGTTTTTTACCGTTGGATAAACAGAATTAGTCCCGTTGGTGTAGTTACCTTCTACTGCGACGCTATCAACTAATACCTGTACATAATCATAATCTTCTTCAATATCCCAATGGGCTTGAAATGATAATGCTAACGGCGTATTTAAGGGTAATGACACATCAAATGACATAGCATTATTGATCATATTACCTTGACCTGAATAGTACTGATATTGACCCGTTAATGGTGCTTTAAAAGCGATTTTCTCTGCAGGAATCGCAATTGACAACTGGTTTGTCGCATCAGTATTAACCGCATGATTAAGCTTTACAGTGGTGCCGCCATTGGTTAAGTTAGCCAGTGATATGTGCTGCTCATTAACCCACTTACCTTTGTATTTTTGTTGTAAGAAAGATTTAGCATATGGGCTAAAACCACTCGGTTGAGCCCCTGCAATACTCCCCGTCCAGCTACCACCAGACATCAGCGACCAAGAGCCAACAGGTGAACCATCGCCACTATTAGTGGTGTCATATTCATCTGGTAAACCTAAATCATGACCAAACTCGTGAGTACAGACTCCAGCAGCAGAATCGATAGGTTGTACGGTATAGCCAAATACCTTCAAGCCACCACGGCCAGGAAGAACATAGCCATTGGTGTTTGAGTCGACATAAAAACGGTGTGACCAAATAGCTTCGTCAGCCAATACTCCTCCACCAGCTTCTTCACCTATGCTCGAGTGAAACAGCATAACATGATCAATAATGCCGTCGGCTTCATCATAATTACCATCGCCATCGATATCGAAAGGGTCTTCAATATCATAACTGGCTAGTTCTGCATCGGTCATACCCACTACTGCTTTAGTGACGGCCTCTTTAACTAGCTCAGGTACTGCATTATCGTCTTCATCTGCATTATTACCGCCATAGTATGCGGCGTTATTATCTGCAGTAACCCAATCTCTTACTTCACCGGTAAAATAGAAACTGTTACCCGATACCGCTTGAAAATACTGATAAGCCGATTGTAGCGTTTGATTGCTTGGACCTTTAAAACCATTTTGTGAAAACAGTAACTGTTGGTAATGTGAGACTGGATAACTGCTGTAATACATGTCGGTATCACCAGCGGCTAGTTGATTGGCGTCATGAGGTAAATCAGGGAAATCGACCAAAACAGCTAAAACTTTTACCGTTTTGGTAATATCTTGATCGGCTGATACTTTATTCTTGGCAGCAACATATTGAGCACTTTTAGTATTTTTTTGCTCTGAGCGCTTAATACGTAATTGCTCGGCTTTAACTTCAATAGCCGCGGGTTTAAATGCGGTATCACGACCACGGCTAACAAATGCATCTACAGCGGCTTTTTTTTCATCATCACTGGCGTCTGCTGAGACCTCACCACGTTTAATTAACCAGTACAGTACTTGCTGTTGATTAATCAATCCACCATCGGCTGGAGTGCCGGTTTGTGGAGCAGCATTTGCTGCCATACTGCTGCATGCAAGCAATAACGTTGCAACACCTAACCCTTGATATTTAGTCAACTTACTCATTATTGCTTACCTGTATTTGGTGTTGGCTTGTGGCACTTTTCAAATGCTTTTTGGCGTTTAGTGATGTAATCAGCAACAACTTTATCTATTTGTGCTTGATCCATATCGGCGCTAATTAACCCTTTAGTTCGCAGGTTTTCAGTTAATTTAGTTCTATCGCGTAAAGGAGGCATGGCACTGGGACCACAATCTTTAATTAACGGTTTAGTTACCACTACAGTGGCAGCTTGCTCGTCTATTTTTGAAGCCGCCGACGGATTTTGACAACCCTGTAAGGTCATAAAAGCCAGTCCCAGCATGACGATAATGTATTTCATAATTCACCCCGACCAATAATCACATGACATTAACAGCTGCAACCTATGGGTTACAATTAAATTAGACATTCTTTAATGTAAATATATCCGTTCGCTTAAAAATTAATACAACAGATGATTAATCCTGCACTAAAAACAAAAGCCGACTCATTCGAGTCGGCTTATAATGTCCATTAGTTCGATGAGAACCGGCCAGTTTTTAATATTCCAAACAGTGGTTGTCTCAAACAATATCTACAGCTAAAGCTGAGCTTAACTCACGGTAAAGTTAATATAATTAGATATCCCATCAAGTAACATTTGCACCGATATCATCACCAATACCATCCCCATTAAGCGCTCTACCGCTATTAAGCCTTTTTCACCGAGTATCCGAGTAAACAACTTATAGAACATTAAAATAACCGCACTCATGCCCCACGCAGAGACCAACGCAATAGTCCAATCTGTCATACGACTGCTATCGGTATGCGCCAATAATATCAATGCGGCTAAAATAGATGGGCCAGCCATTAACGGAATCGCCATCGGAACAATAAAAGGCTCTTCACCAGCGGCTAATCCAGCTACGCCACCCGGTGATGGGAAGATCATTTTAATCGCGATTAAGAACAAGATAATGCCGCCCGCAATGCTAACGGATTCAGAACGTAAGTTCAGAAAGTTAAGAATAGCTTCACCGGCATACAAAAACGACAACATGATAACCAACGCAAATAACAATTCACGGATTAAGACTTTACGGCGTTTTTTAGGATCAATATGTCGCAATATAGAAGCGAATATAGGTAAATTACCTAGGGGATCCATAATCAAGAACAACATGACGGCTGCAGAAAAAATATCCATGGACAACAATCTTTTAATTAACAAAATATGGCCTGCATTGTATACCCAACGCCATAATATAAGCGATGTAAACAGCCAATTTATTGCCAATTACACGACGGGTTACCTTGATAACCGTCCACAAGGACGTATCATAAACAACCATCTTACTGTTACCAACGTAATGATCTAAAAACCTTTTTTAATCTTACCGTCATTAACTCGAACGACATAATCCATTCTTTGTAGGTAAATTTTTCAGCTTGAGATATTCACACGCTACAATATTGGTTTAAAATGATATACTGCGTTGTTTTTTTCGATTAATTTCTGGATAACATGCTCTATCTAATCGCTAGCTGTGTTGCATTACTGTTTGGGCCACTTTTTTACCGCTTCTTCTCATCAGGTAGCGGACTTCAAAAGGGTTTAGATGGCTTTATTTTCGTCTCCCTAGGCGGATTAGTGCTTATCCATATTTTGCCTGAACTATTAGAACATGGCGGGGTTGTCACACTATTTTTTGTCATGCTGGGTGTTTGGGGACCTACTGCCAGTGAAAAGCTGTTTCATCGATATTCCGAAATAACTCATAATATTACCCTTACATTGGGCATTGGCGGACTATTACTGCACACCATTACGGACGGTGGAGCGATGGTATTGGCACAGCAAGAAGGCAATTCGACACTTCTAGCCTTAGGCGTGATCATGCACCGCCTACCTGTTGGTGTTGCCATTTGGTGGTTACTCAAACCTCAAGTCGGCACTCGATGGGCTAGCGCCGTTTTAGCTGCGATGATGGTATTAACCAGCGTCGGCTACTTTGCTGGCGAACATTTGTTAACTCAATTAAGTCTTGAAAACACGGTTTACTTGCAAGCTTTTGTTACCGGTTCCATTTTGCACGTTGTATTGCATCAACCACATGGCCACCAACAAGAAGATAAGCAAGGTCAATATCAATACCAAGCAGGCATTGGCAGCCTATTAGGTTTAGGATTATTAGCCCTGTTACTGCTAATGGATACTGGCGGCCATGAACACGCTCATAAAGACCATGGTTCAGAGCAATTCGTTAGTTGGTTACTGACTATTTCTCCGATCCTATTAGGCAGTTACTTTATCGCCACCGCTCGATTTGCATCTGGATTACGACCATCTCATCCTTCCCTAGGATTACGTTGGTTACAGCGTTTAGCCGGACCTGAAGCATTGTTAATTACCTTACTACTATTGGGTCCTTGGTTTGCGCTTTACCAAATATTGGGACTATTAGCTATTGGGGCACTAATGACCCTGACCAAAGTGGATATAACCGACCCGCACCCAACGTTATCTGAGTCGCCATGGCGTTTTGGTTTTAGCCAATTAGTCGACCGCAGTGCACCGTGGATTATTCTTAGCTTAGTATTAGCAAACCTTATTGGTCATCCATCAGTGCCATTAGCAAACCCGGCATTGCAAGTGTTTATTTTACTGTTAGTGTTTTTACCGATGCGCTTTTGTAATTTAGGTACGGTAATTTTAGCACTGGCTTTGGCTTACAGTGGTTGGAGCCAAATTGCAGTGGCGTTTACCTTATTGGCAGCACCGGTGCTTAGCATTGGTCAATTGAAGCTAATGAATTGGAAACAAGGGCTAATGTTAGGTGGCATTTTACTGCTAGGATTAATCGCGGCAGATCAGCTCACTCTGAGCTCAGCATTTACATTACACCTGCCTGAGTCAGCCAATATTGTTGGTTTAGTGGCTATCGTTTTATTGTTTGGAGCCAGCTTACTTCGACTTGGCCCGCGTAAATTTTTAAGCCGTTTGATGATCAACCTAAAATCAGCACCACATAGCCATGACCACGGCCGTCATTCAGACACCAAAGCTGCACATCATCACGAGTCAGCTTCGACACATAAGCATCATCATTAATCATAATCGATTTATTAGGTTACGATGGCGGTGTCGATATTTTTAAGGAGCTGCCATGTGTATTTTATTTATTGCCGTTGAAGCGCATGTCGATTATCCCTTAATTGTTTGCGCCAACCGTGATGAGTTTCATCACAGATCAACCGAACCGACTTATCGCTGGCCAACAACGCCAACCATTATAGCTGGACAAGACAAGCAAGCTGGCGGTACCTGGTTAGGCATTAATGAGCAAGGCCAATTTGCAGGACTAACCAATATTCGCTCCATCGAATTGCAAGATGGCGTTCGCAGTCGCGGTGAGTTAGTGGTCGATGCACTAACAAAACAACACATTAACAATCAATGGTTAGCTGAGCACTCGGTTAATTATAATCCGTTTAATCTCGTCTTCGAACAACACAATCAACTTCATTGCTTTAATAGTAAAACATTATCGACCACGACACTTGAGCCCGGGTTTCATGCGGTGAGTAACGGCGCATTAGATGATATATGGCCTAAAATGGCTAAAGGTCAACAACAACTGCAAGCCTACATCAAGCAAATGCAATCACCTTGCATAGACAAATTACTCGATATAATGCGCGACACCTCTCAACCAAAGGATCAAGATTTACCTCAAACGGGTATTAGTCTTGAGTGGGAGCGTCGACTGTCTTCTATTTTTATCCAACATGAAGAATATGGCACTCGTTCAACCAGCATAGTATTAAAACATCGTAGCGGAACTATGCAATTAACCGAAGTAAGATACGATGGTAAAGCCCGTAATTTAGGCTCTCAACGTTTTACGATGGGTTAATTCCAACTTAAGTTAACTGATATTACCGCACACCAAAATCACATTCTTTGTGCTAACCCATATCCTAAGTATTAGTTAGTTGGTGTGTTAAGGCTAACGACCAATGACCTCTCACATTGACTATGGCAAACTGTGACTTGTCCCACATTCCTAGCAATATTCAATATAAGATACCGCTAAAGTGCCTTTATTCCATGAGGCAACATTCATTTTTACAACCTAGATCAAGGTTATTTGATCTCGAACATTGCATACTTCGCCTGTTGCTAATTTACCCCGGAGGACACGCCTTGAAGCAGCCCACTCAGATTAGTTGGGATCAGTCGATGATCGAAAAATACAATTACAGCGGTCCCCGTTATACTTCTTACCCGACCGCACTAGAGTTTGACGATGCCTTTACTGAGCAAAATTTACTGACATCTATTAAAAATAGTAAATCAGATAAACTGTCGCTATATGTACATATCCCTTTTTGCGCCAAACTTTGCTATTACTGTGGTTGTAATAAAATTATTACTCGCCACGCACACAAAGCTGATCAATATATTGAATATCTGGCCACTGAAATTATTAAACGCGCCCCATTATTCAAAAATTACACCGTAACCCAAATGCATTGGGGTGGCGGTACACCGACATTTTTAAGCCCTGAACAAATTCTTAAACTGACTGCACTAATTAAACAACACTTTAATTTTGCTGATGTGGGTGAATACTCAATTGAAGTTGACCCGCGAGAGATAGAGCTCAGCATGTTAGACACCTTAAAAGAAGCTGGGTTTAACCGGGTGTCTATTGGTGTTCAAGACTTTAATAAAGAAGTACAAATTGCCGTTAACCGTGAGCAAGACGAACAATTTATTTTTGACTTAATTGCCAGAGCTAAAGAACTCGGTTTTGTATCCACTAACGTTGATTTAATTTACGGTTTACCGCTGCAAACACCAGAAACCTTTGCGAAAACTATTGCGCGCATTATTGAGCTATCGCCAGATCGTCTATCTGTCTTTAACTATGCACATCTACCATCGCGTTTTGCTGCACAACGTAAAATTAAAGAACATGATATGCCTGCTCCACAACAGAAATTAGATATGCTTCGCCAAACGATAGAGTCATTAACCGGTGCGGGTTATCAATTTATTGGTATGGACCATTTTGCCAAACCCAATGATGAGTTGGCAAAGTTACAAAATGCCGGCAAATTACATCGTAACTTTCAAGGGTACACCACCCAAGAAGAATGTGATTTGCTTGGGTTAGGGGTATCATCTATCAGCCAAATTGGCGACTGCTATGCCCAAAATCAAAAAGATATTCGTCCATACTACGAATCTATTGATGCTAATGGTCATGCATTATGGAAAGGCTGTAGCTTAAATCACGATGATGAAATTCGTCGCGCGGTCATTAAACAGATTATCTGTCATTTTGATTTAGACATGGCCAAAATTGAACAAAAGTTTGCCATTAACTTTGATGAATATTTTGCTGAAGACCTTAAACTATTGCAAACATTCATTAATGATAAATTGGTTGATATCACTGATCGAAAGTTAACAGTAAGCCAGACCGGTCGTCTACTTATTCGTAATATCTGCATGTGTTTTGATGTATATTATCGTCAAAAAGCCCGTCAGCAGCAGTTTTCAAGAGTTATTTAACTCACTATTTATGTAAAGTAGAATACAAAAATAGCCAGCATTTGCTGGCTATTTTTTTACTTACATTCGCTATTTACTTCGCTTTTTTAGCGTATAACGCTTTACGATCGCTGTCAGACATAAACGCCATTTCAACGCCATTACGTTGTAATGTCGCCAACTGGCTATCACTAAAGCCCATTTCAGATTTAACCACACGATACTCGTGCGCAATATCAATGGCACTCACACCTGGGTCATCGGTATTCAGGCCAATCAATACACCTGCATCCATAAACTTACGCAGTGGATGAACGCCATAATCTTTAACCGTTGAAGTATGCAAATTGCTGGTTGGACACGATTCAATCCCAATACGATGCTTAGCTAAGTATTCCATCAATTTAGGATCATGTATGGCATTAACCCCATGACCAATTCGCGTAGCGCCTAATACATTAATGGCTTGCCACATACTTTCAGCACCCGCGGCTTCACCAGCATGAGCAGTGATCTGTAATCCAGCATCACGTACGCGCTTAAAGTGCTCTGTAAATAAGTCGCCAGGAAAACCGAGCTCATCTCCGGCTAAATCCATCGCCACAATGCTGTCACGGTGAGCAAGTATACCTTCAAGTTCTAAGCGACATTTTTCTTGTCCAAAAGAACGCGACATAATACCAATTAGGTTAATGTTAATATCATGCTCTTTTACGCCAGCGCGCATACCATCGATAACGGCTTCAACAACACCTTCAATGGGTAAATTATGATTCATCGCCATGTAATAAGGACTAAAGCGCAATTCCGCGTAATCTAATCCTTGTGATGCTGCATCGACAACATTTTCATAGGCAACGCGCTTAACAGCGTCAAGATCTGCTAATACTGCCACCATCCAATCTAGTTTCTTCAAAAAATCCACTAAGTTGTTTTCTTTGCCTTGAATTTGCACAAATGGCGCAAGCTCTTCTAGCGAATTAGCAGGTAATTTAATACCGTGTTGATGGCCTAATTCCCAAATGGTTTTCACATTAACATTACCGTCTAAATGGCGATGTAAATCAACCAGCGGAATGGTTTTATCTATCATAATTAACCCCTATAAACTTACCCTGCCATTAGTTTAGTTTTGTCGGTCAGAGAATAGCATTCAGTTTAACATGTATTTATATAAACTCTGATGACCAATGTTTTTTTATGGATGCTATCACACTAAAACACATGCTCATTTGTGATGTGTTTTTTATCGTTAAATCGGGCATACTCTAATGCTGACAAATAGATTCAAACATAAAGGACTATCGATGCGCTTGCTGATCCTACCGGTACTGATAATGTTAAGTTTATCGAGTTGTAGTCATCATCCGACCACAACTCAAATTGATAAACCCATCGCTCATCAACAAACGCAGGTAGATGCTTCTTTACAAGCAATTATAGATCAGAGTTGGGCTGTTAATTTAGCCTACTCACCAGAGCTAGCTGCCAGTTTAGGCGATGCTTCAGCAGCAGGAAAGCTTGACGATTTATCGGTAGAGACATTAGTCAAAAAGAATCAACAGACTCTCAAAATCCTTAACACCCTCAAACAACTTGATCGCACACACCTATCAACAGCTGATGTTATCAATGCCAAAATATTACAAGACCAACTACAAAATGAAGTCGACCAGTATCGTTTTCATGACCACTACTTACCAATAACGGCTGAAAGTGGTTTCCATGCGTATATCTCATCGATTGCTAAAGCACGCTTTAGTAGTGTTGAAGATTATCAGCATTATTTAGCTAAACTGAACCAATTGCCACGTTATTTCGCTCAACAAACATACTGGCTCAAACAAGGTTTAGCCAGTGGCATAACGCCAGCAAAAATTACGTTAAATGGTTTTGAAGACAGCATTAGCGCGTTTATTGTTCCCGTTGAAGCCAGTGGCTACTTTACGCCGTTTACCCATTATCCTGATTATTTTACCGCAGCAGAAAAGCAAGCTCTTACCGAGCAGGGTCGGTCAACTGTAGCGCAAATTGTACTACCGCTTTATCAGCAGTTTTATGATTTTATGACTCAAGAATATATTCCTAATGCACGAATAAGTATTGCCGCTTCCACCTTACCAGACGGCAAGGCTTTTTATCAAAATCGAGTTGAATATTACACCACACTGCCAATGACCGCTGAAGAGGTTCATCAACTTGGGATGCAAGAAGTTGCTCGTATAAAAGCTGAAATGGAGCAGGTGATTAAAAATGTTGGCTTTGAAGGTAGTTTTGCTGACTTTTTAACGTTTTTACGTACTGACCCACAATTTTATCCGAAAACAGCTAATGAGTTACTTAAAGAAGCAGCGTTTATAGCCAAAAAAGCCGATGCTATATTGCCTAAATATTTTAGTAAATTACCACGGACACCTTATGGTATTGCTCCAGTACCCGCAGAAATAGCCCCCAAATATACCACTGGACGCTATTCAGGTTCAAATCGTGACGATGAGCCTGGCTATTATTGGGTTAATACCTTTGCCCTGAATAAACGACCACTCTACGAGCTTGAAGCATTAACTTTACATGAGGCCGTTCCTGGTCATCATTTACAAATATCACTCAATAAAGAACTGACTAATTTACCCAACTTTCGACGTTACAGTTATATATCTGCATTTGGTGAGGGATGGGGCTTATATTCAGAGTATTTAGGCTTAGAGGCAGGGTTTTATCAAGATCCATATAGCAACTTTGGCCGCTTAACCTATGAAATGTGGCGGGCGGCGCGATTAGTCGTCGACACTGGTATGCATGCTAAAGGGTGGAGTCGTCAACAAGCGATAGACTTTATGGCCGGTAATACTGCACTTTCAATGCATAATGTTACAACTGAAATAGATCGCTATATTTCTTGGCCTGGCCAGGCGTTATCATACAAAATTGGGGAATTAACCATAAAACGCTTACGAGCTAAAGCAGAGAATTCGCTAGGAAAGGATTTTGATATCAGGAAGTTCCATGATGCCATTTTAGAAAACGGTTCAGTCCCAATGTCGGTACTCGAGCAAATGATTGATGAGTTTATTACTCGCCAACAAGCAATCATAAAAGATATGAGCAACGTATAGTAAGATAAATTAACACTTATAAATCAAATACTATTTTAGATTCAAACATACTGGCTTAATAACAATGCATTACATGAAATTTTCATCCGAATTAAAGCTCGATACGAGTGAGCAACGACATTTTTGGCAGCAAGTACACCAATCAAGTTTCTGTGCTACTGACGGTATCAACATTGCCTATGCGATGATCCAACACCCTAATAAACAACGCGCAATAGTGATCAGTAATGGCAGAGTAGAATCTTATATAAAGTATCAAGAATTGATATTTGATTTATATCAACAAGGGTTCAGTGTTTATGCTTTAGACCATCGCGGTCAAGGGTTATCAGACAGACTCACGCATAATCCTCATCAGGGCTATGTTGATAGCTTTACCGATTATACTGCTGACTTAGCTCAATTTATCGATCAGGTCGTACAGCCACAACAGCATGAAGAGTTATTTATAATCGCTCACTCGATGGGCTGTACCATCGCAAGTGATTATCTTAATAAATACCCAAAAACGTTTACTGCTGCAGTGTTTTCAGCACCCATGTTTGGTATACGACTACCATTTGCTAAATCACTTGTCAGTTGGTTAGCTCAAAAACTCAATAATAATCGCATTGAAGCCGGTAAAGTGCATAGTACCTTTGTGCTAGGTGGAACCCATTACAAACCCGATAGTTTTAAGCGCAATCCGCTCACTCATAGCCAATACCGCTACCAGCACTATCGTAACCTATTCGAGGCGACCGTTAAGGCACAATTGGGTTCGCCTACTAATCATTGGTTACTTGAAGCAATGAGCGCAGCACAGAGAAGTATTAACTATGCTAAGAACAGTCAAACTCCAATTCTCATCCTACAAGCTCAGAAAGACAGAATTGTCTGTAATGAGGCACAAAACCAAGCACTGAGCACTCAATGCCATAAGGTTGTTATTGAAGGCGCATTTCATGAGGTATTTATTGAGAGCGATAACATGCGTAATATTGCATTGTCTTACACTGTTGATTTTATGGCACTACACTCAAAGACAACTGCGTCTTAATCAATTGAATGATATCGTCATGAACTAACGGTCTGCTAATAATATACCCCTGAAACCATGTACATTTAGCATGAGTCAGTAAATTAAGTTGTTGCTTATTCTCAATCTGTTTAGCTACAACAGGAAAGTTTAATTTTGCGGCAAACTCAACAATGGCACTGATAATGTTAAAAGTTTCGGGGTTAAACTCTATGTCCTCAAGGTAAACTGCCGCTAACTTCACTTGTGAGAAACGAATACCCTGCAATAAATGGACAGCACAAGACCCACTGCCAAAATTATCCATCGCAATGTTGACACCAAATCGTTGTAACTCAGCAATTTTATTCCTGGCAACGTTAGCATTAACAACAAACACGTCTTCAGCTAACTCAAACTGAAGTAATGTGGGTGATATTTGTGCTGCATTGATTCTATTCATAATCACATTAACGAAGTGATCTTGATGAAAGTGTCGTGAGGACACATTTAACGACATAATTGGAACAGTCGCATTAGCCTGCTGAAGTTCTCTAATAACTTCACAGACTTTATCTAATGCCCATAACTCTAACTCAAAAATACAATCAGACAATTCAGCTGATGCAATAAACTTGCGAGGACTAATATAGCCATATTGAGGATGATACCAACGCATTAGCACTTCAACGCTATTAAGCTGCCCGGCCTGATCGACAACCGGTTGATAAACCAATGACATTTGTTGGTTATGGATAGCTAGTTTCAATTCATTTTGTAATTTAAATGGTTGAACCTGATTCTGATCTAATTCCGCTTGATAAATGGCGCAACCATTAGAACGACTGTCTTTTGCTTGCTCCAAAGCACTGTCGGCACGAGCCAACAATACCTGCGGCTCTAACGACTCAATACCATCAAAAACAACTAATCCGATACGAGCTGAAATAGTTAAGTTTTGATCAGAAATCGTAAAGCCACGGCCAATTAATTGCCTTACTTCACTAGCTAATGCTAACGCACGCTTATTTGCTTGATCAATTTCATTACCAAAATTTTTGGCTAAAATAACGAACTCATCAGCACCAAGGCGAGCCACCAAACCAGCACTAGAAAATGTACCTGACAATCGCGCAGCTATCTGCATTAATAATCGGTCACCTAATTGACGACCTAAAGCATCATTGATTAATTTAAAATTATCTAAATTAATCATCAATAACGCAGAAAACTGACCTGTCTTGCGACTGAAAACTTGTAAGTCATAAAGCTGATCAGCCAGTACATCACGATTAATTAAATCGGTAAGGCCATTATGACCTTGCTTATCATTTGTAATATTCTGGCTTTTAACGTCACCAGAAACATCTGTTATCGTACCGATAATTCGTGATGGTCGACCGCGCTCATCCCATTCAACTATTTTACCTCGGTCAAGTATCCAAATATAACGACCATCTTTATGGCGTAAACGGTGAACACTTTCATAATACTCGTGTTGGTTGTTTATGTAATTTTGTAAAGTATTTAAGACCTGAGCTTTATCATCTCTATGTAAACGAGATTCCCACACAGAATAATCATTATCAAGCTCATAAGGTTGATAGCCTAAAATGTCTTTCCAGCGGTCTGAGACAAACACATCACCAGTAGAAATACACCAATCCCAAATCCCATTACGTGCGCCCTCAACAGCAAATAGCCAGCGTTGCTCTGCATCATTAAGACGTTTCTTACTACGAGATAATCGACCATTAACTTGGTTTAGGTAGTCACGTAAATTAATCAACTCGGTTGAGGCACATAAAATATCAGTGTTGAAATCGGGAGAATCTAGATTTTTAGCGGCTTGGCTTAATTGAGTTAACGGGCGGATAAGTAAATAATGCAACATGACACAAAATAGTGACAATAATAAAGCACCTATTCCCCATATCTCAATGAAGCGTTTTAAAAGACTATCAACGGCTTCTGCTAATAGATTAGCAATGTCATATTCTAAATAAATAAGCTCTACTGAGTTAGAATTGCTATAACGTGAATTGGCGTTTAGAGGATAGTAAGCTTGAATAGATAAACGTTCAAAATTTACCTTTATGTAAGATTTATTGTTACTGATAACACTTCTATGCAAGTCAGCAGAATACCCCTCTAAAACATTAGTAGCATTACTTTCTCGCCAAATAATATGATTTGCAAATTGAATTTCACTAGCAGAATCAAGTATCACATAGACCATCATATTTTGATCGGTTGAAACTAACGCAACCTCCTGCTCTATCCGTTCAAGATCTTGTATCAATAAAGACGTTTCGACTACATGACGCATTCGAAATAAGTCTTTCTGTATTTGCTCTGACTGCCTTAATGCAAGCTGTTCATTTAGCTCAGCGTGCTCATAAAAATACTCTCCTGAGACTAGACCAAGGTAAAGGATAAAAATGCATACAGGAACGAGTATCGACAGAGAAAGTTTTGGCAAACGAGGCAAAATGAACCCACCCAATTAAATATATGAAGATATGCTAGCGGTTATTTTATCAATAAGTAAAGAAATAGTTATGAAGATGAATAACATATACAACATAAAAACTTTCTATTTATTAGTAGCTTTAAAACAATCTACATACTTTACCTTGTTTAACCGGTAAGTGTAATTTATTTACATAGATAGAAATATACACCATAACATCAAACACCTCAGGTACTATCGATTAGGTTCAATCGTCCACCTAGTTCGGAGCGGCTTAATTCGTCAATATATTGATAGAGAACCTGCTTTTGCTGTTCGCCGAGTTTATGAGCCTTTGTCGAGATCATGTTGGCTTTCAAACCATCAATGCGAGAATTTAAGTAGTTTTTAACCCATTCATTGACACTGCGACGACTAGCCGTTAGTTGGCGAGCAACTTGAGCGCGATTGTGACATTCTAAGAAGCAAGAGACTGCCAAAATGCGAATACGCATACGGGCGTCTTTTTCTGACGTTGATAATTTAACGAGTTCAATAGATGTGTAATTTTTCACTGAATAGAATAATTTGAAAATGATGAGTGTATTAGATCATAATTTAATACGGATTGGTCTTAGTCATCATGGACGGCGCAGGTTAGCATCATCTATGTTTCGATATGCTTAAATTACAGATATAAAAAAGCCCGCTATATAATAGCGGGCTGTTTCACGACTCTTGCAAGTCAATTAGGCGCCTGGAAATGACCTACTCTCGCATGGGGAGACCCCACACTACCATCGGCGATACTGTGTTTCACTTCTGAGTTCGGAATGGGATCAGGTGGTGCCACAGCTCTATGGTTTCCAGACAAATTTGCATATCTAACACACTAATTCTTCATTAGGCATTAAATAATAATTCGGAAAGCTGATTGCTTCTATCTTACTTTGAGTCTCTTCACACCGTTTAAGCGCTTCATTCTAACACTAAGGTCAGTAAAACCCATCTGGGTTGTATGGTTAAGCCTCACGGGTCATTAGTACAAGTTAGCTCAACGCCTCACAACGCTTACACACCTTGCCTATCAACGTAGTAGTCTCCTACGGCCCTTTAGAGAGCTTAAAGCTCTAGGGATGACTCATCTTGGGGCTCGCTTCCCGCTTAGATGCTTTCAGCGGTTATCGATTCCGAACGTAGCTACCGGGCAATGCCATTGGCATGACAACCCGAACACCAGCGGTTCGTCCACTCCGGTCCTCTCGTACTAGGAGCAGCTCCCCTCAATCATCCAACGCCCACGGCAGATAGGGACCGAACTGTCTCACGACGTTCTGAACCCAGCTCGCGTACCACTTTAAATGGCGAACAGCCATACCCTTGGGACCGACTTCAGCCCCAGGATGTGATGAGCCGACATCGAGGTGCCAAACACCGCCGTCGATATGAACTCTTGGGCGGTATCAGCCTGTTATCCCCGGAGTACCTTTTATCCGTTGAGCGATGGCCCTTCCATTCAGAACCACCGGATCACTATGACCTACTTTCGTACCTGCTCGACGTGTATGTCTCGCAGTTAAGCTGGCTTATGCCATTGCACTAACCGTACGATGTCCGACCGTACTTAGCCAACCTTCGTGCTCCTCCGTTACTCTTTGGGAGGAGACCGCCCCAGTCAAACTACCCACCAGGCACTGTCCTCAACCCCGATAAGGGGCCAGAGTTAGAACATCAAAACTACAAGGGTGGTATTTCAAGATTGACTCCACTCAGACTAGCGTCCAAGCTTCAAAGTCTCCCACCTATCCTACACATGTAGGTTCAATGTTCAGTGCCAAGCTATAGTAAAGGTTCACGGGGTCTTTCCGTCTAGCCGCGGGTATACGGCATCTTCACCGCAATTTCAACTTCACTGAGTCTCGGCTGGAGACAGCGTGGCCATCATTACGCCATTCGTGCAGGTCGGAACTTACCCGACAAGGAATTTCGCTACCTTAGGACCGTTATAGTTACGGCCGCCGTTTACCGGGGCTTCGATCATGAGCTTCTCCGAAGATAACCCAATCAATTAACCTTCCGGCACCGGGCAGGCGTCACACCGTATACGTCATCTTGCGATTTTGCACAGTGCTGTGTTTTTGATAAACAGTTGCAGCCACCTGGTATCTGCGACTGCCGTCAGCTTAGGGAGCAAGTCCCATCACCAACAGCAGCGTACCTTCTCCCGAAGTTACGGTACCATTTTGCCTAGTTCCTTCAGCCGAGTTCTCTCAAGCGCCTTGGTATTCTCTACCCGACCACCTGTGTCGGTTTGGGGTACGATTCCTACTAACCTGAAGCTTAGAAGATTTTCCTGGAAGCATGGCATCAACTACTTCATCACCTTAGTGACTCGTCATCAGCTCTCAGCCTGTACATTAAAGTACGATTTCCCGGATTTGCCTAAGAAATCAACCTACCACCTTAAACGCGGACTACCAACGCCGCGCTAGCCTAGCCTTCTCCGTCTCTCCATCGCAGTTAGCAGAAGTACAGAAATATTAATCTGTTTCCCATCGACTACGCCTTTCGGCCTCGCCTTAGGAGTCGACTCACCCTGCCCCGATTAACGTTGGACAGGAACCCTTGGTCTTTCGGCGAGGGAGTTTTTCACTCCCTTTATCGTTACTCATGTCAGCATTCGCACTTCTGATACCTCCAGCGTGGGTTACCCCTTCACCTTCAACGGCTTACAGAACGCTCCTCTACCGCGCACTTCTAATGAAATGCACCCGTAGCTTCGGTGACTAGCTTAGCCCCGTTAAATCTTCCGCGCAGGCCGACTCGACTAGTGAGCTATTACGCTTTCTTTAAATGATGGCTGCTTCTAAGCCAACATCCTAGCTGTCTAAGCCTTCCCACATCGTTTCCCACTTAGCTAGTACTTTGGGACCTTAGCTGACGGTCTGGGTTGTTTCCCTTTTGACAACGGACGTTAGCACCCGCTGTCTGTCTCCCGAGTAGTACTCATTGGTATTCGGAGTTTGCAAAGGGTTGGTAAGTCGGGATGACCCCCTAGCCTTAACAGTGCTCTACCCCCAATGGTATTCGCTCGAGGCGCTACCTAAATAGCTTTCGAGGAGAACCAGATATCTCCGAGTTTGATTGGCCTTTCACCCCCAGCCACAAGTCATCCGCTCATTTTTCAACATAAGTCGGTTCGGTCCTCCAGTTGATGTTACTCAACCTTCAACCTGCCCATGGCTAGATCACTCGGTTTCGGGTCTACACCTTGCAACTAAACGCGCAGTTAACACTCGGTTTCCCTACGGCTCCGCTATTCGCTTAACCTCGCTACAAAATGTAAGTCGCTGACCCATTATACAAAAGGTACGCAGTCACGGTCTCAAGAACCGCTCCCACTGCTTGTACGTATACGGTTTCAGGTTCTATTTCACTCCCCTCACAGGGGTTCTTTTCGCCTTTCCCTCACGGTACTGGTTCACTATCGGTCAGTCAGGAGTATTTAGCCTTGGAGGATGGTCCCCCCATATTCAAACAGGATGTCACGTGTCCCGCCTTACTCGTTTTCATCTATGGTTAGTTTTCATGTACGGGGCTATCACCCTGTGCCGCTGTGCTTTCCAACACATTCCACTAACACCCCATAGACTTAAGGGCTAATCCCCGTTCGCTCGCCGCTACTAGGGGAATCTCGGTTGATTTCTTTTCCTCCGGGTACTTAGATGTTTCAGTTCCCCGGGTTTGCCTCATAACGCTATGTATTCACGTTATGATGACCACTTATGTGGCCGGGTTTCCCCATTCGGATATCGTTAGCTCAAATGCTTATTACTAGCTCGCCAACGCTTTTCGCAAGTTATTACGTCCTTCATCGCCTCTGACTGCCAAGGCATCCACCGTATACGCTTGGTCACTTAACCATACAACCCAAATGAGTTTCACACCCTTGAATTAACAAGAGAAGAGCTCTGGGTCATATCATGACCAGCTGGTTTTTACTTGTCTCACTCCCGACCAGGAAGTGGACTCGCCTTAGTCTTTTAGAATATTCAAGACACTTAAACAGTGTGTTGAGAACTCAAGTGTTAATGCTTTCGCATTAACGTTTTTCGCACTAACATAATCACACAAACGACAACGAATCATCATCCATGCGCCTTTAGTTAGTACTATCAGCTTTCCAAATTGTTAAAGAACAATGCTAACCGGCTCGCGGCGCATTTCACTCTACTTCCGAAGAAGTTAACAAGTAATCTGTGTGAACACTCACATGCATCGCTGCACTTTAGGTATTGAGTTAGTCGTATAGGTAAGGAGGTGATCCAGCCCCAGGTTCCCCTAGGGCTACCTTGTTACGACTTCACCCCAGTCATGAACCACAAAGTGGTGAGCGTTCTCCCGAAGGTTAAACTACCCACTTCTTTTGCAGCCCACTCCCATGGTGTGACGGGCGGTGTGTACAAGGCCCGGGAACGTATTCACCGTGGCATTCTGATCCACGATTACTAGCGATTCCGACTTCACGGAGTCGAGTTGCAGACTCCGATCCGGACTACGACGTACTTTGTGAGATTAGCTCCACCTCGCGGCTTTGCAACCCTCTGTATACGCCATTGTAGCACGTGTGTAGCCCTACTCGTAAGGGCCATGATGACTTGACGTCGTCCCCACCTTCCTCCGGTTTATCACCGGCAGTCTCCCTAGAGTTCCCACCATTACGTGCTGGCAAATAAGGATAGGGGTTGCGCTCGTTGCGGGACTTAACCCAACATTTCACAACACGAGCTGACGACAGCCATGCAGCACCTGTCTCACAGTTCCCGAAGGCACAAGTCCATCTCTGGTCTCTTCTGTGGATGTCAAGAGTAGGTAAGGTTCTTCGCGTTGCATCGAATTAAACCACATGCTCCACCGCTTGTGCGGGCCCCCGTCAATTCATTTGAGTTTTAACCTTGCGGCCGTACTCCCCAGGCGGTCTACTTAATGCGTTAGCTTGGGAGCCCAGTGACTAAGTCACCAAACTCCGAGTAGACATCGTTTACGGCGTGGACTACCAGGGTATCTAATCCTGTTTGCTCCCCACGCTTTCGTGCATGAGCGTCAGTCTTTGTCCAGGGGGCCGCCTTCGCCACCGGTATTCCTCCAGATATCTACGCATTTCACCGCTACACCTGGAATTCTACCCCCCTCTACAAGACTCTAGTTCGCCAGTTCCAAATGCAATTCCCAGGTTGAGCCCGGGGATTTCACATCTGGCTTAACAAACCGCCTGCGCACGCTTTACGCCCAGTAATTCCGATTAACGCTCGGACCCTCCGTATTACCGCGGCTGCTGGCACGGAGTTAGCCGGTCCTTCTTCTGTAGGTAACGTCACAGCAATGTGCTATTAACACATCACCTTTCCTCCCTACTGAAAGTGCTTTACAACCCGAAGGCCTTCTTCACACACGCGGCATGGCTGCATCAGGGTTTCCCCCATTGTGCAATATTCCCCACTGCTGCCTCCCGTAGGAGTCTGGGCCGTGTCTCAGTCCCAGTGTGGCTGATCATCCTCTCAGAACAGCTAGGGATCGTCGCCTTGGTGAGCCATTACCTCACCAACTAGCTAATCCCACCTAGGTTCATCCAATCGCGGAAGGCCCGAAGGTCCCCTCCTTTCCCCCGTAGGGCGTATGCGGTATTAGCAGTCGTTTCCAACTGTTATCCCCCTCGACTGGGCAGATCCCTAGGCATTACTCACCCGTCCGCCGCTCGTCACCTCAGAAGCAAGCTCCCTTGTGTTACCGCTCGACTTGCATGTGTTAGGCCTGCCGCCAGCGTTCAATCTGAGCCATGATCAAACTCTTCAATTAAAGTTCTTTTGACACATCCCCTTAAGAATGTATCGGCTCAATGAATTCTGATTTTGTTTTCTAAATCCCGAAGAACCTAGATAACGTTTGTACATATTACTATGAACACTCATCGTTGCATTGAGTTTAAATTTTTTGATTGCCAACATTCCGAAGAACAGAAGACAATTTCGAATAACTCAATACCTGTGAATGTCCACACAGATTTCTTGTTTAGATTGTTAAAGAACGTGATGTCGATTTTTCAGACATCGCCATAAGACGCTAGGTCGTTGGCTTGGGGTGCGTATTCTACGCTTTCCCGTGTCGGCGTCAAGTGTTTTTTCAAACTTTCTTTTCGCCTTGAATTCAGTGTTATTAACCACTTAACTCAACCCAACTCGGTGACCGCTTTCGCTGTCTGCCGTGTCAGTGGATGCGCATTATAGGCAACACAAGATTTTGTGCAAGGCCTTTTTAAAGGTTATTTGTTATTTTCAGCTTGTTTGCGGATAATTTAGCCTGACCAGCTAGTTTTTAAGCATTATACTGTCACAAACCATGAATATATAAGGATTGTTATGTCTACCAATGTAAGAACTTACCAAGGGATACACCCTAATTTAGCTGATAACGTCTATGTTGATGAGTCTGCGGTACTTGTCGGGGATATTAAATTAGACCACGACGCGAGTATTTGGCCATTAGTGGCCGCTCGTGGTGATGTGAATAAGATCCGTATTGGTAAACGCAGTAATGTTCAAGATGGCAGTGTATTGCATGTCACGCGTAAATCGCCTTCTAACCCTGATGGTAATCCATTAATTATAGGCGATGATGTGACTATTGGTCATAAGGCTATGTTGCATGGCTGCAAGATTGGTCATCGTGTACTAATAGGTATGGGCGCTATTTTACTTGATGGTGCAATAGTAGAAGATGACGTAATTGTCGGCGCGGGGTCATTGGTACCACCCAATAAAGTTTTGCAGAGTGGTTACTTATATGTAGGCAGCCCATGTAAGCAAGTGAGACCGTTAACGGATGCTGAACGTGCCTTTTTACCTCAGTCTGCTGATAACTATGTTCGTTTAAAAAACGAATACTTAGTGGATTTACAACAGTAGAGTCAATTCGTATATACGATATGGATCAATTTTGATTGGTCTATTTCGTTTTAAGCCTTATCAAAACAAGTCACTCCCCACATTTCTTTATGATATTGATTGATACACTCACAATAATTTATAGGATAGATCGTCCCTAACACATGCTGTAGTATTTATGTCGTCATTACAGACATATGCTGACAGCACAATTGGTCTATATTTTATGGATGTGTTTACTTTACTTGAAATACAGCCAACACAGTACATAACCTAAACAGTATTACTTACTTATTACCAAGGATGATTAAAGTGAAAACTAAAGGACGCATTAACAATAAGCATATTGCCTATGTCGACCTTAAGAGTCATCTACTCTTACTCGTTGTGCCTCTAATCCTGTTAATCATTATCTTCATACTTGCTGCTCCAGACAGTTCAGTGCTGTATTTATATCTATTACTTATTTGTGGTGTTTACGCTTTGAGCTATGGCATCACTTATTATATTAACAAACAGAATATTTCGCGTCTTTGGCAACATTTAGAACAAGTGATTCATATTAACGATACAACTTATGAATTAGTTAATTTGGCCAGCCAATATGATTCTGAAAAATCTTTTTTAGACGCCCTATTACAAAAAGCAGTAAGTGCTATAGATGATGCTGAAATGGGTAGTATTATTTTAGTTGATAAGAACACCAGCAGATTACAATTTGAGTCGGTTGTGGGCTTAGATATAGACGCTCTTCGAAAAATAAACTTTACCTTAGAAGAAACCTTTCAGTTTCGACGAACCAACGGTCGCTGTGATAAAGCGGTTGTAATTAACAATATGAAAAATATCAATGCTAAAAGCACTCTCACCAATGAAGATCAACATGCACTAATACATGCTTCGATAAAACCTATTTGTTCAACCTTGTCGAGCCCAATTCATATTGACGGTGATCTTTATGGAATGATGAACTTAGACAGTAGCAAGATGGAAGCCTTTGGTGATTACGATATTAATTTAGTTAATATTCTAACTTCAGAAGCTGCTAATGCGATTTCGTTGTATCAAAAGTCAAAGAAAATTGAAATCATGGCAGATTATGATGGGTTAACCGAACTGTACAACCGTAAGAAGTTTGATGCCACAATTTTACAATGGCAGCACGACCCAAAGTTGGCTAGTTACGTTATTATCTTGGATATGGATAATTTAAAACCACTCAACGATGAGCATGGACATCAAGCCGGTGATGATGCATTAAAAGCCTTTGCCAAATCGTTAAAGTCGCTATGGCATGCTGATTTTTTGGTGGCGCGCTATGGTGGTGATGAGTTTGTGGCTTTATGTCGTGGCCCAATAGAGGCTATAGAATTACAAATTAAACAATTACAACAAGACTTAGCCGCTTGTTCACCCGCCATTCACTTTAGCTACGGGTTTGCACAATATGATCAAGATTGGACGAGTGCCTTTAAACAGGCTGATAATAATATGTATAGCCAGAAGCGACTCAAGAAAAGGGCGCTTTCAAAACCTGCGCTTGACTAGATCGATACATATGACTCATTAAACCTATCAGGCAGTCACTATAATCTCACCGCTGTCGCTAAAAGCCTCTTGCTCAATAAGGCTTTCAGCTCTGTCTTCTAGATCAAAGCGACATTGCTCAAACAAACTGCCGGCATTATGTTTGCTCACGAGTTGATTATCACAAAGCTCACTAATAATAACAAAGCTGGCAAAACAGTTAATGTTCATGCCCTGCTGCTGCGCAATAAATCTTACCTTATTGGTTTCGATAAAGAGCTGATCGGAAAAAATCACACTTTGATTCATTAATCGGCTACCTTTTGGGTCATTAACCCACGCAATTGCCGTATGACAGAAGCGGTATCAGGAGTCACACCTCGCCATAAACTAAAACTTTTTGCAGCTTGGCCCACTAACATCCCTAAACCATCAGCGGTTTTGCGCGCATGCTGATTTTGAGCCCATTGGTTAAATACTGTGGTTTGCTGGCTATAAGTCATGTCGTAACAATCTGTGGTTTCATCTACGATAACGCTAGGTAGAGCAATTAACTGTCCAGATAAACCCGCTGACGTTGAGTTAATCACTAAATCAAATGGCGAGATTAAATCTTCAATCGGCTTAGCAAAAAAATTGCCATATTCATTAAATAATTTTTGAAGTTGCTCTGCTTTCTCATGTGTGCGATTACAGATAACTAATTGAGCCACATTATGTTCTAAAATAGGTAAGATACAGCCTCGTGCCGCACCACCAGCACCGACCAATAACACTCGCTTACCTTTTAATGAACCAAACAACATTTCGAGGTCATTCACCAAACCAATACCGTCGGTATTATCACCACCAATTTTGCCATTAGGCAAATTAAACAAGGTGTTGACTGCGCCAGCCTGTTTCGCCATATCACTGAGTTCGTCACACATGGCAAATGCTTGTTCTTTAAAAGGAGCGGTAACATTAGCGCCTTGACCACCATCGGCAAAGAAAGTCGTTAAATAAGAGTCAAATTTATCAACCGGTGCCAGAATAGCTTCATAGCTTAAGTCTTGCTGAGTTTGCTTAGCAAACTCAGCATGTATAAATGGTGACTTACTTTGGGCTATAGGGTTACCAAATACTGCATACTTATCGGTCATATGTATCATCTCTTCGTTAACGGCATTATTTGTCTACGATGGAAACATCCCACTTATAACGTAAGATGTTATCGGCTGTATGCCTCAGGCATTGCCGTTTTTTGCAAATAGCGATCACGTAGCTTGTCTTGGCGGCTGTCAGTACTTTGCTCTTCTCCTGCTATCCACATTTTTTGCACTTTACTACTGAATTCGAATGGGTCGCCGCTCCACAAAACTAAATCTGCCGGTTTGCCAACGGCAATGCGTCCAGTTTCTAAATGAAAAATATCAGCCACATTTGCAGTCACAGCAGCCAACGCATCATCATAACTCATGCCATTAGCGACCGCATTTCCGGCACTAAAACGTAAGGCATAAATACCATGGCTATCACCCGGTAGAGCAATCGCCACTTTGACACCTGCTTTGACTAGCTTACCTGCATTCTCGAGTGAATTATGCAGCGAATCAAAATTTTCTGGCAAGTTACGCATACTGTCAATCACCACCGGAATATTGGCTTGAGCTAACTTATCGGCAATGAGCACTGCATCAGCGGCATTAACTAAAATAAGCTCAAGATCTAAATTTTGCTTTAGCTTGATCAAATGCAATATATCGCTGGCCCGATCGACCTCGACAATTAATGGTTTCTCGCCTGCCAATACCGCATTAATAATATCATCTTCGCGAGTAAGCTCTACGTCATCTTCTTTAGTAGACGCTTTAGCTTTACTCTTTTTAGCTTGAGCTTTTTTAGCATCTTCGAGCTTATGGATTAATTGCTGCATACCCGAAGCCCGCGAGCCTTCTTCTGTCGCGCCCAAACTAACAACTAATCCGGTGTTAGCGGCCAATATACTGTTCCAATTACCACTTAAGTTAACCGTAAATATCTGCCCAGAAAAAATATCATCACCACCTCCAGATGACACTACATTACGTGTAATACCACCTTTTCGTGCAAATGCTACCGTCGTTACTTTAGGGTTATAGGCTAGACTAGGGTCAAAAATAATATCAGCTTTTTTTTCGTAAGTATCAAGCGAGGATCCTACGGCACCAATCTCTACAAGCCCCAGGTCATTCATACTAGCAATTAAACCTGGGGTTAAGATTGCGCCCTTGGCATCGATAATCGTATCCGCGGTAGTTGATGTGGGATTAATTGCGACAATTTTTCCGTCTTCAATCACTACCGTAGCATCTTTTAATACGCCTTGATCGGTCACGGTATGCACAGTTGCATGAATAATAGCTACACTTTCGGCTTGAGCTGCGCCACAACTGAATGCAAGACTGATAGATAAACTCAAAGCAAGCGCAGATTTGTTAAATAGTGTCATTGTCTTGCTCCTTATTGCTGACCTAACATAAAGTCACTTTTTGCCTGATAGGTTGGGTCTTGGCGGTCATATACTTTAGCCCCATCAATAAATACCTGTTCCGCTTGGGCGTAAACACTAAACGGATTGGTATTCCACACCACTACATCAGCATTTTTACCCTTTTCAAGTGAACCAGTTTTATCACTAATTCCCAATGATTTAGCCGCGTTAGCGGTAAGCCAACCAATCACGTGTTCTTCTTTCAAATCAAATCCGTTTTCATTAGCATTATGCATTATTTTGGCCGTTTCTTGATTTAGGCGTTGAATTGTTACACCTGAATCTGAGTGTACAATTGCACAAGCGTTTTTAACTGCATCAACTATCGCGACATTTTCGAGTACCATGTCGTAAGCTTCTAACTTAAAGCCCCACCAATCTGGCCACATCGCGGCACAGTTACCATTTTCGGCTAACAAGTCGGCAATTTTGTAAGCTTCTACGGCATGATGGAATGTCCCAGCGTGATAACCAAACTCCTTGCCTAAGTCGATCATCATCGCCATTTCTTCGGCTTTATAGCAATGATTGTGTATTAAAATATCACCTTCAAGCACGCCCTTTAAGGTGTCTTTCATTAGGTCTCGTTCAGGTACAAGAGGATTTTTCCCTGCGGCGTAATCAGCATCGTACTTATCCCAAGCACGCTTGTATTCTGTGGCTTGAATAAATGCCGTACGGTAGCCTGCCATATTTCCCATACGAGTCATGGGTAATTCGTTGCGACTGCCATAGAGTGATTTTGGATTTTCACCACAGGCCATTTTTAAACCATAAGGCGCATTAGGAAATTTCATCGCTTGCATTGTTGTCGCTGGAACATTCTTTAACGTTACCCCACGACCGCCAATGAGGTTGGCAGAACCAGGTAAGATTTGTAGCGTAGTGACACCACCTTCACGAGCACGATTAAAGCCAGGATCTTGCGGCCATACACTATGCTCAGCCCACACCTCTGCGGTCACGGGGTTAGTCATTTCGTTACCGTCATTATGTGACTCAGCATTCGGGCTTGGGTAAACACCTAAATGTGAATGCACATCAATAATACCAGGGGTAATCCACTTGCCTTTGACATCAATTACCACCGCACCTTCGTCAGACAGTTGTGGTCCAACAGCACTAATTTTACCGTCTTTAATTAACACATCGGCACCATCAATACGTTGACCGGTACCAGTTAATACAATGGCATTTTTAAGCAACGTAGTTGAGTTAGGTAGCACATGATAAGTACTAGGATACGGATTAGTATTGATGGTAACTTTCGGGTCTTGTTGTTCTGCTGGGCTACAACCTGCAATGGCAGTTGATAACGCCACAGCAACTAATGAAGGGATTAGTTTTGCCATTTGGCTCTCCTTTTTATTTGCGCCCAATCTAACCAAGTTAACGGCTTTAATACAGCGTAATCGTTAAATAATTGGTATCAAAACGTTAACAATAAAATAATTCATTGATGCTAATGATTTCGATATAATAACCACGATATTCTTAATGACAGATAATATGAACTGGTTACGTAAATTATTCACTAAGCCTCAAGTCGACGATGGCAGAGATCCAACACAGTCAAATGCCTACGATATTATTGGTGGCGATAACGTTATCCGCGCGATTGCCCACGACTTCTACCAACAAATGCAAACGCGCCCCGAAACCCAAGCATTATTAGCAATACATCGTTCACCAATTGCAGATTCAGAACAAAAACTGTATGAGTTTTTAAGTGGCTGGTTAGGTGGGCCACCGCTATATCAGCAAAAACATGGTAACCCTGCATTACGCGCAAGACACACGCCCTTCGCGATTGATGAGTCTATGCGCGATCAGTGGTTAATTTGCATGCGCGCAGCGATTAACAACGCAATAAAAAAGCCTGAACATCAACAAGTGATTATTCAGGCTATTTCGACTCTAGCGGACAACATGCGCAACCAATGATCAATTAACGCAGCATGTAAAGATCAAATATTCGATTGATATTACGTTTGGCCTAACCAATCTTGTGGCTTTAAGTAGATGTCGTATAATTCAGCTTCAGGGCTATCTTCTTCTGGGGTAAATGCATATTCCCAGCGCACCAGCGGCGGCATCGACATTAAAATCGATTCAGTACGGCCACCTGTTTGTAAACCAAACAAGGTGCCGCGATCATAAACTAAGTTAAACTCAACATAGCGACCACGACGATAAAGTTGGAACTGACGCTCATCATCACTGTATTCTAAAGTCTTATTTCGCTCAACAATCGGTGCATAAGCTTCAATAAAGCCATTGCCTACTGCTTGCATAAATTCAAAGCTACGTTCAAAACCAGGCTCGTTTAAATCATCAAAAAACAATCCGCCAACACCTCGTGTTTCATTTCGATGTGGCAAGAAGAAGTAATCATCACACCATTTTTTGTATTTAGGATAAACATCTTCACCAAATGGCTGGCAGATATCGTTAGCCATTTGATGCCAACTAATGACATCCTTTTTAAATGGATAATAAGGTGTTAAATCAAACCCGCCACCAAACCACCACACCGGATCAGCCCCTGCTTTACTGGCAATAAAAAACCGTACGTTAGCGTGTGTGGTTGGGATATAAGGATTGTTAGGATGGATTACTAAAGACACCCCCATAGCTTCAAAGCTACGTCCAGCCAATTCAGGACGATGCGCGGTAGCCGATGCCGGCATTGCGGCACCCATTACATGCGAAAAGTTAACCCCAGCTTGCTCAAATACTTTACCTTGGGTTAATACCCGGCTAGTGCCACCACCACCTTCTTCACGCTGCCATGAATCCGCTTTAAAACTGGCTTTGCCATCGAGTAGCTCTAAACGCTGACAAATATTTTGCTGTAATGCTAACAGGAATGATTTTACTTGTTGTACGTCTGGCGCTTGAGAATGCTTGTTTGTCATAATATTAGCTTCCACTGCGAAGAATTTGACCACTGCGAGCATCGATAATGGTTGATGGCTGACGCTGTTCGCCCAGCTGACCTAAAATCAATGCATCAATTTTATCGCTAAAATCAGTGATGATATGTTGTGCATCGACCACCGGTTGCTCACCGGCTAAATTGGCGCTTGTCGATACTAGAGGTTTATTGAGGGTGTTACATAACTCTCGCACCACTGGGTGAGCTGATACGCGCACGGCTATTGAGTCAAACTCACCGCAGAGTAATTTAGATACATGTGACTTTATTGGCATAACAAAAGTAAAGGGGCCTGGCCACTTTGATTGTGCAAACTGCAACTGCTGTTCAGTTAGCAGAGTAATATCAAGGTAAGGTAACAGTTGCTCAAACGAACTTGCCACTAAAATTAACCCTTTCTGCCAGGGGCGCTGTTTAACCGCTAACAATTTTTCAATAGCACTGTCGTTGTCAGGATCGCATCCTAAACCGAACACCGCTTCGGTAGGATAAGCAATCACGCCGCCTTGGTTTATCACGGCGGCGACAGCAGATGGTTGCAACTGCAACATGGAATTTCCTTGAATAGTTAGTGGTGTAAACGAAAACTACAAAGCTCGCTTATATTTACAGGATTTTTGCGGACACTCTACTCTACTGCCCGCAGCACCTTTGCGTTCGACTAAAATGCCGAAGCCACAATCAGGACAAGCTTCATTATAGGGAGGATAGTTTACGATAAACTTGCATTTTGGATAGGCACTACATGCAAAAAAAGTCTTCCCATAACGACTGGTACGCGATTCAAGGTGGCCTTTAGCACACAGAGGGCAAACAATCTGTTCAGTTTGATTAGTATGGTCGTGTTTTTCAATGTGAGTACATTCAGGATAGTGAGTACAGCCAATAAAAATACCAAATCGACCAGACTTCACCGCTAATTCATGACCACACTGCGGACATTGAGAACCACTGATAACTTGAGTTTCGATCGACTCATGTTGCACTAGTGGACGAGTATAGTCACACGTTGGATAATTATTACAGCCAACAAAGCTGCCATGTTTACTGTGTTTAACCGACAGCTCCGAACCACAAACAGGACAAAGTTCAAACTCTTTCTCCAGTGCATGCTCGTGGACAGTAAACAACTGCGGATCAATTTTCGACATGGTGCTCTCAATGAATGATGTTATGTAGATCTAAAAAAGGAGGCTAAGCCTCCTTTATGTTATGAGTGTAATCGCCCCTCTGGCTGCTCGAAGATTAAATCCTCCATCTGCTCATAGGCCGACTCATTTCCGGGCACATTAAATAGTACCATTAAGACTACCCATTTTAGATCTTCTAATCCTAACGTTGGCTCATCTAACTCCATAACCCGATCAATGACCATTTCACGAGTTTCGACACTGAGTACTTGGATTTGCTCCAAAAACAGTAAAAAACCACGACACTCAACATCTAACTTGGACATTTCCGCTTTGGTATAAATACGAAATGAATGTTGAGCATGATTACACAAGTAAGGTTTATCGCTTTCTTGTAGATCAGCAAGGTGCTCTAACCAAGAAAGTGCTTTTATAATATCAACTTGATGAAAACCAGCACGAGTTAACTCTTTAGTCAGCTCATCTTCATCAACTAATAATTCAATTTCACTATGAACATAATTTTCAAATAAATACATGAGGATATCGAACATGGCTAACTCCTCTTTAGTCTGACGTAACCACCGGGCACAGCTGCAACCCACCCTTGTAACTCAAGTTCAAGCATTTGTATTAACACCAGATCTATTGATTTCCCACTGTCCTCAACCACGGCGTCTAGAGAGGTCGTTTCGTACCCTACACTAGCTAACAGCGGAGGAAATGGCAAATCAGTAATGCCATTATCCTGTATATGGTACCGTAGATGCAATTGTTCAAGGTGATAATCCGATAAACACCCTAATTCTTCTATTATATCGGCAGCAGACTCGACAAGTTTTGCACCATTTTTAATTAGATCATGACAACCTTGGCTATACCCTCCTAATACAGATCCTGGCACCGCAAACACTTCACGATTTTGCTCCATTGCCAGCCGAGCACTAATTAACGAACCACTTTTACGACTTGCCTCCACGACAACAGTACCTAAGCTTAGGCCGCTGACAATACGATTACGTCGAGGAAAGTTACCTGCAAAGGGGCCTATTTCTGGCCAATACTCACTGATTACGCAACCAGTATTGATAATGTCATGATACAAATTTTGATGTCGCTTAGGATAAATACACTCAACTCCGCAGCCGAGCACCGCAATCGTCGTCCCATTTACTGCCAACGTCGCTTTATGGGCTGCGCCATCAATACCGGTTGCCATACCACTGGTAATGGCGAAACCTTGATTTGCTAGATGACGGGCTAGATCAGCCGTCATATCTAGCCCGCCTCTAGAAGCATTACGACTACCGACAATAGCGATACTAGGTAACACCAGAGATTCTATTGATCCTTTGACAAATAACACCTGTGGCGGATCGCTAATTTGCGCAAGTAATGGTGGGTAAAGTGGATCAGAGAGGGTCACGATATAGTGATTAGGCTGTGAATCAAGCCAAGCTAAAGCTTGCTCGACTTTATTAAAATCAATATGACATTTAGCCAACAGGCTTGCCGATAGCGGCAAGGCCTGCGGTTCAAACTCTAAACGTTGACGAATTTCTTCAACGTCCATTTGAGTTAGTAATTGTTGAATCCGAGCAGGTCCTAGCCCAGATACTGCACAAACAACTAGCCAGTCGACCAGTTTATCTGAAATTATTCACCTTTTATGGTCAAGGGATCGGGTTTAATCAATTTATCACCCACTCGTACCGGGCGATCATTAAACATAATCAAACCTAAACTAGTTCTATCAAATACTTTAAAAACCATCACATTACCATGAAAAACATCAGGCATTTCATACACGGTATCCTCGGAAAAATTAGCCAACAATTTATCGTAAGATGAACGGTCTAGAGGGCGAACAGGATTACCATCGTTATCAATGATAATATTTTCACCATCGCGGAACATTGAAAAGACATGCCCAGTTTCAACACCATCATTGGCACCACGATCAAGATAGACGACATCTAGCTTACCGGCTTCACGAATATTACCTGTGGTACCGACAATAGAAGTAGCAACACTTAAGTCTGCTGCTTTAGGGATAAAATACGCTGACATTAACGCTTCATCTTCTACAGGTGCAACATGATAGCCACCTTTGGTTTCGCGTAAACTACTTAATAATTCAACTTTTGATACGACGCCGGACTCTATAACTCGTCCGCTTGAGGTCAAAATAATCTCTTGGCCTAATAAATCACCGCTATCAGGAGCAAAAAACTCACGTCCAGTTTGATAAATAGCCACTTTAAGGCCTTGCTCAAGCTGCGCATTAACATAGACAACATCATTCACTACATGATGAATTGATGGACTCTCACCACTCATCACAATCGGTAATCCTAATAACCATGCCGGATCAACCACTCTATTCTGTACTAAATAGGGTTTAATTAACGCAAGATCAACCGCTGGAATCGGACCGTCTTTAGATGCTATGCGTCCTTCAGGACTTTTTTTGATGTGCTGCTTAACCATTAAACGTGGCTGACCATCGATAAATACCAATGTCAATCTGTCACCAGGGTAAATAAGATGTGGATTAGCTATTTGTGGGTTAACCCCCCACAACTTAGGCCAACGCCAAGGATCATTTAAAAAATAACCTGAAATATCCCACAACGTATCGCCTTTTTTAACGACATACGAGTCAGGATGTCCTGCCTTTAGAGTTAACGTATCAGCATTAACCCCAAAAAAATTTAATGATAAAAAAGCAAGTAAAAGTAAGCGTTTCATGGTGCGGTCCATGTTGTTTAGCTCTTTATTAGAGCTTTTTACTGTTATTGATAGGCGGTAAGGATTAAAATCACCCTAATCGCAACAGCCAGTATAGCTAACTGGCTGAAATTTGACAGACTTGTTAAGAGTTTATATATGCCATTACTTAATGTTTTACGATTTCCAGATGAACGTTTACGCACTATCGCTCAGCCTGTAACGGATTTTGGTCCAGAACTACAAACACAAATAGATAACATGCTCGAAACAATGTACTTAGAAAAAGGTATTGGTCTTGCTGCAACACAAGTTGATTTTCATCAACAGCTCATCGTTATGGATTTACAAGATGAAGTTGAACGACCAACTATTTTTATTAATCCACAAATTGTTGCTAGCAGTGGTGACTTTGCCAACGAAGAAGGTTGCTTATCGGTACCGGGAATTTATGCCAAAGTTGACCGTGCTGAATTTGTCACCTTAACAGCCCTAGATCGTCACGGTAAGGAATTTACCGTTGAAGCAGATGAGCTTTTTGCCATTTGTATTCAACACGAAATGGATCACCTAAAAGGTAAGTTATTTGTCGATTATCTATCGCCATTAAAACGCCAACGCATTAAAACTAAGCTTGAAAAAGAAGCACGTTTAGATGCTAAAGAAGCATAGGAAAAAATTTGAAACCGTTAAAAATTATCTTTGCCGGTACTCCGGATTTCGCTGCCCGACATTTACAAGCACTCATTGACTCTGAACATGAGGTGATTGCGACTTATACTCAACCCGATCGACCAGCAGGGCGAGGAAAGAAGCTCACCGCCAGTCCAGTTAAAGCCTTGGCTTTAGAGCATGCTATTGCGGTATTCCAACCTGCATCTTTACGAAATGAAGAGGCACAAGCGGAATTGGCAGCTCTTAATGCAGATATTATGATTGTTGTGGCTTACGGGTTGATTTTGCCAAAGGTAGTGCTTGATACTCCGCGTTTAGGCTGTATCAATGTACACGGTTCAATTTTACCTCGTTGGCGCGGCGCAGCGCCAATTCAACGAGCATTGTGGGCTGGCGACACACAAACCGGTGTCACCATTATGCAAATGGATATTGGTCTAGACACCGGCGATATGCTGCTTAAAACGTACTTACCTATCGAAGATACTGATACCTCTGCCAGCCTTTATGAAAAGCTAGCAGCTCAAGGGCCTTGTGCATTAATACAAGCGCTCCAAGGGTTGAGCAAAGGTAGCCTAAGCCCTGAAAAGCAGGATGAAACCCTCGCGAGTTACGCACAAAAGCTGTCTAAAGAAGAAGCACGTCTTGATTGGCATAAGAGCGCTAAGCAACTATGGCAAGAAATTCGTGCATTTAACCCTTGGCCAGTCAGCTACTTTGAACACGAGAACAGTACCATCAAAGTTTGGCAGGCGGATTATTCTGATGACAAGAGCCCGGAATCACCAGGTACGATTCTTGCGGCGACGAAGCAAGGAATTGAAGTTGCCACAGGCGATGGCAAGTTAATTATTAACACCATGCAACTGCCCAACAAAAAGCCGCTTGATGTGGCTGACATTCTCAATGCTCGTGGTGATTGGTTTACCGCTGGTGTATGTTTAAACCAAGAGGCTAACTAGCATGAATGTGCGCGCACTAGCAGCTAAAGCGATTTATGAAGTACTTGAAAAAGGCATTTCGTTATCGGTGGCTCTACCCGATCAACAGCAACACTTACAAAATGGCAAAGACAAAGCCTTATTAGCTGAATTATGTTATGGCGTTATGCGTCAATTACCGCAACTAGACAAGTGTGTAAGTGACTGCTTAGCGAAACCGTTTAAAGGTAAACAGCGTATATTGCATCAACTGCTGATAGTAGGTTGTTACCAACTTTACTTTACCCGTATCCCTGCACATGCGGCGATTTCAGAAACAGCAGAAGCCTGCAGACAGTTACGTTTTGATGGCTTGGTGAAAGTGGTCAATGGCGTATTGCGTAATATTCAGCGCCAGGACGCCGAATTAAATACTGATTCAGACACGCTGCGCTTTAATACTCCAGCCTGGTTTATTAAACGCTTGCAGCACGCTTATCCAGACAACTGGCAAGCGATTATTGAGCAAAGCCACCAGCGTCCACCAATGTGGCTCCGTAATAATCAGCAATCACAAACACGTGATAGTTATTTAGCAGCATTAGTCCAATACGATATTCCAGCCCAAGCAGGCCCAAGCCAAGATGCGATATTGCTCGACGGCGCAAAAGATGTCGCTGCGTTACCCGATTTTATGGAAGGCGCTGTATCGGTACAAGATGGCGCCGCACAATGGGCTGCAACTCTATTAGCACCAATGGCAGAAGAGTTAATTCTTGATGCCTGTGCTGCACCAGGTGGCAAAAGTTGCCATTTACTAGAGCTTGCTCCCGATATTAATTTAGTCGCCGTCGACTTTGATCAAAAACGCCTTGCCCGAGTACAACAAAATCTGGACAGGCTGCATTTAAAGGCGCAACTTATCCACGGTGATGCCGCTGATATTCCATCGTGGTGGCAAGGACAGCAATTTGATCGAATATTACTTGATGCACCTTGCTCAGCAACAGGAGTTATTCGCCGTCATCCTGACATAAAATGGTTACGAAAAAATAGCGACATTGAAGAGTTAGCTAGCTTACAAAAACAAATATTAGATCATTGCTGGCAATGGCTTAAACCAGGTGGCACTTTATTATATGCAACCTGCTCTATTTTACCGCAGGAAAACAGCCAACAAATTGAACAATTCTTAGCACGTACCGCCGATGCGAGTTTAGTACCGATAGAGCAGCAAACTCAGCTCGATGATATCGGCTGGCAAATTTTGCCAGGACAAGACAATATGGACGGCTTTTATTACGCGCGCCTAGTTAAAGCAATTTAAGGATGTACCTCAAGCCATGAAAATTATTATTTTAGGCGCAGGACAAGTTGGCGGCACATTAGCTGAAAACTTGGTCGGTGAAAATAACGACATCACACTTGTCGATAATGACCGAGCTCGATTAAGGTTATTACAAGACAAATTTGATTTACGTGTTGTTGTCGGTCATGGCGCCCATCCTAGTGTATTAAAAGAAGCGGGTGCAGAAGACGCTGACATGCTCATTGCAGTGACTAACAGTGATGAATGTAATATGGCTGCCTGCCAAATTGCTTACAGCCTATTTGGTACCCCGACAAAAATTGCTCGTATTCGCTCAGAAGCCTATTTAGAACTGCAAGATAAACTATTTATTAATAGCGAAATTAAAAGCGGGGATGCTAAACCTCGTGGTGGTTTTATTATTGATGAACTGATTGCACCTGAGCAGTTAGTGACCGCTTACATACAAAGATTAGTAGAATACCCAGGCGCACTACAAGTGCTTGAATTTGCTAAAGGTAAGCTAAGTCTTGTTGCGGTTAAAGCTTATTACGGCGGCCCATTAGTGGGTAACGCATTAGCCACATTACGTGAACACATGCCCAATATTGATACCCGCGTTGCCGCTATTTTTAGGCAAGGCCGCCCTATCATGCCGCGCGGCACCACGATTATTGAAGCAGATGATGAAGTGTTCTTCGTTGCTGATAGCCGTCATATTCGCGCAGTGATGAGTGAGATGCAAAAACTGGATAATTCGTATCGTAATATTATGATTGCGGGCGGTGGTAACATTGGTTTCGGTCTTGCTCAAAAGCTGCAACGTACCCACTCGGTTAAATTGATTGAACATCGTCAAGAGCGCGCGGAGTTATTATCGGAAAAGCTCGAAAAAACTACTGTTTTTTGTGGTGATGCTTCAGACCAAGAATTATTGCTAGAAGAAAATATCGATCAAACTGACGTATTTATTGCCGTCACCAATGACGACGAAGCCAATATTATGTCTGCCCTACTTGCTAAACGCATGGGGGCGAAAAAGGTTATGGTACTTATTCAACGCGAAGCCTATGTTGACATAGTGCAAGAAGCCAATATTGATATTGCCATATCACCTCAACAAGCCACTATCTCAGCGCTATTAACCCATATCCGCCAAGGTGATATCTGTAATGTTTATTCATTACGGCGCGGCGCTGCAGAAGCCATTGAAGCCATCGCTCATGGTGACTCCAGTACATCAAAAGTGGTCGGCAAACAAATTGGCAACATCAAGCTGCCACCAGGTACTACCATTGGCGCAATTGTTCGTAATGATGAAGTATTAATGGGCCACGATAAAACGGTAATCGAACAAGGTGACCACGTGATTTTATTCTTAGTGAATAAGAAATTTATTGGTGACGTAGAGAAGCTATTTCAACCTAGCGCATTTTTCTTTTAAGTTCCCATGCTTAACATCAAACAAATCATTTTTATCCTTGGTATTTTTCTCTCGATACTGACAGGATTTATGCTGGTTCCAATGGCTTTTGCGCTATTTTATGGCGAGGAAACCATTGGTGACTTTATGATGTCGGGTTTATTTACTGGCTTAGTGGCTATTTTGTGTATTCAAAATGGCCGTAACCATCAGTTTAATCTCAATATACGCGACATGTTTATGCTGACCAGTATCACCTGGTTTGTCGTCAGTTTATTCGCCGCACTACCCTTCACGCTTTATCATGGCATTAATTATACCGACGCTTTTTTTGAAACCATGTCAGGCATTACGACTACAGGCTCAACTGTGCTATCGGGTTTAGACACCATGGATCACAGTATTCTTGTGTGGCGCTCATTATTACAATGGTTAGGCGGTATTGGATTTATTGTAATGGCAGTGGCAATTTTACCGTTTTTAAATGTTGGAGGAATGCGTTTATTTAGAACAGAATCATCTGACTGGAGCGATAAAACCATTCCTCGAACCCAGCATATGGCCAAACATTTATTTCTTATTTATGTTGCCTTAACACTGCTATGCACATGGTGCTATCACCTTGCTGGGATGCATTGGTTTGAAGCAATCAATCATGCCATGACCACATTATCAACCGGAGGCTATTCAACCTCAGACAGCTCTATGGCGGCCTTTTCACACTCGGCGCATTGGGTCGCTATCGTGTTTATGCTGGCAGGTGGGTTACCGTTATTAATGTTTGTACAGACTATACAGCAGCGCAGTTTACGCTTGTGGAACGATCAACAAGTAAAAGGCTTTCTACGCTTTGTTGTATTAGTGTCAGTATCATTAGCCCTTTGGTTATGGCAACACCAGCAAATAGATTTTTTAGATGCACTCAGATTAGCCAGTTTTAATGTCATTTCGGTAATCACCACTACCGGATATGGATTAACCGATTATCAGTCTTGGGGCGCACTTGCCAGCGTAGTGTTTCTATTTTTAATGTTTATTGGTAGTTGTTCTGGTTCAACATCTGGCGGGATAAAAATATTTCGTTTTCAAATTGCATTCTCAATTATGCGTCAGCAAATTAAACAACAATTTCATCCTAATGGGGTGTTTAAAGAAAAATATAATGGCCACCGTATTCGGGATGACATTGTCCGTTCAATCATGGCTTTTTTTATGTTGATGGTCATCGTGATATTAGTGCTTTCTATTACACTGGTGTTGACAGGCTTAGACCCAATGACCAGCTTTACCGGCGCAATTACGGCAGTAACCAACGTAGGACCAGGCCTTGGGCCAATTATTGGCCCTGCAGGAAACTTTGCTCCACTTCCCGATGTGGCTAAATGGGCATTAGCAATTGGCATGTTATTAGGGCGTTTAGAAATACTCACAGTTGCAGTATTGTTTCACCCTAAATTTTGGCATTTTTAATATTGCCTAAGCAACGACAGTTGATGATGCTAAATGGCTAATATGATCTGCATATACCTTCACATCATCCCAATCGGTGTAATCGATAATTGCACTGGGATCAGTGGGTCCATCGGTCATTTTCATAATAAGACGGATCATTAAACTGTCATACCAAGGCCAAGATGGATAGTCGACTTTACCGGCAATAATTTTGACATCTTGGGGTTTCCAAGCCGATAAGGTTAAAAACTTCTGTAAGTATTTATTGTTCTCAGGTATACGTTTTTCGGGTTTACGTGCCACCACATTGACGCAAAAAAAGCTATTGGGCCGTTGCGATAAATGCTGCTGATTTTTACGAACAAACTCAAATACCGATTTATGATACGAGCCGTATAATACGCAAGCCCCTAATGCCACTGCTTGATATTTAGACCAATCGATTGGGCTTTTATCATTAATATTAATCACATCACAATGATCGCCTTTAGATTGAATTTGCTCTGCTATTGCACGGCTAATATGTGCAGTGTGGCCACCACGGGAATAATACAACACTAAAATATTAGCCATTTTGCGATTCTCATTATTGATTAATTTGCCTTATTTTGGCAAAAAAAGCCTTTTTAAACCTCTGCAATGATCACAAATTAGAAATAGCTCATATATTTAATAGTTAAAATTGAGATCTCGATGATGCAGAAGTATGATGATAGATAAACGCAGCAGTCCCAAAACTAGCTGATCATTAAACGTCATATAAGGACTCTCATGAAGCAAGATATCGATGTTGCAACAATGCTTAATAATGCAGAAACGGCAGCACAATGGCTCAAAGCCATTGCGAATCCTTACCGCTTAATGATTTTATGTTTACTGCTAGAAAATGAATTAAGTGTTACAGAGTTAAATGAAACAGTACCGTTGAGCCAATCGGCTTTATCACAACATTTAGCGGTACTGCGCGCACAAGATTTGGTCAACACACGTAAGAGCTCACAAGTGGTTTATTACACCCTCAAGAATGAGCAAGTTACCGAAGTTATCTCTATTCTGCATCGACGCTACTGCGCTTAAATACGTAACGGTTTAATTAACCAAGACATTCAAACAATACCGGTCAGTAAATAGCGTTTCCAACACAGTATCATTGGGCACGCTATCGGTGTAATGAGCTTATTTTTGCGCAGCTATTTGACTCGCAAACTCGTCCACTTTATGCCAATCCGTAAACTCAAACGTCCCCTGAGTATCTGTCGGCCCTTTGGTCATCCACATGATAAATCGAATCATAAACTTATCGACAAATCGATAACGAGGATAATCAATTTTACCGGCAAATACCGCTAATAATTGAGGCTTCCAAGTCGTTAGACCAAGAAATTTCACCATATATGGGTTGGTTGCTGGAGTATTTTTTTCGGGCTTTCTTGCAACAACATTCACGCTAAAAAAGCTATTCATTTTGCTATCGAGTATTGTCTTGTGTTGCTCAACAAATTTGAGTAATTCTGGTCGGTGTTTGCCATAGCGAATACTGGCACCAATCACCACCTTATCGGCATTAACTAAATCATCAGCCTGAGCTTGCGCTAAATTCACCACGCTAACGTGCTCACCTTGCTCTGTTAGTATTTGCTTAACTTTTTGACAAATAGCCAGCGTTTGCCCATCGACCGTTGAATATAAAATAACCGTATTTGACATTAATTTTTCCAAAATGTTGGGGTGAATAACACCAATAAGGTGAACACTTCTAATCGACCAAATAGCATTGCCATTACGAGTACCCACTTGGCACCGTCTGAAATACTGGCATAGTTTGATGCTACATCACCCAATCCTGGGCCTAAGTTATTTAAACTGGCAGCTGTAGCGCTAAATGCGGTGATGGCGTCCATGTCCATGGCCATTAAAATCACCATGCACACTACAAACACCAGTGCGTAAGCAGAAAAGAACCCCCATACCGCATCAATAATTCTATCGGGCAACGCTGTTGAACCGATTCTAATTGAGTACAGCGCTTTAGGATGAACCAATCGTTTTAGCTCTCGAGAACCTTGCAAAACTAACAAAATTAAGCGGATAACTTTCATACCGCCGCCGGTAGAACCAGCACAGCCACCAATAAAGCTGGAGAATATTAATAGAATAGGTAGAAACAATGGCCAAGAATGGAAGCTTTCAGTGCCAAAACCTGCTGTGGTTGAAATCGATACGACTTGAAAGAAGGCGTAATCAAGGGTTTTTTCTGGCGTGTCGTAAATCCCTGACTGGTATAAGGTAATAAAACAAATTGCAGTCAACACTAATTGTACCGCAATCAGCACTTTAAATTCGGCGTCTTTTAAATACACCTTAACGTTAATACCACGGCGAGTAAATGCGGCAAAATGTAAGCTAAAATTCACTGCTGCAATCAACAAGAAAACCGCGCATATTACGTTAATCAACGGGCTTTGAAAGTAACCGATACTGGCATCATGGGTAGAGAAACCGCCAATGGCAATAGTTGAAAACGAATGACAAATTGCATCAAATGCATCCATACCGGCAAAGTAAAATGCCAATGCGCAAGCGGTGGTCAGTAAAAAATAAATATACCAGAGTGCTTTAGCTGTTTCTGCTATTCGCGGGGTCACCTTAGTGTCTTTAACTGGGCCCGGCACTTCAGCTTTATACAACTGCATACCACCAATACCTAACAGCGGTAAAATGGCCACAGCAAGTACAATAATACCCATACCGCCCATCCACTGGAGCAAATGGCGATAAAACAATATTGATTTAGGCAAGTCATCTAGCCCAACAATTACGGTTGCTCCCGTGGTGGTTAGGGCTGAAAACGACTCAAAGAAACTGTCGGTCCAACTTAAATCGGGATTTGTGGCAAAAATAAACGGCAATGCACCTATTGATCCCAGTACCGTCCAAAACAGCACCACAATTAAAAAGCCTTCACGCGTTCGTAGGTCGCCTTTTTGATGACGGTTGGGATACCACAATAAAAAACCTAAAAAAATACTGACAAAAAAGGCCTGAATAAAAGCAGTACCACCACCATCTTTATACAAGATAGCCACTAATGCTGACGGCAGCATAGTGATTGAAAATAATCCCATCAGCAAACCGGTGATTCTAATAATTGTTTTATATTGCATTAAGGATTCTGTTTAGTTGTGCCGCGTCGAATTTAACAATTAAATGACATTTTGGCATAAGTTGGTCATAGCTCAAACTGTAAACTTTACTTGTAGTTGGCCCTGAGTCTGAGTCGCTAGTGCCAGATTAAAAGCATGGTGGTGTGATTTTGCCAATTCAAAGCGTATTTCTACCTTGTCGGTAAAGCCTTTATCAATTACTACGCCGTCATGTTGAGCAACTAAATATTCAACATCGGTGAGTTGCGCATAATGACACACTAAATTAGCCGGATACCTGAGATGCTTCACCTGAGTCTGTATCTGAGTTAATCCCAACTTGATACCCGAAGTATAAGCGCGCACTAAACCGCCCACGCCCAACTTGGTTCCACCAAAATAACGCACCACAATAACACCAAGCTCACCTATATTGGCGCCTTGTAGGCACGCTAACATCGGTTTACCTGCACTGCCTGATGGCTCACCATCATCGCTAGCGCCCATATCAATAGTGTTTTCAGGACTGCCTGCCACAAATGCATAGCAATAGTGGTTAGCACCAGGATATTGCAGCCTTATGTCAGTAAGCGCTAACTTCATATCGCTTGGCTGCAGACAATGAAATAACAAAGAGATAAAGCGACTATGCTTTATCTCTTCTTCTATTAGTATATTAGCTTGTGGTATTAAGTATGACTCAATCAATTAAACCAGACTCTCTTGTCATATTTTCTACTCGGTTGTGATGCACGATCACGTTATCTTCAATCCGAATACCGCCGAACGGACGCAGTTCATCAACAGTTTGCCAGTTAATAGCTTGCTTGGCGGTTGCAGATAGTTGCTCAAGTAAAGTGTCGATGATGTAGAGACCCGGTTCAATGGTCAGTACCTGATTTGCCGCCAATGTTCGAGTACAACGTAAAAATGGATGTGCCTCTGGCGCAGCAATATGAGTTCCACGCTCGTCGTGTGCAAACCCGCCCATATCATGAACTTGTAATCCCAGCATATGACCAAGTCCATGCGGGAAAAAAGCACTAGTAATACCCTGGGTAACTAACTGTTCAGCGCTACCATTAGCCAAGCCAAAATCAATCAATAATTGGCCAATGTGTTCATGAGTGGCAATGTGTAAATCTGTATATTTAATCCCTGGCTTCATTTGCTCAATAATGGCTAATTGCACTTTATCAAGTGCGCCTATGAGTTCACAAAAACGATTTTTCTCAAAAGCATATGTCCGAGTAATATCGGCAGCATAACCATGGAAGTTAGCACCAGCATCAATCAAAAAAGATAAACGCTGTGCAGGTTTAACATGCTCTAAAGCGGTGTAATGCAAAATAGCCGCATTTTGATTTAAGGCGACAATATTGCCATACGGCACTTCATTTTCACTCTGGCCAATTTCAAGTAAATAACATTGTTGGATTTCAAACTCGCTAGCACCATTATAAAAAGCATTCTTAGCCGCTAAATGACCCTTTACTGCAATTTTATTAGCCCGGCGCATACACTCAAGTTCATACTGAGTTTTATCTGCACGGTGGTAATGTAAATAGTTCATCACCGCATCTGGATTGCGCGCGGTAAAACCCAATACATCAGCCACGTCTAAATGCTCACCAATATAAGCCCATGATGTAAGGTTTTTAGGTAAATAGTCTGCAATACGATCTGGCTTGGTTAATAATTGAATATCAAAGTGTTCAGTCCAAAATGCTTGTGGTACATCGTTGACTTTATGCCAAAAATCGACCGGACGATAAAACACCAATGTTGGTTTATCTTGGCCATTAGCGATGATCCAACAATTAGCGGTATCTACAATAGGTAACCATGCTTTAAATTGTGGGTTAACTTTAAAGGGGTAATTTAAGTCATCTAGAAACTGTCGATGTGGTTGCCCTGAATGAATAACGAGACCGGAAATATTTTCACGCTGACAAATTTCAGCGACACGACGATTTAGTTCGCCGATGTGTGCATGATATAGATGAGCTAACGGATCCATTGACTATCCCTTTTCATAAGTTTCAACTTATTCAGTCTATCACAAACATAAAAACTCCTCGCTAGATGATAAAAAATTAAACGGCCGTTTAAATTGGGTGTTGTAATTTTTCTCATTTAGTCGCACACTGAGAATTAGCTGGTCAATAGATGGCCGAAACTGCTGTGATTCAAGCTTGATAACTGCACAGTAAATAAGATGTGGAAGTCGCTTTTAAGCAATAAGGAAGCAAGCAATGATCTACCAAAGCCCTACCATTCAGGTTGAGTTACTTGAAGATAATATTGCCAAACTGTGTTTTAACGCACAAGGTTCGGTAAATAAGTTTGACAGAGAAACTATAGCCTCTCTAGATGCCGCCTTAGACAGCATCAAACAAAACACTGATATTAAAGCCTTATTGCTGACGTCAGCAAAAAGTACTTTTATTGTTGGCGCAGACATCACTGAATTTCTAAGCCTTTTTAAGCAAGACGATGCAACTTTGTTAGCTTGGGTTGAACAAGCTAATGCGGTATTCAACAAACTTGAAGATTTACCGTTTCCAACGGCATCAGCCATCAACGGTTTTGCTCTTGGTGGTGGTTGTGAGACCATTTTAGCAACCGACTTACGTGTTGCAGATACCAATGCTCGCATCGGTTTACCAGAAACCAAATTAGGTCTTATTCCTGGTTTTGGTGGCACAGTGCGTTTACCGCGTGTGATCGGTGCAGATAATGCACTTGAGTGGATCACTACCGCTAAAGACCAACGTCCAGAAGATGCACTAAAAGTAGGCGCGATTGATGCCGTTGTCGCACCAGAAAACTTAGAAGCTGCTGCGATTCAAATGTTGCATGATGCCCTTAATGGTAGCCTTGATTGGCAAGCTCGTCGTACCAAAAAGCAATCACCATTACAGTTACCAAAACTTGAAGCCATGATGTCTTTTGCTACCGCTAAAGGAATGGTGTTTTCTGTTGCAGGCAAGCATTATCCAGCGCCAATGGCCGCTGTGAATGTTGTCGAACAGGCTGCTGGTTTGGACCGTGATGGCGCATTAAAAGTGGAAGCACAAGCTTTCATCAAATTAGCTAAAACAGACGTTGCCCAAGCGCTAATTGGTATTTTCTTAAATGACCAGTTCGTTAAAGGCAAAGCAAAGAAAGCTGCTAAATTAGCTCATAATGTCAACCAAGCAGCGGTATTGGGTGCAGGTATTATGGGCGGCGGTATTGCTTACCAAAGCGCCAGCAAAGGCACACCAATTGTGATGAAAGACATCGCTCAGCCAGCATTAGAGCTAGGCTTGAACGAAGCGGCTAAAATCCTGACAACACAAGTTGCTCGTGGTCGTTCTACGCCAGAGAAAATGGCTAAAGTATTAAACAACATCACGCCTTCACTAGATTATGCCGCTATCAAAAATAGCGATATCGTTGTAGAAGCGGTTGTTGAACATCCAAAAGTTAAGGCTACTGTACTAGCTGAAGTTGAAGGTTACGTATCAGAAGATGCCATTATTGCGTCAAACACCTCGACTATCTCAATCAACTTACTGGCCAAAAGTCTTAAGAAACCTGAACGTTTCTGCGGTATGCACTTCTTTAACCCTGTGCACAAAATGCCATTAGTTGAAATTATCCGTGGTGAGCATAGCTCTGAAGAAACCATCGCGACGGTAGTCGCTTACGCCAGCAAAATGGGTAAAACCCCAATTGTAGTGAATGATTGCCCAGGCTTCTTCGTTAACCGCGTATTATTTCCATACTTTGCCGGATTTAGTGGTCTACTCGCAGAAGGCGCAGATTTTGCCGCTGTCGATAAAGTCATGGAAAAACAGTTTGGCTGGCCAATGGGCCCAGCTTACTTACTTGATGTAGTCGGTTTAGATACTGGTCATCACGCTCAAGCGGTAATGGCTGAAGGCTTCCCTGATCGTATGGGTAAAAATGGCAAAGACGCTATCGACATTATGTTTGAAAACAAGCGTCTAGGTCAGAAAAATGCTAAAGGTTTCTATGCTTATTCTGTTGACCGTCGTGGTAAGCCGAAAAAAGACATTGATCCAACAAGCTACGCATTATTAGGCGAAACGTTCGGCGAACTAAAAGTATTTGAGTCAGATGATATCATCGCTCGCTGTATGATCCCGATGATTATCGAAACGGTTCGTTGTTTAGAAGAAGGCATTATTGCATCACCTGCTGAAGGCGATATGGGTCTAGTTTACGGTATTGGTTTCCCTCCATTCCGTGGCGGTGTATTCCGTTATTTAGATACCATGGGCGTGGCAAACTTTGTTGCCCTAGCAGACAAATACGCCCATCTTGGCGGCTTATATCAAGTGACCGATACCATGCGTAAACTTGCAGCCAACAACGGTAGTTACTACCAAGCCTAATTAGCGGGAAAGGAATTAAATCATGAAACAAGCTGTTATCGTAGACTGCATTCGTACCCCAATGGGCCGTTCTAAGGCTGGAGTATTTAGAAATGTACGTGCAGAGACTCTTTCTGCAGAATTAATGAAAGCACTGTTATTGCGTAACCCGCAACTAGACCCTAACGACATTGAAGATGTTATTTGGGGTTGTGTGCAGCAAACACTAGAGCAAGGTTTTAACATTGCCCGTAATGCATCATTGTTAGCTGGCATTCCTAAATCGGCTGGCGCAGTAACGGTAAACCGTTTATGTGGTTCGTCAATGGATGCACTGCATCAAGCGGCTCGTGCCATTATGACTGGCCAAGGCGACACCTTTATTATTGGTGGTGTTGAGCACATGGGTCACGTACCAATGAACCACGGGGTTGATTTTCACCCAGGCCTTGCAAACCGCGTAGCTAAAGCATCTGGCATGATGGGCTTAACCGCTGAAATGTTAGGTAAAATGCACGGTATTACTCGCGAACAACAAGATGCGTTTGCTGTACGTTCTCATCAACGTGCACATGCAGCAACTATCGAAGGTCGTTTTGCCAAAGAGATTTGGGGCATTGAAGGCCACGATGTAAATGGCGCACTGATCAAAGTGATGACTGACGAAGTTATCCGTCCAGAAACAACACTAGAGTCACTTGCGGGTTTACGTCCAGCATTCGACCCAGTTAACGGTACTGTAACTGCGGGAACATCTTCTGCATTATCAGACGGTGCTTCTGCAATGTTAGTGATGGAAGAATCTAAAGCGCGTGCATTAGGTTTAACCATCCGCGCACGTATTCGTTCAATGGCCGTTGCCGGTTGTGATCCTGCAATTATGGGTTATGGTCCAGTACCAGCAACCAAAAAAGCATTAGCACGCGCTGGCTTATCTGTTGCCGATTTAGACCTTATCGAATTAAACGAAGCGTTCGCGGCACAATCATTACCTTGTGTTAAAGATCTTGGCTTACAAGATGTTGTCGATGAAAAGATTAACCTTAACGGTGGCGCAATTGCATTGGGTCACCCACTAGGTTGTTCTGGCGCACGTATCTCGACAACACTGATCAACTTGATGGAAGAAAAAAATGCAACGCTTGGTCTTGCCACTATGTGTATCGGTTTAGGTCAAGGTATCGCAACCGTATTCGAACGCGTTTAATCGTTCTCATACCAAGCTGATACTTTTCAGTTGTATGAAGTGAGTTGTAAAAACGAGCCAAATTGGCTCGTTTTTTTTATTTCAAAATTCTTCTACTTTGGCTAATGTTCCACGTGAAACATGTTTTATGAAAATTAAAAAATAATAAAAAACTCAATATAACTTTAAAACCAAGCAAACTTGGCAAGCTTAAATGACAAGAGTAACATTAGCGCTAATTAGATTAGATGAAATAGATAGTAAACAATGAACGATATTTATACCCAAGCACAACACCAACTCGATGCTCTTGGTCTTCGATGCCCTGAGCCAGTGATGATGATTCGAAAAACAGTACGCAAAATGGCAGAAGGTGAAACCTTATTAGTCATTGCAGATGATCCTGCCACCACTCGTGATATTCCAAGTTTTTGTGAATTTATGGATCACACGTTAATTGCCAGCGATACCAGCAAAACGCCTTACCACTATTTACTCAAAAAAGGACTGTAATGAATGACCATCACATTGGAAGCTATCGCGTATAAAACAGCAAAACGCGGCATAATGAAGTCAACCTTTTGTGCCAATGTGACCTTAGAGCGAGGCGTCGAAAACGATATTTTTGGCAGACCAGGAAAACGTCAAGTAACAGTCATGTCTAAACAGCAGTGGCACACAGCCTGCCAAAAAATTAATTCCGATTTAGACTGGTTAACTCGAAGAGCTAATTTATTGATCAGCGGCTATGAATTTAGCGCAGCAGATGTCGGTAAAACGATCACCATAGGTACTGAGCTTAAACTACAAATCACCGGTGAAACCGATCCATGTAAAAAAATGCAGCAAGCTTACTCGGGTCTAGAACAAGCACTAACGCCCGACTGGCGTGGCGGAGTCACCTGCCGCGTGATTCAAACTGGATTAATACAACTAGATGACTCAGTAAAAATAGATTAGTAAAACCGATAAATCATTTTCGTTTAAGCCTTTCATAATAAAATCTAACGCTATAGCACTCATTGTCTATTAATCGATAATAGACACATGTGTTAACGTCTGTCATTAATTGATACAGATTTGTTGTACACCTTATCGGTAATTTATGCGATAAAGGAACCATTCAAACCGACAAACGCAGTAAAGCCAAATACTCTTCAGGTCATCTAATCATGCCAAATGATATGAACTAAATGAGTATAGGCTTGATTAAATCCACTGAAAATAAAAACGACAACGGATAATCTACTCTATGTTGACTCAAAAACTCACCCCACTTTACACCGCAATAGCACTGACCCTTGGTATTTCTGGTTTTGCTTATGCCGAAGATGACAAAGTAAAATGGCATGTAAATGCTCCTGAAAATGCGCCATTAAGTAAAATAGATATCAATGTTACCGAAGGCACATGGATGAACGTCAATGTATCACATGATGGTGAACACATTGTATTTGATTTGTTAGGTGATATTTATCAAATACCGATAGCAGGAGGAGAAGCTAAACCACTGGCACAAGGTATCGCTTGGCAAATGCAGCCAGTATATAGCCCTGACGGTAAGTATATAGCTTTCACCTCTGATGAAGATGGTGGCGACAATATCTGGATAATGAATGCCGATGGTACAAATCCACACGCTATCACTACTGAAACATTTCGTTTACTCAACAGCCCGGCCTGGAGTCCTGATTCACAATACCTAGTAGCACGTAAACATTTTACCGGCACCCGCAGCCTCGGAGCGGGTGAAGTGTGGATGTTTCACGTTGCTGGTGGCGAAGGCGTTAAACTAACAGAGCGCCCTAACGAACAAAAAGATTTGGGTGAACCGGCCTACTCGCCAGATGGACGCTATATCTACTTTAGCCAAGATCCGACCCCAGGCAAGACCTTTCATTACTCAAAAGATTCGGTCAAAGGTATTTATAAAATTAAGCGCTATGACACCCAAACGGGAGATATCGAAGTATTAATTGAAGGAACTGGTGGTGCTATCCGCCCAACACCAAGCCCTGATGGCAAAACGCTTGCTTACATCAAACGCGATGGATTCCAATCGACACTATATTCACTGAATTTAAAGTCTGGTGAAGAAACTAAGCTGTATGACAAACTCGATCGTGATATGCAAGAAACATGGGCAATTCATGGCGTGTATCCAACAATGTCTTGGACCAAAGACAATAAGCACATCGTATTTTGGGCTAAAGGTAAAATTAATAAACTTGATGTCGACAGTAAAAAAATATCTGACATTCCATTCAGTGTTAAATCTCAAAGAGATATTCAGCCATCGGTCCGCTTTACTCAAAACTTAGATCAAGATGAATTTGATGTAAAAATGCTGCGTATGGCACAGGTATCACCTGACGGCGAAAAAGTGGTATTTGAAGCCTTAGGTAAAATTTGGATTCGTGATATTAAAGATGGTAAACATAAACGATTAACCCGTTTAGATGATGACATCAATGAGCTGTTTCCACAGTGGTCTCGTGACGGTAAAGACATCGTATTCACCACTTGGAACGACCAACAGCAAGGCACCGTCAGTGTGGTTAGCGCCAGAGGTGGTAAAGCCAAGGTGTTGACCAACGAGCCTGGCAAATATGTAGAGCCAACCTTTTCGCCTGATGGCGAATATGTTGTTTATCGAAAGGCTCGCGGCGGTTACATGACACCACGAACTTGGTCACAAGAACCGGGTTTATATAAAGTCGATATCAAAGGAAAGCAAAGCACTAAACTAACCGCCAGTGGCCATCAACCACAATTTGGTAACGACTCAGATCGTGTTTACTTTATGGATTCTGGGGAGACCCCAGAGTTTGCATCAGTCGGTATGAACGGTTTTGAAAAACGAACCCATTACACCAGCGACCACGCTACCGAGTTTCGTTTATCACCAAACGGTGAGCACCTAGCTTTTGCAGAGCGCTTTAGAGTGTACGTCACTCCTTTTGCGAAACACGGCGAAACCATTGCTATTGGACCTAAAGCAAGCAACTTACCCATTACCCAACTAAGTGCTCGTGCAGGCGAAAGCATTAGCTGGAACGGTAAAAATAACCAACTGTATTGGACATTGGGCCCTGATTTATACCAAGCAGATGTCGACACTCAATATACAAAATCTGAAACCAAGGTCGATCCAAAAATAACCTCTATTGGCTTTAAAGATAAGGCCGATGTTCCACGTGGAACAGTAGTGTTTACTGGCGGTAAAGTGATTACTATGGAGAATGATCAGGTTATTGATAACGGCGTTGTTATCGTTAAAGACAATAAAATTGTCAGCGTTGGTGATGCCAATACGATTATTCCTAAGAATGCCCAAGTCATCGATATTAGCGGTAAAACCATTATGCCTGGCATATTTGATGCCCATGCACATGGCGGCCAAGCAGATGATGAAATTATTCCACAGCAAAACTGGGCCTTATATTCTGGCTTATCACTTGGGGTAACGGCTATTCATGATCCATCGAATGACACAACCGAAATTTTTGCAGCATCTGAACAACAAAAAGCAGGCAATATTGTTGGACCACGTATTTTCTCAACAGGGACTATTTTATACGGCGCCAACTTACCAGGTTATACCTCGCATGTAGATTCACTTGATGATGCAAAGTTCCACTTAGAGCGTCTTAAAAAAGTCGGTGCGTTTAGTGTTAAGAGTTACAACCAGCCACGTCGAGATCAACGACAACAGATAATTGCTGCTGCACGAGAACTCGAAATGATGGTAGTACCTGAAGGTGGCAGTTTGCTGCAGCACAATTTATCTATGATAGCCGATGGTCACACCACGGTAGAACATTCGTTGCCAGCGGCTTCTATTTATAATGACATCAAACAATTTTGGAGCCAAACAGAAGTTCACTACACACCGACCTTAGTTGTCGCATATGGCGGTATTTCTGGCGAGCATTACTGGTATGACAAAACTGATGTTTGGGCTCACCCTCGCCTAAGCATGTATGTTCCGCATGATATTCTTGATGCGCGTTCAATGCGCCGCACTACCGCGCCAGATGAACATTACAACCACTTTAATGTTGCCCGCGTAGCCAATGAGTTAAACAACATTGGCGTTAAACCTAATATTGGTGCTCATGGTCAACGAGAAGGATTAGCTGCTCATTGGGAAATGTGGATGTTTGCTCAAGGTGGTATGAGTAATATGGAAGTGTTGAAAACGGCTACCATAAATCCAGCAACAACCTTTGGTATGGACCATCAACTGGGCTCCATTAAGGTTGGCAAGTTAGCCGACTTAATTGTGATAGACGGTGATCCACTGACAGATATACGTAGCACTGACAAAGTCACCTACACCATGGTAAACGGCAAACTGTTTAATTCAGAAACAATGAATCAATTAAATGGCGATAAACAAAAACGTAAACCATTTTTCTTTGAGAAAATCTAAACGACTAATCGTTAATAATATTAGTTAACAAAAGGGTGTTCCACGTGGAACACCCTTTTTTATTATTAACAGTAGCGAATACTAGCTATCACTAATACTGACCATAACAATGACAGTCGGTAGTATGATCATTCACCATTCCCACCGCCTGCATAAATGCGTAGCAAATGGTTGGACCAACAAAATTAAAACCTAATTTTTTTAATGCTTTAGACATAGCTTCAGACTCAGGCGTTTGTGCTGGAACTTGACTTAACAATTCAAACTGATTAACGGTAGGTGAACCACCAACAAAATCCCATAAAAAAGTAGCAAAATCATTACCCTGCTCTACAAATGCCATATATGCTTTAGCATTTCTGATGATTGAATTAATTTTAAGCCGGTTACGAACAATGCCAGGCTCAAGCATTAATGCTTCTACCTTATCTTGATCAAACTCAGCAATAATACTGGGTTCAAAACCCGCAAAAAGTTGCTGGTAGTTTTGTTGCTTTTTTAAAATGGTAATCCAAGACAAACCAGCTTGCTGACCATCTAAACAAAGTTTTTCAAAAAGGTGTTTTGCATCAAATTGAGGTCGTCCCCAAACAGTATCATGGTAATGCTGATATAAAGGATCTTCACTTACCCAGCCACATCGGTTAACTTGCATGCTATGGTTCCATTGACGTTTTATTAGTACGTTAAAAAATAACCTACATCTGCCTTGCTCTACAAGGTATAATCATTAACATTTTCTATTAATAGCCTGACAGTAGTAGACATGACGACGAAACACGACGTAAAGACATTTCAAGGGTTCATCCTAACCCTGCAGGAATATTGGGCGCAGCAAGGTTGCGCAATTGTTCAACCTCTTGATATGGAAGTTGGTGCTGGTACTTTCCACCCGCAGACGTTCTTACGTTCATTAGGCCCTGAGCCAATGAGCAGTGCATACGTGCAACCGTCTCGCCGTCCTACTGATGGACGTTATGGTGAAAACCCTAACCGCCTACAACACTACTATCAATTTCAAGTAGTACTAAAGCCATCTCCAGACAACATTCAAGAGCTTTATTTAGGCTCGCTTGAAGCGCTTGGTATCGATACCAAAGTACATGATATTCGCTTTGTTGAAGACAACTGGGAATCGCCGACATTAGGCGCATGGGGTTTAGGTTGGGAAATATGGCTTAATGGTATGGAGGTGACTCAGTTTACTTACTTCCAGCAGGTTGGCGGTATTGAATGTAGCCCAGTTACCGGTGAAATCACCTACGGTCTAGAACGTCTTGCTATGTACATTCAAGAAGTTGATAGCGTATATGACCTTGTATGGACCGACGGACCACGCGGTCGTGTAACCTACGGTGACATTTTTCATCAAAACGAAGTTGAACAATCAACGTATAACTTCGAACATGCCGATGTCGACTTTATGTTTACCCTATTCGATCAATGTGAAAAAATGTGCATGCACTTATTATCACTCGAAAAGCCGTTACCACTACCTGCCTACGAGCAAGTAATGAAAGCCTCACACGCTTTTAACCTACTTGATGCTCGCCATGCTATTTCTGTCACCGAACGCCAGCGTTATATCCTTCGCGTTCGTACTATGGCAAAAGGTGTTGCAGAATCTTATTATCAAGCACGTGAAGCCCTTGGCTTCCCACTGTGTAAGTAGAGGTAACGAATGAAATTTGAAAACTTACTCATTGAAGTGGGTACCGAAGAATTACCACCAAAGGCACTGCGCACGTTAGCTGAATCATTTTTAGCTAACTTTATAGATGAATTAGCTAAAGCAGACATCCCTTTTGACTCTGCTGTTTGGTATGCTGCTCCGCGTCGTTTGGCGATTAATATATTAGGTCTCGCATTAGCACAAGCCGATAAAATCGTTGAAAAACGCGGTCCTGCGGTTAGCTCTGCATTTGATGCTGATGGTAACCCAACTAAAGCAGCACAAGGCTGGGCTCGTGGTAACGGTATTACGGTTGAGCAAGCAGAGCGATTAGTCACCGATAAAGGTGAATGGTTAGTCCATCAAGCTAAAGTGGTTGGCGTTGAAACCAAAAGCTTAATAGCTGACATGGCACAGCGCGCACTCGATAAGTTACCTATCCCTAAGCCAATGCGTTGGGGTAACAACAAAACTCAGTTTATTCGCCCAGTGCACACAATTACCATGCTATTAGGTAGCGAAGTCGTTACCGGTGAATTACTTGGCATAAAATCTGACCGCATTATTCGTGGTCATCGCTTTATGGGTCAAGCGAGCTTTGAATTAGATCATGCCGACAACTATTTAGCTGCGCTTAAAGAAAAAGGTAAAGTACTGGCTGATTATGAATTACGCAAATCACTGATCAAAGCAGATGCCGAAGCGGCAGCAACAAAACTTAACGGTGTTGCCGATATTCAAGATGGCTTATTAGAAGAAGTGGCATCATTGGTTGAATGGCCAGTTGTATTGACCGCTAGCTTTGAAGAAAAGTTTTTAAATGTACCTTCTGAAGCACTCGTCTACACCATGAAAGGTGACCAAAAGTACTTCCCTGTCTTTAATAAAGTGGGCAAGTTACTGCCTAACTTTATTTTTGTCACTAACATCGAATCAAAAGATCCACAGCAGATTATTTCAGGCAATGAAAAAGTGGTTCGCCCACGTCTTGCTGATGCTGAGTTCTTCTTTAATAACGATAAAAAACAAACCTTGGAATCTCGTCTAGCCAGTCTAGAAACGGTAGTATTCCAAAAACAACTGGGCACATTAAAAGCCCGAGTTGAGCGAATTTCAGCATTAGCGGGTTTTATTGCGACAAAAATGAACGACAACGGCGTAAACACCAATAGTGTTGATGCTAGCCGTGGCGGTTTATTGTCTAAAGCTGATCTCATGACCAATATGGTAATGGAATTTACTGATACTCAAGGCACAATGGGTATGCATTATGCTCGGTTAGACGGCGAAACAGAAGCTGTAGCGGTTGCACTTGAAGAGCAATATAAACCTAAGTTTTCTGGTGATACGGTTCCAACAGCAAGTGTATCTTGTGCCGTTGCCTTAGCAGAAAAGCTCGATACTTTAGTGGGTATTTTTGGCATTGGTCAAGCACCAAAAGGTGCTGCTGATCCATTTGCACTTCGTCGTGCTGCTATCGGTATTTTACGTATTATTGTCGAAAACAAACTGCCTCTAGACTTAGTAGAATTAATCGCTAAAGCACAAGCGTTGCACGCAACCAATGTGACTAACAGCAATACCAGCGATGATGTTCTTGAATTCCTTCTCGCACGTTTCCGAGCTTGGTACCAAGATAAAGGCATTCAAGTTGATGTTATTTTAGCTGTACTGGCTCGTCGTCCAACACGTCCTGCTGATTTTGACAGTCGTGTTAAAGCTGTATCACATTTCCGTGGCTTAGAAGCTTCTACAGCGCTTGCTGCAGCCAATAAGCGTGTTTCTAATATATTGGCTAAAGTTGAAGGCGAATTACCCGCAACCATCAATTCAGCTCTATTAACAGAAACAGCTGAAAAAGCATTAGCCGACAAACTTGCACAACTGCAACCACAGTTAGCACCTTTGTTTGCCACTGGCGATTACCAACAAGCATTAACCTTATTAGCTGACTTACGTGAAAGCGTCGATCTGTTTTTTGAAGATGTAATGGTAATGGCAGATGATGAAGCATTGAAGAATAACCGTTTAGCATTATTAACCAATCTTCGAGAGCAGTTCTTACACGTTGCGGATATTTCACTTCTACAATAATGTGATACAGCAACAATAAAAAAAGCGCCTTTCGGCGCTTTTTTTTAGTCATCTTTAACATTAAGAGTAGTAATACCTAACCCTCACCACATTAATAACTTTCAATGTTCAAAGCACTAATTTGAAAATCAGGTTTAAAACTTAATCAGTTTTTGATGTAATGCCGCAAACTCTTGTTCGCTCAAATCCACTTGGGTCAACAATACTATTAATGCTGGTTGAGGTAATTTATCCACCTGTTGTAGCATAGAGCACTCGCTAATAATATTGGCTTTCCATATAAGCAATGTCATGTCATCTGTTGGCTTAATATTGGTATTAGCAAGTAACGATAATGGCGTTTCAACATGTTGCGGTAACTGCCAATGACGAGCAAGAAGCGCACTTAACGTTAATGACTTTGTGGTCATCACCTGCTTAAACAACATTGAACTAGGCTGCTCTCCAGGCTCTGCTTGATAAAAAGCATCCACCAGCATTTTAAAAATCGCAATTTTACCAACATCATGCAATAGGCCTAATAAAAATGCGCTATCACGTTGATCGGCGCTCGCTAACTCACTGGCTAAAAAGGCAACCTGCATGGAGTGACGCCAAATTTCAGCACCAAAACGTCTAAAATAAATAGGCTTAATATCTATTAACTCACGGGCCAAACAGGTAGTAATAAATTGTCTTAATAGTTGTCGACCCACTTGAACTAATGCTTGCTGAATACTATTAACATCGTTATCAGCTCGTTTGAAAGCCGGCGAATTACATAACTTGAGCACCTCTACACATAGCAAAGGATCTTGCTCAATAAGCTGTATTAGTTCTTGAATATCAATATTGTCGTCGGCAAGTTTTTTATCGAGCTCGAGTATTTTACTGGGTAACTTTAATACGTTTTCCGCGATAGATTTTGGTGAGCTCAATGCCAGCTCAATCTCTTGTATAACACTACGTTCAAGATTATTAGCAATACCCGTGGTCGTGGTATACGGGCTTATAAACAGAAAACTATAAAATAACGTAGACAAATCTAACTGAGATTCGACCGCTTGCTTTTCGGTAACCTCTATTACAGGTATCTGCGGTTTAGCTTGTTGACGTTTTTCAGCTGCGGTTATACCGGTAAATCTGACTTGTTCATTACGGTCGCGAATATTAAATAATTTTTTAAAGAAACCAATAACCACTGTAAATAACCTTATTAAAAATGAATTAAATACGAGTAATAAGCATAGCAGTGAAAACAAAAATGGGTGCCAAAAGGCACCCATTTACACACTATAATGTGGGTTACACGTCTAAGTTTGCAACATTAAGCGCGTTAGTTTCAATAAACTCACGACGCGGCTCAACTTGGTCGCCCATTAAACAAGTAAATAGCTGATCGGCAGCAACTGCATCTTCGATGGTAACACGTAGCATACGACGAGATTCCGGATCCATTGTGGTTTCCCACAATTGCTCAGGGTTCATTTCACCCAATCCTTTATAACGTTGGATATACAGGCCGCGTTTAGCTTCACTGATGGTCCAATCTAGCGCTTCTAAGAAACTTTCAACTTCTTTAACACGCTCACCACGTTGTACATAACCGCCTTCTTCAATCATACCTTCTAACGCAGCACCTAGTTTGGCTATACGCTGATAATCTGATGAGGTAAAGAAGTCATAACCAAATAGATAGTTAGTATCAATGCCGTGCTTACGGATAGTCACGCTAGGAGTATAAACCTTGCGCTCTGGATCAAGCATCACATTTGCGGTAAAGATAATACCGCTGCTCTCACGCTCAACTAAATCTGCAATAAAGTTATTACACCATGTGGTCATTTGCACTTCATCACTTAACACTTCAGCGCTGACTTCAGGGTGATACAACATACGATCAAGTAAGTTGGCTGGGAAGCGTTTTTCTAAACGCTTAATAATGCGTTCAACTTCACGGTACTGCGCCACTAAACGCTCTAATGGTTCACCAGACATACCAAAAGCACCTTTACTTGGATAAATATTGGTGCCATCAAGTGCTTGAGTAGTTAAATATTCGGTTAATGCCGGCTCATCTTTCAAATACTGTTCTTGCTTACCTTTTTTCACTTTAAAAAGTGGTGGTTGAGCAATATAAATATAACCACGTTGAATGAGCTCTGGCATTTGACGGAAGAAGAAAGTCAGCAGCAAGGTACGAATGTGTGAGCCGTCGACGTCAGCATCGGTCATGATGATGATGTTATGATAACGAGTCTTATCTGGATTGTATTCATCGCGGCCAATACCACAACCTAATGCGGTAATTAGCGTTGCCACTTCTTGTGAAGATAACATCTTATCAAAACGGGCTTTTTCGACGTTTAGGATTTTGCCTTTAAGCGGCAAAATCGCTTGGTTTTTACGGTTACGCCCCTGCTTGGCTGATCCGCCAGCAGAGTCTCCTTCCACTATGTATATTTCAGAAAGACCAGGATCTTTTTCTTGGCAATCAGCAAGTTTTCCTGGCAAACCACCTAGATCTAACGCGCCTTTACGACGGGTCATTTCACGGGCTTTTCGAGCAGCTTCACGAGCGCGTGATGCATCAACGATTTTACCCACAATTAATTTAGCATCTGCAGGGTTTTCTAATAGGTAATCGTTTAACTGCTCACCCATTGTCTGTTCAACAGCACTTTTCACTTCACTAGAGACTAGCTTGTCTTTAGTTTGCGAGCTGAACTTAGGATCGGGTACTTTTACCGAAATAACCGCGGTTAAACCCTCACGAGCATCATCACCAGTGGCATTAGTTTTACCTTTTTTGTTATAGCCTTCACGTTCCATGTAGTTATTCAAGTTACGTGTTAACGCACCACGGAAACCCGCTAAGTGGGTACCACCATCGCGTTGTGGAATATTATTGGTAAAACAGTAAATGTTTTCTTGATAGCCATCATTCCACTGCATTGCTACTTCGACAGTAATACCGTCATCTCTCTCTTGAGAAAAATGAAATACGTCTTTGTTAATTGGCGTTTTATTTCGGTTTAAGTAATCAACAAAGGCACTAATACCACCTTCGTACTTAAAGAATTCGTCTTTATTTTCGATTTCGTCAACTAAACGAATAGCCACACCGGAGTTCAAGAATGATAGTTCACGTACGCGTTTGGCTAAAATTTCAAAGTGGAATTCAACGTCAGTAAACGTATCTGAGCTTGGCCAAAAACGAAGTTCTGTACCGGTTTTAACTGAATCACCAATTTCTTTAATAGGTGCATCAGGTATACCATGAGTATAAAACTGCTCATAGATTTTACCCGCACGACGAATGGTTAACTGCAGTTTTTTCGATAACGCATTAACTACCGATACACCGACACCGTGAAGACCACCAGAGACTTTATAAGAGTTATCATCGAACTTACCACCAGCATGAAGTATCGTCATGATGACTTCAGCAGCAGAGATACCCTCTTCTTCATGTATCGAAACAGGAATACCACGACCATCGTCTTTTACTGAGACAGAACCATCGGAATGAATGGTAATGGTGATTTCACTACAATGGCCGGCTAAAGCTTCATCGATAGAGTTATCAACCACTTCGAATACCATGTGATGAAGACCTGTGCCATCATCAGTATCACCAATGTACATACCAGGTCTCTTACGGACTGCATCAAGGCCTTTTAATACCTTGATACTCGAAGAATCGTAACTATTCTCTGACATATTTATCTCTCGTTGTTATTCAATAACCGTTACCAGCCCGTGTTCCACATGAAACATCCTTTTCGGAGGGCTAGATAACGAATCGACTATTGCTAGCGGATCGATCGCGGTGACAAAAATTTGTGCACCGGTTTCGGTTAACTGCTGAAGCAATAGCTGCCTATGCTGTGCATCCAACTCTGACGGTAAATCGTCAACTAGATAAATACTATTTTTATCTAGCTGTTGTTTGAGCAACTTTCCCTGTGCAATACGCAGTGCACAGACTAATAATTTTAATTGTCCACGGGACAATGCATCCTGTGCTGGTAAAGTGCCCACACGCAAACGTAAATCTGCTTTATGGGGACCACTACCCGTATTACCAGCAGCTAAATCTCTTGAGTATTGGTTTTCAAGTAATTGTGCAAAATCCGTTTTACTGTCCCATCCTCGGGTAAAAGAAACCTTAATATCAATCTGAGGTAAAAACACTCCGATTATACCCTTTAGTAGCACATTTAACGAGTCTACATATTGATTTCGTATCTCGGTAACTTGTTCAGCATACCGCACCAACTCTTTATCCCAAAACTGTATTTGACTATAGGAGGATTGATTTCTAAGCAACTGATTCCGTTGTTTTAATACCTTACGGGTATTCACCCAAGCTTGATAAAAGTGCGGGTCAGAATGAAAAGCACCCCAATCGATAAATTGACGACGTGCTTTAGGTCCCTCAAACAGTAAAGAAAAACTTTCTGGAGTAATAACTTGAATGGGTAATGTTTCGGCCAGGGTTGATAAGCGCTTTACTTTTTCACCGTCGATCTTAACTTCAATCTCACCACTTCGATGGCGACGTAAGCCAATTTTACAATCTCTGTCTGCATTCGTTAAGTGAGCAAATAAAGTCAGTTTATCGTCATCATGGTTGATGACTCGTTGCGATAAATGACTGCGAAACGAGCGGCCCATTCCCAAAAAGTATATAGCTTCAAGAATACTGGTTTTGCCACTACCATTTTGACCGTAAATCAAATTTAAGCCATCACAAGGCTGAAATGACGCAGAGGTAATATTACGAAATGAACCTATGGTAATACGCGATAAACTCATGAAGACCTATTTGTGACCACCGAAATGAATAATCCTACACAGACAAATAAGGTGCCTTACAGCACCTTATTAAACTATCAGACCATAACCCGTTATAAACGCATTGGCATAACCACATACATAGAATCTTCTTCTTTGTGGTTTTCAATTAACGCACTTGAATTACCATCAATTAAGGTAATTCGCACTTCATCACTGGCTAAGTTATTTAATACATCAAGTAGATAACTAACATTAAAACCAATTTCTAAAGTGTCAGAGTCATAATCAACATCAATAATTTCTTCAGCTTCTTCTTGCTCGGGGTTATTGGCAGTAATTTTCAATAAACCAGGTTCGAGCTGAATACGCACACCACGGAATTTTTCATTAGACAAAATAGACGCACGAGTTAATGCTTGTTTTAACTGATTTCGGCTGGCAATAACTACTTTAGTGCCACCCTTAGGTAACACTCTACGATAATCAGGGAAGCGACCATCAACCAGCTTGCTGGTAAACACCGCGGAGGTAGTAACCGCCCGAATGGCATTGTCACCAATGGCAATAGTGATGTCCTGATCGTCACTGTCGAGCAAGCGCGCCATTTCAACCACCCCTTTACGAGGCACAATAACTTGTTTTTCAGGTAATGAGATATCTAACGTACGATGACTTAACGCTAAACGGTGTCCGTCGGTGGCAATTGCACGTAGTACATTACCTTCGGTTTCAAATAACAAACCGTTAAGGTAATAACGCACATCTTGGTTAGCCATTGAGAACTGGGTTGAATCGATAATCGACTTCAACACGCCCTGCTTTAAGCTAAATTCGATATCCGCTTGGAATTCTTCAACGTTGGGATAATCTTCAGCAGGTAATGTTGCTAATGAAAAACGGCTGCGACCAGAACGCAATAACCATTTATTATCTTGCTGTTCTACTTTTAATTCACTTTGCTCTGGTAATGACTTAACAATATCCAGCAGCTTTTTGGCTGGAACGGTCGTACGACCGATATCGATATCACCATGAATTGCCACTTGGCCCACTAACTCAACTTCTAAATCAGTGCCCGTTAGCTTAAGTGAAGACTCACTAACCTCGATTAACAAGTTGGCTAATATAGGTAAATTGTGTCTGCGCTCTACCGCGCCGCACACTAGCTGCAACGGTTTTAATAGGGCGTCCCTATCAATTGAAAATTTCATCGTGTCTACATTCCCTGAATTAAGAAGACAAAGTTCTAATCAAGTTAGCATAATCTTCTTTAATGTCATGACTCTCTTCGCGCAGTTGAGCTATTTTACGGCAAGCATGCAATACTGTCGTATGGTCACGACCACCAAAAGCATCACCAATTTCCGGTAAACTTTGGTTGGTAAGTTCTTTAGATAACGCCATCGCCACTTGTCTAGGTCTTGCTACACTGCGAGAACGGCGTTTAGATAGCATATCTGCCATTTTAATTTTGTAATATTCAGCAACTGTCTTCTGAATATTATCTATGGTGACTAACTTTTCTTGCAGTGCCAAGAGATCTCTTAATGCTTCACGCACAAAGTCGATGGTGATTGGCCGACCGGTAAAGTTGGCATTAGCAATTACGCGGTTTAACGCGCCTTCTAATTCGCGTACGTTTGAACGTAAGCGTTTAGCAATAAAAAATGCCACTTCGTCGGGTAGGTTAATACCGCTTTCTTGTGCTTTTCGCATTAAAATCGCTACGCGGGTTTCTAACTCAGGCGGCTCAATAGCAACCGTTAGGCCCCAACCAAAGCGTGATTTTAAGCGATCCTCTACTCCGTCGATCTCTTTAGGATAACGGTCTGAGGTTAAAATAATTTGATGATTACCTTCTAGCAACGCATTAAAGGTATGGAAAAACTCTTCTTGTGAGCGATCTTTATTGGCAAAGAATTGAATATCATCAATAAATAACGCATCTACACTGCGGTAATAACGCTTAAATTCTTCGATCGCATTATTTTGTAATGCTTTAACCATGTCTTGAACAAAACGCTCAGAATGCATATACACCACTTTAGCATTGGGATTATTTTTAATAATGCCATTACCTACTGCGTGTAAAAGGTGAGTTTTGCCTAAACCAGTGCCGCCATATAAAAATAATGGATTATAGGCACCACCTGGATTTTCAGATACTTGCAACGCCGCAGCTTTACCTAATTGGTTCGATTTACCTTCAACAAAGTTATCAAACTGATACGTAGGGTTAATATTACTGCGATGATTAGGATTAATAATCGGTTCAGCCTGGGTATTAAAAGACGTCGTTCCCACTTGGGCTTTGGTTTGGCGATGTACAGGCCTAGCCGCTACTGGAGCAGGCGCAACTGGACGTGCAGAAGGACGGCTACCAATATCAAAACGTAACTTAGGTGCATTACTGCCCATTTGTTCAGTAAAAAATTGATTAATGATATTGATGTATTTATCGCGTACCCAATCCAGCACAAAACGATTTGGCGCATACAAAACCAATGTATCACCATCCATTTCAGCCTGTAACGGACGGATCCACATACTGAACTGCTGCGCTGATAACTCGTCTTGCAGTCTGCCGATACATTGTTGCCAAAGTGAAACCGCCACTTATTTATCCCCAAATATCTTTGATCAAAGGAGGAGTATTCTATAGTGAGATCACAATGATCGCTATCCTTAATAGAATAATTATCCCCAGCGGGATCATTCTGTGTATATGTAGATGATCATCAAAGATCAAAATCGATCTGATAATTGTAAATTCCAAGCAAATCCAGCTTTATTAACCGATCCACATTGATCTATAATAGAGATTGTTTGATCTACTGAAACAGCGAAAGATCCACAAGATGTAGTGTCTGTACACAGACTTATCCACAACTTATGGTGCTTATTACTCAGTAGCGTTAAATAAAGATTGGCAGAAATTTATCATATAAGCACTTTCGTTATTGACGACAGTACTTAAAGTGATTACAATTCGGCCTCTTTTTTACCCTTACCTCTAATGTTGGAGATAAGGAAAATTCACTAACAAAGACGGATTGCCATCATGAGTAAACGTACTTTTCAACCTAGCAACCTGAAGCGCAAGCGTTCTCACGGCTTCCGCGCTCGCATGGCTACTGTAGGTGGCCGTAAGGTGCTTGCACGTCGTCGTGCGAAGGGTCGCTCTCGTTTATCTGCGTAAGTAGATAACTAGGTGACTAGCTATACTTTTTCGCGGGAGTTACGTTTGTTAACTCCCGCGCAATTTAAATCTGTATTCTCCAATCCAATCAAAGCATCCTCTGCTGAAATAACTCTGCTCGCAATTCCAAATTCAGAGCAACATCCTCGTTTAGGATTAACTGTGGCCAAACGTTTTGTTAAACGTGCAAACCAACGTAATCGTATTAAACGTGTGATAAGAGATAGTTTTCGTTTACATCAACACGACATCCCAGATATAGATATCGTTGTATTAGTCAGAAATGGCGTGATGGAAATGGAAAATGCAGAACTACACAAATTAATAGAAAAGCTATGGCGCAAACTCAGTCGCCGTTACAATGGCTAGCAACTACGGTAATCCGTGGTTACCAAATTCTTATCAGCCCTTTATTGGGACCGCGTTGTCGGTTCAATCCAACTTGTTCTTATTATGCTATAGAAGCAATAAAAACACATGGAACGATGAAAGGTAGTTGGTTTGCAATGAAACGCATATTAAAATGTCACCCTTTACATCCCGGCGGTAGTGATCCCGTCCCCCCTAAAAATGACAGGTGTAATAAATAGGCTATGGAATCTCAACGCAATATATTGCTAATCGGTCTGCTGTTTGTCAGCTTTTTAATGTGGCAACAATGGCAAACGGATAAAGCACCACAACCGGCAGCAGCTCAAACTGTTAGCCAAACTAACGCTTCACCACAACACAGTGCTGACGTTCCAGAAGCGGATATCACTGGGGTACCAGTAGAATTACCTGCAACTAAAAATCTTATTAGCGTTAAAACTGATCAGCTTGATATTAAAATCAATCCGATTGGTGGTGACATTGTTTATGCCGCATTAGTGGAACATAAACGCGAAATAGACAGTAATGACCCATTCGTCATTTTAGAGCAAAACAACGATTTTACTTATATAGCTCAAAGTGGACTCATTGGTCGAGATGGTATCGATAGTAGTGCTAATGGTCGCGCAACTTATAGTGTTCAAGCTGATTCATATTCGTTAGCTGATGGTAAAGACACACTAGCAGTGCCATTAACTTACACAGCAGACAACGGTGTCACCTACGTAAAAAACTTTACCTTTACTCGGGGTCAATACGACATCAAAGTTGATTACAGCATCAACAATACTTCTGCTGCGCCTTTACAAGTGCAAATGTATGGCCAAATAAAGCAATCGATTAAAGAATCTGAAAGTAGCATGATGATGCCTACTTATCGTGGTGCCGCATTCTCATCACAAGATACTCGTTATGAGAAATATAACTTTGACGATATGGCTGATAAAAACTTGAATAAAGTCACATTGGGAGGTTGGGCAGCAATGCTACAACACTACTTTGTGTCTGCTTGGGTTCCACCAGCAACGGATTCAAACACTATTTTCTCAAGTCTGAGTGCGGGTGGACTCGCTAATATTGGTTTCCGTGGCGCGGTATATGATATAGCACCGGGTGCAACCCAAGATATTAGCTCACAGTTTTATGTAGGCCCTAAAAATCAAAAAGCGCTTTCAGCCATTTCTGAAACCTTAAACTTGGTAGTTGATTACGGTTTCTTATGGTGGTTAGCCATCCCAATCCATTGGTTATTGATGTTCTATCAATCATTTGTCGGTAACTGGGGTGTAGCAATTATTTTGATTACTCTCACAGTGCGTGGTGGTCTATATCCTCTGACGAAGAAGCAATATACCTCTATGGCCAAAATGCGTAATCTTCAGCCTAAATTGACTGAGATGAAAGAGCGTTTTGGTGATGACCGTCAAAAGATGGGTCAAGCAATGATGGAGCTGTATAAGAAAGAAAAAGTAAACCCTATGGGAGGTTGCTTACCTATTCTGTTACAGATGCCTATTTTCATTGCGCTTTACTGGGTGTTACTTGAAAGCTATGAATTACGTCATGCACCATTTATGTTGTGGATTAATGACTTATCGGTACAAGACCCTTACTACGTATTACCATTGTTAATGGGTTTATCGATGTTTTTAATGCAGAAAATGCAACCGGTAGCGCCAACAATGGATCCAATGCAAGTGAAAATGATGCAGTGGATGCCAGTTATCTTTACCGTATTCTTCTTATGGTTCCCAGCAGGTCTAGTACTTTACTGGTTAGTAGGTAACTTAGTTGCCATCACCCAGCAGAAGATTATTTATGCCGGCCTTGAGAAAAATGGCATAAAATAAGCCTAAGCTCAATCTTGTATAACTGATTAAAAAGGCGGCTGATTAGCCGCCTTTTCCTTTATAAATTTATAGGTACTACCGTGACAACAGACACTATTGTGGCACAAGCCACCGCACCTGGACGAGGTGGCGTAGGTATCATTCGTGTATCTGGCGACTTAGCCACTAATGTGGCAACCGCTATTATTGGCCATGTACCCAAAACGCGTTACGCTGAATATTGTGACTTTAATAATGCCGACGGCCGGGTTATTGACCAAGGTATTGCGCTATTTTTTAAAGGACCTAATTCATTTACTGGCGAAGATGTGCTTGAGTTACAAGGTCATGGCGGTCAAATCGTTCTTGATATGCTAATTAAGCGTGTTATGGAAATCGGCGGTATACGGATTGCCAGACCAGGTGAATTTAGCGAACAAGCTTTTATGAATGACAAGCTCGACTTAACTCAGGCAGAAGCGATTGCTGACTTAATCGATGCCACCAGTGAGCAAGCCGCTAAAAGTGCATTATTGTCACTACAAGGTGAGTTCTCAAAAGAAGTTCATGAGCTTGTCGACCAAGTAACTAACCTTCGTCTATATGTCGAAGCTGCTATCGATTTTCCCGATGAAGAAGTCGACTTTTTATCCGATGGTAAAATTGCTAACGCGTTATATAACATCATCGATAAATTAGACACAGTACAAGCTAGCGCCAAACAAGGTTCTATTATCCGTGAAGGTATGAAAGTGGTCATTGCCGGTCGACCAAATGCCGGTAAATCCAGCTTACTAAATGCATTAGCAGGTAAAGAGTCGGCTATTGTGACTGAAATTGCTGGCACTACGCGCGACGTACTACGTGAACACATCCACTTAGACGGTATGCCACTGCACATCATAGATACAGCAGGATTACGAGACACCAATGACACGGTCGAACAAATTGGTATTGAACGCGCATGGGCCGAAATAGCCAGTGCCGATAGAGTGTTATTTATGGTCGATGGCACCACAACTAACGCCATAGATCCTCGCGAAATTTGGCCAGATTTTATTGATCGCCTACCAACTAACCTCGGCGTCACGGTTATCCGTAATAAAGCCGATTTAACCGGTGAAACCTTAGATAATACCGAAGAGCAAGGCTACAGTGTTTACCGCATATCGGCTAAAACTGGGCTAGGTATTGAAGAATTGAAACAACACCTCAAATCGTTAATGGGTTACCAAAGTAATTTAGAAGGTGGCTTTATTGCCCGTCGTCGCCACTTAGAAGCCCTAGATTTAGCAGCCAGCCACTTACAGCTAGGCAAAGAACAGCTTGAAGTGTATTTAGCCGGTGAATTGCTGGCAGAAGAACTGCGCATGTGCCAAATGGCGTTGTCTGAAATCACTGGTAAATTTACCTCCGATGATTTGCTCGGCAAGATTTTTGGCTCATTCTGTATTGGTAAATAGGTTATTGGAAAATAAACTCTCTATGATCCCCATATTCGCTAATCATATTGTGGTACTCGATTTTGAAACCACAGGACTATCACCCGATAATGGTGACCGAGCCATTGAAATTGGCGCGGTAAAACTGGTCAATGGCCAAATAGTCGATACCTTCCAAGAATTGATTAATCCTGGTCAACGAGTCAATAGCTTTATTGAACAATACACCGGTATCAGCAACAATATGCTTAAGCATGCATCAACCTCTAAACAAGTCATGGGGCAGTTTGCTCAGTTTATTGATGGCTTTAATTTAGTGGCACACAATGCCAGTTTTGATAAGAAGTTTCTTGATGCTGAATTTAGTCATAGCAAACTGCATTACAGTGGTCAGTTTGTTTGCTCTTTATTGCTATCCCGCCGCATAAGTCAGGACGCACCCAATCATAAGCTAGGCACTTTAGTCGATTATCATCAATTGCCTAACGATGGTGTTTTTCACCGTGCCTTAGCTGACGCTACCATGACCAGCCACCTTTGGTTACATCAACTAGAAATACTGCAACAACAAATGCCAAAACACCCTATAACCATTGATATTATTAATAAAATATCTAGCCTACCCAAAGCTCAAATAGCGCGTTTTATACGTACTATGAGCTAGTTAATAGTGGATTTAGACACCATTTTTACAACTCTTGCGACAACTTATCGACCAATAATCTGACTTTAGGTGATAAATGACGATTATGCGGATACAAAGCCCAAATACCTTCTTTAGGTTGTTGAAAGGGAGCAAGCAATACCACTAATGTCCCTTCAACAATGGCATCATTGACGTAATATCCCGGTAACTGCACTATCCCCAAACCACAAATGGCTGCGTTCAATAAACTCAAACCGCTACTGCATGCCAAAGATCCATGCACTTTTACTGTCTTAGGTTTACCTTGTTCTACAAAATGCCAATGAGGCAGACTGCCTATTAAGCAATTATGTTGAGCCAGTTCAGATAACGCATAAGGTGTACCGTATTGAGCAATATAACTCGGCGCAGCGCACACATATTGGCTGCGATTTGTTAAGCGTTTGGCCATCATTGACGAATTAGTTAACCGCCCTAGCCTAATAGCTAGATCATAACCGCCATCGACTAAATCAAGTTGTTGATTAGTCAGCTCGCAAACAACTTCAATATCTTGATATTGCTGCATAAAATCAATCACAATCGGCATGATAAACTTTTCGCCGTAAGTCACAGGAGCGGTAATTCTAATCAGCCCTTGTGGCTTATCTTTTAAACTTGAAATAGCCCGTTCAGCTTCGTCAAGACTGTTTAACACTTGGCGACAATGTTGATAATAAACCGAGCCCTCTTCGGTTAATGATACTTTACGGGTAGTGCGATAGAATAATTTAGTGTTTAAGCGATTTTCAAGCTGGCTAATTTGTCGACTCACTTGCGCCGTCGAAATGCTCAAACGCTTACCTGCAGCAGTAAAACTGTCGGTTTCTGCTACCGCAACAAATTCAAAAATCCCTTCCCACTGCATCATTATTACATTCTCGTAAAAGTCATTTACAAAACAAGCTAATTATCATTCTATGATAAACAAATACAATGGCTAAATACACTACACTGTAGCAATACCTCTTAGCCATGTTGACCATGGTCGTTAACATTAAGGAAATCATTTATGTCTGCACAATTTATTAAGTCAAAAGCCGCTATTGCTTGGGGACCTGGTCAGCCATTGTCGGTAGAAGAAGTTGACGTAATGTACCCAAAAGCGGGCGAAGTCATGGTGCGTATTGTGGCATCTGGCGTTTGTCATACTGATGCTTTCACACTGTCAGGTGATGATCCTGAAGGGGTATTTCCCGCCATTTTAGGCCATGAAGGTGGCGGCATAGTTCACATGATAGGTGAAGGGGTTACTAGCGTAAAAGTAGGCGACCATGTTATTCCGCTATACACAGCAGAATGCGGAGTATGTAAATTCTGTACTTCTGGTAAAACCAACCTGTGTAGTGCCGTTCGTGCCACTCAAGGTAAAGGCTTAATGCCTGACGGTACCACCCGTTTCTTTAAAGATGGCGAGCCTATTTTCCATTATATGGGTTGCTCAACCTTTTCTGAATACACCGTATTACCAGAAATTTCACTAGCCAAAGTAAACCCAACTGCACCGCTTGAAGAAGTGTGTTTATTGGGTTGTGGTGTCACTACAGGTATTGGCGCAGTACTCAAAACCGCTAAAGTACAAAAAGGCGATACGGTGGCTATTTTTGGATTAGGCGGTATTGGTCTATCGGCTATTATTGGTGCCACTATGGCAGGTGCTAGCCGTATTATTGGTGTCGATCTTAATGAATCCAAATTTGAGTTAGCTAAAAAATTAGGCGCAACAGACTGCATTAATCCTAAAGACTTTGATAAACCAATCCAAGATGTGATTGTTGAAATGACCGACGGCGGCGTCGATTTCTCATTTGAATGTATCGGTAACGTCAATGTAATGCGCAGCGCATTAGAATGTTGTCACAAAGGTTGGGGCGAGTCGGTCATTATTGGCGTAGCTGGCGCTGGCCAAGAAATATCAACCCGCCCATTCCAACTAGTCACTGGTCGTGTATGGCGTGGCAGTGCATTTGGTGGAGTAAAAGGACGTAGTGAGTTACCAGGTATTGTTGAACAATATTTAGCGGGTGAGTTTAAACTTGACCAGTTTATTACCCACACAATGGGGCTTGAAGGTATAAATGAAGCATTTGAATTAATGCATAAAGGCGAAAGTATTCGCAGTGTTATTCACTTTGTCAAGTAACGGTTAATTTACATGCTGTTGGCCGTTAGGTGTAAATCACTTAATGGCTAATGACCAATAAGGATACATCATGACCATTGAAAGTATCAGCAGTACCAAAGTATTTGGTGGTTGGCATAAACAATATAGTCATCAATCAAGCACACTTAATTGCACTATGCGCTTTGCTGTTTACTTACCGCCACAAGCGGAAAGTCAAAAAGTACCAGTGTTATATTGGTTATCAGGACTCACCTGTACTGATGAAAACTTTATGCAAAAAGCGGGTGCACTTCGTATAGCCGCTGAACTTGGTATGGCGATAGTCGCGCCCGATACCAGCCCGCGCGGTGAAGGTGTGGCCGACGATAAAGACGGTGCTTATGATTTTGGTTTAGGTGCCGGCTTTTATCTTAATGCCACTAAACCGCCATTTGATCAGCATTATCAAATGTATGATTACGTGGTTAATGAGTTACCTAAGTTGATTGAGGCGCATTTTCCGGTAACAGCGCAACGCAGCATCAGTGGTCATTCAATGGGTGGTCATGGCGCGTTAACCATCGGATTAAAAAATCCACAGCAATTTAAAAGTGTATCTGCATTTAGCCCTATTTGTCATCCAATCGATAGCCCTTGGGGCATCAAGGCATTTCGAGGCTACTTAGGTGATGATCAGCAACAATGGCTACAATATGACAGCTGCGAGTTGATGGCTAAAAGCCAACAATTTGTGCCCATGCTGGTGGACCAAGGTAGCAATGACAACTTTTTAGACGAGCAACTAAAACCACAAACATTAATGCAAGTAGCTAAAGAAAAAGGTTATCCGCTTGAGTTAAGAATGCAGTCTGGCTATGACCACAGCTATTATTTTATCGCGTCATTTATTGAGGACCATCTGCGTTTTCATGCAAAATATTTGTCATTAAGCTAGTTATCCAAGTAATACTGCAGTATTAACCCCATATCAACGAGCCTTATAAGGCTCGTTTTTTTATGCTAAAAACATTAAAAACTCATGTTAACCAATAAACAAAGCCTAAATAAAAGGACTTAAAAACGCCTAAAGCACACTTATTTACACAGTTATCCCCCTTTATAAACACAAATAAGCCAACATTAATCGCAGTTGAACGAGTAAAATAGCCGAATGCATCGCCCCACAGCGATCAAAACAGGTATGTAATAATGAAATACACAGATAATTTGGAGTCAAAATGGCAAAAATAGCACTATTAGTAGGCACAACATTAGGCGGTTCAGAGTATGTTGCTGATGAAATGGCAGCGCAGCTTGCTGAGTTAAATCATCAAACAGAGGTATTTATAGAGCCTAATATTGATGAATTAGCCGATTTTTCACTGTGGATAATAGTCTGTTCGACTCATGGAGCAGGCGATCTACCCGACAACATAGTACCTTTTTATAAGCAATTAATGATCAGAACGACCGATCTTAAGCATATTAAGTTCGCATTATGTGCAATTGGCGACTCAAGTTACGATACTTTTTGCCAAGGACCGGAAAAAATCATCGCCATACTTTTACAAAATGGATCTAACGCTATTGTGGATAAGATCCAAATCGATGTACAACAAGATCCGATCCCTGAAGAACCCGCTCTAGCATGGTTATTACAATGGCAGGATCTTATATAAATATTAATAAATTCGATCATAGTTTGAATAAATCATGATCAGCCCACAGATTAGATCATACTTATCCACAATATACTCTTTCTTAGTATAAGTTTGTGGATAAGCTATTATTTTTAGCGATCATAACTCTGTACTATTCACACTCCGATCTGCTCAATGATCACCCTTGTGGATAAGTACCCGATCTATCCCCATGTTATCTTGAGTTTGATCGCGATCAGATCACAGGTTAGTTTTTACCTTAACACCTGATTTTAATCATAAATAAAAGTTATCAACAGAAAAGTCCGATCCTAATAATAAATATAATAAAAAGATCTATATAAAGATCTTAAGATCTATTAAGCAAACCTCATCTTGATCAATAAGTGAAAAATGATCGTTCACGTTAAGACAAGCAAGTGCTAAAATGATCCACTCGAAAACAGATTAAAATTGAATTTAACTTTTATAGCTATCAAAGGTCAGATAATGCATTTTCATGAACGGTTTGATGTAATTGTTGTAGGTGGTGGTCATGCCGGAACTGAAGCAGCACTTGCAGCAGCAAGAATGGGATCAAAAACCCTATTGCTAACTCATAACATCGACACACTTGGCCAAATGTCTTGTAATCCAGCTATTGGTGGAATTGGTAAGGGCCATTTGGTAAAAGAAATTGATGCATTAGGTGGTGCAATGGCAACCGCCACTGACTTTGCAGGCATTCAATTTAGAACGTTAAATTCAAGCAAAGGCCCAGCGGTACGTGCAACACGTGCTCAGGCAGACAGAGCTTTGTATCGTCAGAAAATCCAGAATATTTTACAAAACCAAGTTAATTTACGTATATTCCAACAGGCAGTTGATGACCTAGTTGTTGAAAATGATAAAGTTATTGGCGTAGTGACTCAAATGGGATTAGCTTTTGAAGCTCCAGCTATTGTGCTAACAACAGGCACATTTTTAAGCGGTAAGATTCATATTGGTATGCAGAATTACAGCGGTGGCAGAGCCGGTGATCCTCCAGCCATAGCGTTAGCTAATCGATTACGTGAATTAAATATACGTGTTGGCCGTCTAAAAACAGGCACACCACCACGTATAGATGCTAATAGCATTGATTTTTCACAAATGACCGAACAAAAAGGTGATACGCCATTACCGGTTATGTCATTTACGGGTAACGTAAATCAACATCCAAGACAAGTTTCATGTTTCATTACCCACACCAATGAAAAAACCCACGATATTATCCGTGGAGGACTCGATAGAAGCCCGATGTATTCAGGGGTTATAGAAGGGATAGGACCACGTTATTGTCCATCTATTGAAGACAAAATTCACCGTTTTGCAGATAAATCGTCACACCAGATCTTTATTGAGCCTGAAGGGTTAAGCACTAATGAGATTTACCCTAATGGTATCTCAACCAGTTTGCCATTTGATGTGCAACTGAATTTAGTTAGATCAATTAAAGGCATGGAAAATGCAGAAATTATGCGCCCAGGTTATGCTATCGAATATGACTATTTTGATCCTCGCGATCTTAAAAACTCATTAGAAACCAAGGCGATTGCGGGACTTTATTTCGCAGGTCAAATTAACGGCACCACAGGTTACGAAGAAGCTGGGGCACAAGGTTTACTTGCAGGGATGAATGCATCTCTACAGGTTCAGGGTAAAGAAAGTTGGTGTCCACGTCGTGATCAAGCATATCTTGGTGTACTGGTGGATGATTTATCCACTTTAGGCACTAAAGAACCGTACCGTATGTTCACCAGTCGTGCTGAATATCGTTTGCTATTGCGTGAAGATAATGCTGATTTACGTTTAACAGAAAAAGGCCGTGAGCTTGGATTGGTTGATGACAATCGCTGGGAATTATTTATTGCCAAAAGAGAATCGATCGAATTAGAACTACAGCGTTTACGAAGTCAGTGGGTTCACCCCAATTCACCGCTATTAGGTGTACTAAATCCACAACTTAATACACCTATTTCACGTGAAGCATCGTTTGAAGATTTATTACGTCGACCAGAAATGGATTATGCAAAGCTAATGTCATTAGATGGTTTTGGGCCAGGACTTAACGATCAACAGGCCGCTGAACAAGTACAAATTCAAGTTAAATATTCTGGTTATATTCAGCGTCAACAAGAAGAAATTGATAAAGCTATTCGTCATGAAAGCTCATTGTTGCCACTTGATCTGGACTATCAAGAAGTTCCAGGTTTATCAAATGAAGTGATTGCAAAACTGAATAACCATAAACCTGATACCGTTGGACAAGCATCAAGGATCTCAGGAATTACCCCAGCAGCAATTTCAATTTTGCTAGTACATTTGAAAAAACGTGGATTATTACGAAAAATAGCATAAATCTAGTTATTTTTTCAACTCAATAACACAAGGGAAGCCATAAGGCTTCCCTTAGTGCTTTTACGGCTTCATAATAACTGCCGTGTTTATCATGCAACCTACGAGGCTTTCTGTGTTATCTGCCCAACTTAAAACCTATTTAGCTGAAATGGATATGTCGGCCACTGAATTACAACAAAAACAATTAATAGGTTTTGTTGAAATGCTTGATAAATGGAATAAGGCTTATAACCTAACCGCTGTTCGCGATCCTGAGCAAATGTTAATCCGTCATGTTATGGACAGTTTGACCGTTTCTCCTTATCTTGAAGGACAGCGATTTATTGATGTGGGAACTGGCCCCGGTTTACCAGGGATCCCATTAGCCATTATGAACCCAGATAAACAGTTTGTATTGCTTGATAGTTTAGGAAAACGGATCCGTTTTCAAAAACAGGTTCAATTTGAATTAAAAATTAACAATATTACTTCAGTAGAAAGTCGTGTTGAAGCTTATAACCCAGAAAGCAAATTTAATGGGGTATTAAGTAGAGCATTTGCATCGATTCAAGATATGCTCAGTTGGTGTCATCATTTACCGACTGAAAAAGGCACTTTTTATGCGTTAAAAGGCCAGATAAATCAGCAAGAATTACAAGATATACCAGCGGGATTTTCGTTGGTAGAAACCATTGTATTGCATGTCCCTATGTTAGATGAACAGCGACATTTATTAAAAATTGCTAAGCAATAAATCGCATTTCTTTCGCTAATTAAGCTAACCGGACATCAATAATATTAAGACAGGATGACATTGTGGGTAAAATCATTGCCGTAGCCAACCAAAAAGGTGGCGTTGGAAAAACAACAACTTGCGTTAATTTAGCCGCATCACTTGCCGCCACAAAGCGTAAAGTGTTGTTGATCGATTTAGATCCTCAAGGTAATGCTACGATGGGCAGTGGCGTCGATAAATATGAAGTCGACAATACCGCTTATGAATTATTGGTAGAAGAAAAACCTTTTGCTGATATTGTCATTAGAAATACCATTGGTAAATATGATTTGATCGCAGGTAATGGTGATGTGACCGCTGCTGAAATTAAACTGATGGAATTTTATGCTCGTGAGATCCGCTTACGTAACGCATTAGCGCCGATCAGAGATGACTACGATTATATTTTTATTGATTGTCCGCCATCGCTTAATATGCTCACCGTGAACGCTATGTCTGCTGCTGATTCTGTGCTCGTGCCAATGCAATGTGAATATTATGCCCTAGAAGGCTTAACAGCATTGATTGAAACGATTACTAAGCTTGGTGCAATGGTAAATCCAACGCTAAGCATCGAAGGCATTTTGCGTACAATGTATGATCCGCGCAATCGTTTATCTAATGATGTTTCTGATCAGCTTAAGCAGCATTTTGGAGAAAAAGTGTATCGTACTGTTATACCCCGGAATGTTCGATTAGCTGAGGCCCCTAGTTTTGGTGCGCCTGCCATGTATTACGACAAATCCAGTGCTGGGGCCAAAGCTTATTTAGCCCTAGCGGGTGAAATAATCCGTCGTGCAGAACAGCAAACTCAACCCAAACAAGCGTAGGATAGCGAAATGACTTTAAAAAAACGCGGTTTAGGTAAAGGCTTGGATGCCTTATTAAGCCACAGTAATGCCGCTAGTCGTAAAAGCGAACAAGCAGAAGAAAAACAACAACTATCTGCTACGGTAAGTGATTTACTGCACCTTGATCTTGATTTATTACAACCAGGTAAATATCAACCCCGTAAAGATATGTCGCCCGAAGCATTAGAAGAGCTGGCTGAATCTATTCGAGCTCAAGGTGTAATACAACCGATTGTTATTCGTAAAATTTCTGATACTAACTATGAAATTATCGCCGGCGAACGCCGCTGGCGTGCGGCTCAACTCGCTAAACTTGATAAAGTACCGTGTATTGTTAAGCAAGTTGCCGATGATGCCGCTGTTGCGATTGCTCTTATTGAGAACATTCAACGTGAAGATTTAAATGCAATGGAAGAAGCCATCGCATTACAGCGATTACTTGAAGAGTTTGAATTAACTCATCAACAAGTCGCTGATGCTGTAGGTAAATCCCGTGCTAGCGTGTCTAATTTATTGCGTTTAAATAGCCTTAACGAACCTGTTAAACGTTTGTTAGAAAACGGTGACATCGACATGGGGCATGCTCGTGCTTTATTAGCATTAGAGGGTGATGAACAGACAAATTTAGCTCGATTAGTAGCCTCGAAAGAAATGACTGTTCGAGAAACTGAACGATTAGTTAATAAAGCCTTGAATCCGGCTAAAGACGCCGAAACACCAGCTAAAGATCATGATGTTAGCCGCTTAGAACAAGAGTTAATTGAAAGACTAGGTGCTAAAGTTGCTATCAATCATGGAAGTAAAGGTAAAGGCAAAATTGTAATAAATTACCAGAATCTTGCTGAATTAGACGGGATTTTAAGTAAAATTCGTTGAAATGTGGATTAAACCAATTTCATTAGTAAGTTTGTGACGTAGCTCTAATTTTAGTTTTTAGTAATTTAGCGCTCGATAGTGCGCAAAATCGTTGTTTTACTATCATCAAAGTTGCAAACAAAGCGCGAAAAGGTATACTTTGCAGGCTTTTTGAATCTTAAGGCTAGTTTAATATATTAAATTTAACATTAGGACCGCGAAAGGCAATAATGCGGAGATATGAAGTTGGGTAATGTTTTAGCGCGTCGTGGCAGGTTAGCAGCCTATAAATTAGTGCTGGTACAAGCGGCAGTCGCGAGTATTATTTCAACACTATTTTTCGTTATGTGGGGAGCACAGTATGGCTTATCTGCACTTGCAGGTGGCGTAATTGCTGTACTTCCTAATTTTGTATTCGCAACCCTAGCTTTCTCACATAGTGGGGCAAGCTCTGCAGCAAAAGTGATTAAAAGCTTTTACTGGGGGGAAGCGGTAAAGATGCTATTAACCATTGCATTATTTTCGTTAGTGTTTATCAATTTAAAAGTTGGATTTATGCCACTTTTTACCTGTTACTCATTAGCGCTAGTTGTACATTGGATAGCACCTTTATATTTCAAGCAAAGTTAAGTGGGATGAATCATGTCTGCAACTGGTGAAGAAATGACACAGCAGAGCTATATCCAACATCACCTTACTAATTTAACCGTTGGTGAAGGATTTTGGACTTGGAACATTGATTCGTTGCTCTTTTCGGTTGGGCTTGGGATGTTGTTCTTATGGCTGTTTTACCGTGCCGGCAAAAAAGCGACTACAGGCGTTCCTGGCAAATTTCAATGTTTTGTCGAGATCATTGTTGAGTTCGTTGATAGCAGTGTGAAAGAAACTTTTCACGGCCGCAATCCTGTTATTGCGCCTTTAGCTCTGACAATTTTCGTCTGGATTTTCATGATGAACTTCATGGATATGATCCCAGTCGATTGGTTACCTTCACTGGCTTTATTAGCTGGTGTTCCATACCTAAAAGTTGTTCCGACTACAGACGTTAACATTACCTTCAGCTTAGCTCTTGGTGTGTTTGTGCTGATTATTTATTACAGCATTAAAGTCAAAGGTGTTTCAGGTTTTGTTAAAGAACTAACTTTTCAGCCTTTTAACCATTGGGCAATGATACCCGTCAACTTATTATTAGAAACAGTGACTCTAGTTGCGAAGCCGATTTCATTGGCTCTACGACTATTTGGTAACTTGTACGCTGGTGAGTTGATATTTATCCTTATTGCATTGATGTACGGTTCTAACATGGCGTTATCTGCTCTAGGTGTAGGATTACAACTAGGTTGGTTAATTTTCCATATTTTAGTTATTACTTTACAAGCATTTATTTTCATGATGTTGACCATTGTTTATTTAAGCATGGCGCATGAAGATCATTAAGGGTAACCGAAAATTTTTTGACCTAAATCATTAATAACAACGATTTAGAATATTGGAGATAGATATGGAAACTGTATTAGGAATGACGGCAATTGCTGTTGCTCTACTCATTGGTATGGGTGCATTAGGAACAGCTATTGGTTTCGGCCTTTTAGGTGGAAAGTTTTTAGAAGGTGCAGCTCGTCAGCCAGAAATGGCGCCTATGTTACAAGTTAAAATGTTCATCGTAGCGGGTCTTTTAGATGCCGTAACTATGATTGGTGTAGGTATTGCGCTATTTATGCTATTTACTAACCCATTGGGTGCAATGCTTTAACTAATGCTTCTGTCTTTAATCTAACTAGGAGGCTGTTGTGAATTTCAACGCTACCCTATTCGGTCAGACGGTTGCCTTTATTCTCTTCGTGTGGTTTTGCATGAAGTTTGTATGGCCTCCGTTGATGAATGCCATCGAAGAACGCCAGAAGAAAATTGCTGATGGTCTGGCTGATGCCGGCCGTGCAGCAAAAGATCTAGAGTTAGCACAAATTAAAGCTACTGAGCAACTAAAAGAAGCAAAAGTAACTGCCAACGAAATTATTGAGCAAGCTAATAAGCGTAAGGCTCAAATCGTTGAAGAAGCTAAAGTTGAAGCACAAACTGAGCGAGCTAAAATTATCGCCCAGGGTCAAGCAGAAATTGAAAACGAACGTAATCGCGTAAAAGATGATTTGCGTAAGCAAGTTGCTCTACTAGCAATCGCTGGTGCAGAGAAAATTCTTGAACGCGTGATAGATCCAGAAGCCCACAGTGACATAGTTAATAAACTTGTTGCTGAAATTTGATTAAGGGAGTTGAGTTATGGCTGAATTAAGCACCATCGCTCGCCCTTACGCAAAGGCAGCTTTTGATTTTGCTGTTGAGCATAAAGCAGTAGAAAGTTGGACAGAAATGTTAACTTTTGCTTCATTGGTAAGTGAAAACGAATCAATAAAGCCACTGCTTAATGGTACTCTCGCGAGTACACAGCTTGCCACACTGTTTATAAAAGTATGCGGTGAGCAAGTCAATGAGCAAGGTCAAAACCTGATAAAGGTAATGGCTGAAAACGGTCGTTTAGGGATACTGTCAACAGTATCGCTACTTTTTGCTGAATACCGTAATGAGTGGGCAAAAGAAGTTGAGGCCGATGTGGTTTCTGCTACTGAGCTAAGCTCTGAGCAACAGCAGCAAATTAGTGTTTCTTTAGAGAAACGTCTCGCACGCAAAGTTAAGCTGAATTGCAGCATCGACGCATCGCTTATTGGCGGTGTAATTATTAAATCAGGCGACCTAGTCATTGATGGCTCGGTAAGCGGTAAGTTATCGCGTTTGTCTGAAAAGCTGCAGTCGTAATTGGGAGTTTGAGCATGCAACTGAATTCCACTGAAATCAGCGATCTGATTAAACAGCGGATCCAGCAGTTCGACGTCGTTAGTGAAGCTCGCAACGAAGGTACAATCGTTGCAGTAAGTGACGGCATCATTCGCATTAACGGCCTAGCCGATGTAATGCAAGGTGAAATGATCGAACTGCCTGGTGGCTGTTTTGCAATCGCGTTGAATTTAGAACGTGATTCTGTCGGCGCCGTAGTAATGGGGCCTTATGCTAATTTAGCAGAAGGCGATAAAGTTAGAACCACTGGTCGTATTCTTGAAGTACCGGTGGGTCGTGGTCTACTTGGCCGCGTTGTTAACACTCTAGGTGAGCCTATTGACGGAAAAGGACCTATCGACAACGATGGTTTCTCTCCTGTTGAAGTGATTGCCCCTGGTGTTATTGAACGTAAGTCAGTATCACAACCAATCCAAACTGGTTATAAAGCCGTTGATGCCATGATCCCTATTGGTCGTGGTCAACGTGAATTGATTATTGGTGACCGTCAGACTGGTAAAACAGCGATGGCAATCGATGCAATTATCAACCAGAAAGATTCAGGCATTAAGTGTGTCTATGTAGCCATCGGTCAGAAAGCTTCGACCATTGCTAACGTAGTACGCAAGCTTGAAGAACATGGTGCATTAGCTAACACTATCGTTGTAGTTGCATCAGCTTCAGAAGCTGCCGCACTGCAATATTTAGCGCCATATTCTGGTTGTTCTATGGGTGAATACTTCCGTGACCGCGGTGAAGATTCTTTAATAGTATATGATGATTTGTCTAAGCAAGCAGTTGCTTATCGTCAAATTTCGTTACTATTGAAGCGTCCACCAGGACGTGAAGCTTACCCAGGTGACGTTTTTTATCTACACTCTCGTTTATTAGAGCGTGCTTCACGCGTAAACGTGAATTATGTAGAAAAGTTCACTAAAGGTGCAGTAACAGGTCAAACTGGTTCGTTAACCGCTTTACCTATTATTGAAACCCAAGCTGGTGATGTGTCAGCGTTCGTACCGACCAACGTAATTTCGATTACCGATGGTCAGATCTTCCTTGAAACAGACTTGTTTAACTCAGGACTTCGTCCAGCCGTTAACCCAGGTATTTCTGTTTCTCGTGTTGGTGGTGCCGCGCAGACTAAAATCATCAAGAAACTGTCAGGCGGTATTCGTACAGCACTTGCACAGTATCGAGAGCTTGCTGCGTTCTCACAGTTTGCGTCTGATTTAGATGATGCAACACGTGCTCAACTTGAGCATGGTGAGCGTGTAACCGAATTAATGAAGCAAAAGCAATATGCTCCTATGAGCGTTGCTGCCCAGTCTGTGTCTATTTTCGCAGCTGAAAAAGGCTACCTTAAAGGTGTTGCTTTAAATGAAATCGGTCGCTTCGAAGCCTCTCTGCTTTCATACATGAACAGTCAACATGCTGACCTAATGAACACCATCAATGCTACTGGCGATTATAACGCTGATATCGAAGGTGAGTTAAAGGCAGGCATGGACAAGTTCATTGAAACCCAAACCTGGTAATAATGAACACGGGGTGTCATTAGGCACCTCAGGTCCCAGATTGGAGAGTAGAGATGGCTAGCGCTAAAGAGATTAAAACCAAGATCGCGAGTGTTAAAAATACTCAGAAGATCACTTCCGCTATGGAAATGGTAGCCGCCAGCAAAATGCGCAAAGCGCAGGAACGCATGGCAGCTAGCCGACCATATGCAGAAAATATGCGTAAGGTGATCGGTCACGTAGCGCAAGGTACTCTCGAGTATAAACACCCCTATTTAGAGGTGAGAGATGCCAAGCGGGTTGGTTACATTGTTGTAGCAACCGACCGTGGCCTTTGTGGTGGTTTGAACGTCAATCTATTTAAAAAGGTTGTGTCAGACGTTAAAAAGTGGAAAGAACAAGGCGCAGATATTGAGTTTTGCCCAATTGGTGCCCGTTCTGTTCAGTTTTTTAAAAGCTTTGGCGGTGAAATATCTGCCCATGCATCAGGTTTAGGCGATGCGCCCAAACTTGTTGATTTGATTGGCACAGTACGTGTCATGTTAAAAGCTTACAACGAAGGTAAACTGGATCGTCTGTACATTGTATTTAACAAGTTTGTTAATACAATGACCCAGACTCCTGTGATCGAACAGCTGCTACCTTTACCTAAATCAGATGAAGAAGTAGCTAGTTATCCTTGGGATTATATTTACGAGCCAGATCCAAAAGAAGTTTTGGATGTATTGTTAACTCGTTATGTAGAGTCTCAAGTATATCAAGGTGTTGTTGAGAATATTGCCTCTGAACAGGCTGCCCGTATGGTAGCAATGAAGGCGGCAACAGATAACGCTGGCGAAATGATCGATGATTTGCAACTCGTCTATAACAAAGCTCGTCAGGGTGCGATTACGCAAGAACTGTCGGAAATTGTGTCAGGCGCTGCAGCGGTTTAGGTTTAGGTAACGAAATCAAGTTTAGAGGATTAATCATGAGCACAGGTACTGTTGTCCAAGTAATTGGCGCGGTTGTGGACGTAGAGTTTCCACAAGATTCTGTACCTCGAGTATATGACGCTCTGAAGATCACAGGTGAAGGCCCATGTAATGGTTTGGTGCTGGAAGTTCAGCAGCAGCTAGGTGGTGGTGTTGTTCGTACCATCGCTATGGGTTCTTCTGATGGTCTGCGTCGTGGTCTAGAGGTAGCAAACTCAGGTTCACCAATTACTGTTCCGGTTGGGGTTGCAACCCTTGGCCGTATTATGAACGTATTGGGCGAGCCTATCGATGAAGCGGGTCCTATCGGTGAAGAAGAACGTTATGTTATTCACCGTGCAGCTCCTTCATACGAAGAGCAGTCAAATTCAACTGAGCTTTTAGAGACGGGTATCAAGGTTATCGACCTTGTTTGTCCTTTCGCTAAAGGTGGTAAAGTCGGTCTGTTCGGTGGTGCTGGTGTTGGTAAAACAGTTAACATGATGGAACTGATTAACAACATCGCTAAAGCTCACTCTGGTCTTTCTGTTTTCGCTGGTGTTGGTGAGCGTACCCGTGAGGGTAACGACTTCTACTACGAGATGGAAGATTCAGGCGTATTAGACAAAGTAGCCATGGTTTATGGTCAGATGAACGAGCCTCCAGGAAACCGTTTACGCGTAGCGTTAACTGGCCTGAGTATCGCTGAAAAGTTCCGTGACGAAGGTCGTGACGTATTGTTGTTCGTGGACAACATTTATCGTTACACTCTAGCCGGTACTGAAGTATCTGCACTATTAGGTCGTATGCCGTCAGCAGTAGGTTATCAGCCAACACTAGCTGAAGAGATGGGTGTTCTTCAAGAACGTATCACTTCAACTAAGTCTGGTTCTATTACTTCTGTACAAGCAGTATATGTACCTGCGGATGACTTAACTGATCCGTCACCAGCCACAACCTTCGCTCACTTAGATGCGACTGTTGTATTGTCTCGTCAAATTGCTTCTTTGGGTATCTACCCAGCGGTTGACCCATTGGATTCGACTTCACGTCAGTTAGATCCACAGGTAGTTGGCCAAGAGCATTATGATGTTGCAAACGGTGTACAAACTGTATTACAGCGTTATAAAGAGCTGAAAGACATTATTGCTATCTTGGGCATGGATGAGTTGTCAGATGATGACAAAACCATGGTATACCGAGCTCGTAAGATTGAGCGTTTCTTATCTCAGCCTTTCTTCGTAGCAGAAGTCTTTACTGGTTCTCCTGGTAAGTACGTTTCTCTTAAAGACACCATTCGTGGCTTTAAGGGTATCTTGGATGGTGAGTTCGATCATATCCCAGAGCAAGCGTTCTACATGGTTGGCTCAATCGATGAAGCTGTCGAGAAAGCTAACAAAAAGAAATAACTAGGCCGTAAAGCTTAGTTCTTTAAGGAGAACTTGATGGCAGCCAAAACAGTCCAACTTGATATTGTTAGTGCAGAAAACAGCATCTACCACGGCCAAGTTAGCTTCTTTGAAGTTAATGGTGCTGAAGGTGAGTTAGGTATTATGCCTAATCATGTTGCGTTACTGACAAAAATCAAGCCTGGTATGGCGCGCTTTATCAAGCAAGATGGCAGTGAAGAAGTGTTGTATCTATCAGGTGGTTTACTGGAAGTACAACCTACTGCAATTTCAGTGCTTGCTGATGTAGCATTACGTGCCGATGATATTGATGAGAAAGCTGCTTTAGAAGCCAAAGAACGTGCAGAGCAAGCAATTGCTAACGCGGGATCTGACTTTAATTATGAAGCTGCAGCAATGGAATTAGCCAAATCTTTGGCTCAATTACGTGTTGTTGAATGCATCAAGAAAAATATCACCAGATAATCTGATTATTTGACGCTTAAAAGGCGACTCTTTATGAGTCGCCTTTTTTATTGACCATTATTGGCTAAGTTGGCGCCTTTATTTTCCCTTTGGTTGATATTCCGCTAAAATGTCGACAAATCTCTATCCGTTCATTAAAGGAATGCTCAATGTCGTTAAATGTTGTGATCTTAGCTGCAGGAAAAGGAACTCGGATGCGCTCAGATTTACCTAAAGTGCTGCATCCTATTGCCCATAAAAGTATGGTGCAACATGTAATAGATACTGCCAATTCATTGGGATCATCTGCTATTCAGTTAGTGTATGGCTATGGCGCAGATAAATTACAAACAGCACTTGGTGAGCAACCATTAAACTGGGTATTACAGGCCGAACAATTGGGTACCGGTCATGCAGTTGCACAGGCAAACCCAAACATTAATGACCACGATACAGTATTAATTCTTTATGGTGACGTGCCGCTTATCCAACAATCGACCCTCGAAGCACTATTGATAGCACGTCCAGTCAATGGGTTAGCTATTTTGACGGTAAACTTACCTAATCCTAGTGGTTATGGCCGTATTGTGCGTGAGCATGGCAGCGTAGTAGGGATTATCGAGCAAAAAGATGCTAATGCCGAACAGCTAAAAATTAACGAAGTGAACACCGGTATTATGGCTGTACCGGGTAAACAATTAAAAGCGTGGTTAAATCGCTTATCAAACAACAATGCTCAAGGCGAATACTACCTTACTGACATCATTGCCATGGCTAAAACTGATGGTGTTGAAATTACCACATCTCAACCGCAATCGGCTATCGAAGTTGAAGGGGCTAATAACCGTGTGCAACTTGCGCAATTAGAACGTGCTTATCAGGCTCGAGCTGCAGAAAAAATGATGCTCGATGGCGCTAACTTACGTGATCCTGCCCGTATTGATATTCGTGGTGATGTTAGCGTAGGTATGGACGTGATGATTGATATCAATGTGATATTTCAAGGTAAAGTCACCTTAGGTAATAACGTGACAATTGGAGCAGGCGCGATTTTGATTGATTGCGACATTGCTGATAATGCAGAAATTAAACCTTATACAATCGTTGAAGGCGCCAAGCTTGGACAAGCCGCCAGTGCCGGACCTTTTGCTCGTTTACGCCCAGGGGCAGAGCTTAAAGAAGATGCCCATATAGGTAACTTTGTTGAAATAAAAAAAACTGTTTTAGGTAAAGGTTCTAAAGCGGGTCATTTAGCTTATTTAGGCGACGCTGTTATTGGTGCAGGGGTAAACATTGGTGCGGGTACTATTACCTGTAACTACGATGGTGCCAATAAGTTTATTACCACCATTGAAGATGGTGTATTTGTTGGCAGCGACACGCAATTGATTGCACCTGTTACCATTGGTAAAAATGCGACATTAGGGGCTGGTTCAACCATAACTAAAGATGTTGCAGAAAATGAACTGGTGATTACACGTGTTAAACAGCGCCACATTGCGGGTTGGCAACGGCCGATTAAAATCAAAAAGTAGATTTTTATACTGACTATTCTAAAGCGACCTTAGGTCGCTTTTTTATTATCTTAAAAATTATGAATATTAAACTGACTAAATAAAATAACAAATAAGAGGTTAATTAAGTTTAAATTAATTTTGGTGTGCAGACCCAATTCTTTGATTTTATATAATTTAGATCTATATCACAGTCAATTGTAAAGATTGAAAAGGAAGTTTAAATAAAAACGCTTCTCATTTATATTACTCTCGTTTGTTGGAGTAGAGGTTTCATTGAGGAGTTGTAAATGGTATTTAAATATTCAGTTATAGGTTTAGCAGTTGGTTCAGTATTAATCACGATGCCGGTAATGGCTGAAGTATCTAGTGATACAAACATAGAACGTATTAATGTTATGGGTCGAACTTTTAACGATTATAAAGTCGGTACAGCATCTGGTGCTATGCGCGGTGATATCGACCTAATGGATACCCCACAATCAGTCAATGTGATCCCCGATTTTGTTACCGATGAACAATTGGCAACTAACCTTGCTGAAGTATTAGTTAATGATTCAAGTGTAACGGCTGGGACTACACGCTGGAACCGCCAAGTTTTCAGTATCCGTGGCTTTGAATTAGATTCTGGTAATGGATATTTAATTAATGGCCACCAGCAGTGGTCTCACTACATACAGCCTATTGAAACCCTGCAACAAGTTGAAGTGCTGAAAGGTCCTTCTAGTATGCTGTACGGCCAATCCGGTCCTGGTGGTTTGGTCAATATGGTCACCAAAAAGCCGACTTATGATTCTATGCTTAAGGTAGGTGTCGACACCGATGGTTACGGATCTACCCGTGCGCAGATTGATGCTGGAGGCAGCTTAAATGACGCTCAAAGTATTCGCTATCGCGGCGTGTTAGTTAAGCAAGATACACAATACTGGCGCGAGTATTCTACCACCGAAGAAAATCAAGAGCGCGACCGTTGGTTAGGCTATCTTAATATGGAATTTGATTTAACTGATGATGTATTGTTGTCGGTTAAATACGATCATACCCAAGATAAGGCCGGTATTGATGCTGGTGGTTGGTTAGATGCTCAAGGTGATATTATTGGTAATAATAAAACCGTTTGGGATGCGCCCTGGGCTTTTACTGACAATACCGTTTCTAACTTAGGTGCTGATTTGACCTGGCACATTAGTGATGAGTGGAAAGTAAAAGGGGGATATAACGAACAACAATTTAATCGTCAACGTTTCGACTCTGCACCTCAATATACTACGGATCCTTTTAGCAATGGTTACAGCATAAAACCATTTGATCGCTATGACGACTGGCAGCATAAAACCGCTTATATCGATTTTACTGGCGAGTCTGACTTTGCAGGCATTCAACATCAGTTATTGATCGGTGCAAACTATCTAGATTATTTCTATCAACAACAGATCCAGCGTGGAACAAGCCAAACCGTTATTCCTGGGCAGTCAGTTATTAAGCCTGATCTTGATTATCACCAAAGTAGCAAAGGCGATCCCAGCGAATACAAATATTATGGTTTCTATTTACAAGATTTAATGACGGTAAACCAACAGTGGAAGTTGCTGGCTGGGGTGCGTTATGACGAGCAAAAGAAAGACGGTTTAGGTCAGAACAGTTATGCGGTATCGCCTAAGTTTGGGGCTATTTATTCACCAATGGAAAACGGCAGTATTTACGTTAACTATTCAAAAAGTTTTACTCCGCAAGGTGCTGTTAATAATCAATTTGACGTTAACGATGAACTGGATTTAAAACCTGAGTATGGCATTCAGTACGAAGTGGGTACTAAATGGGAACTGTTTAACGATAGCTTATTACTCACCGCTGCTGCTTTTGATATCACTGTTGAAAATATTACTATCTCTGAGACATTACCGACTCCAATAGATTCTTATACCGATATCACCACCCAAGGTGGTGAGCAGAAACATCGTGGATTTGAAGTGGGTGCTCAAGGTCAGTTAAGTGATAATTGGTTCATGACATCTTCAATGATGTACTTAGATGCTGAATATCACACTGGTGATGAACGTGAAGGTAAAACACCTATTGATGCACCGGAATGGTCAGCTAATATCTGGACTCGCTATGAAATGACCGAAGATTTTGCAATGAATTTTGGTGCTATCTATGTTGGTGAGCGTTTTGCTAATACCGATAACAGTATTAGCAAAGACGATTATGTCCGCTTTGATATTGGTGCTGCTTATACTATGAATATTATGGGGAAAGACGTCAGCGTGCGTGCCAATGTCAGAAATCTATTCGATACTGATTATATTGAAGGTGGTCAGTATAATATGGTTACCATTGGCCAAGACCGTAATTTCAGTGTTGCCGTAGAAGCTAAGTTTTAATAATAAATAAGATTTTATCCACTCGAAGACATTTTCATTTATTATTATCAAAAGCCTCTGCTTAGTGTAGAGGCTTTTTTTGTGCTTTTATTTCAAATTTTGCTGATAAGATCTAGATAAAGTTTCATTTGATGCTAAAATATCTTTCGCTTCGAAACTTATGTGAAAGATAGTTAATTTTAATGACGAAACGTAACACCCAACAACGTCGCCATTCGATCATTAAATTAGTTAATGAACAAGGCGAAGTCAGTGTCGATGAACTGGCGAATCTATTTGCCACTTCTGAAGTGACTATTCGTAAAGATTTAGCCATGCTCGAAACCCATGGACTATTGTTGCGACGTTACGGCGGTGCTGTGCCTGTGCCACAAGAAATGACCCAAATAGCTAGCGAAAACCTATCATTAAATAAACAAGCTATTGCCGCTAAAGCCGCTGAGCTGATCCGCGACCATAACCGGATTATTATTGACAGTGGAAGCACTACATCCGGTATTGTTCAGCAACTCAATGACAAACGTGGTTTGGTGGTGATGACTAACTCATTGCAGTTGGCCAATGCCATCCATGAACTTGAAAACGAACCGACATTATTGATGACCGGTGGAACTTGGGATCCTCATTCAGAGTCTTTTCAAGGTCAAGTAGCAGAGCAAGTATTACGCTCATATAACTTCGACCAACTGTTTATCGGTGCCGACGGTATCGATCTTAATCGCGGTACAACCACGTTTAACGAGCTAACCGGCTTAAGTAAAGTGATGGCAGAAATGTCGCGTGAAGTGGTAGTACTTTTAGAATCGACCAAAATTGGTCGACGTATCCCTAATCTAGAACTGCCGTGGGATGTGGTTAATGTATTGGTTACCGATGACAATATCACTAAAGATGCTGTCGACATTATTTCAGCGCATGGCGTTAGAGTGATACTCGCGCCGTATGCTAACTAAATTAAATTGAAACAATAAAGGAAATTATCATGTGTGGAATAGTAGGCGCCGTGGCGCAAAGGGATGTTGCAGAAATTTTAGTTGAAGGTTTACGCCGTCTTGAATACCGTGGCTATGACTCAGCAGGTATTGCTGTAATCAATAATGGTGAATTAAGCCGTACTCGCCGCGTGGGTAAAGTACAAGAATTATCATCAGCGCTTGACGCAACACCATTAAGTGGCGGCACCGGTATTGCTCATACTCGTTGGGCCACACATGGTGAACCCACTGAGCGCAATGCACACCCACATTTGTCTGAAGGCGATATTGCAGTTGTACACAACGGTATTATTGAAAATCACAACAAATTGCGTGAAAGATTAAAAGATTTAGGTTATGTGTTTTCATCTGATACCGACACCGAAGTTATTTGTCACCTTGTTCACCATGAATTAAAAACAGCCACTAACTTATTAATGGCAGTACAAGCAACCGTTAAGCAGCTTGAAGGTGCCTATGGCACAGTGGTTATTGACCGTCGTGATAGCGAGCGCATGGTTGTTGCCCGAAGCGGTAGCCCATTAGTCATTGGTTATGGCCTGGGTGAAAACTTTGTTGCCTCAGATCAATTAGCATTGCTACCTGTAACGCGTTCATTTGCCTTTTTAGAAGAAGGCGATGTAGCAGAAATTACACGCCGCGACGTTAACATTTTTGACGTGAATGGCAATGCCGTTCAGCGTGAAATAAAAGAGTCGGAAGTGACTCATGATGCGGGTGACAAAGGTGAATATCGTCACTACATGCTTAAAGAAATTTACGAGCAACCTACTGCTATTGCGCACACGTTAGAAGGTCGTATTGCGGGTGGTAAAGTATTAGATTCTGCTTTTGGTGAAAATGCTGCTGAATTTTTAAAAGACATTAAACACGTGCAAATTATTGCCTGTGGTACCAGTTATCATGCCGGTATGGCTGCGCGTTACTGGCTAGAAGATTGGGCTGGCGTATCATGTAACGTTGAAATTGCATCTGAGTTCCGTTACCGCAAGTCGCACTTATTCCCAAATAGCTTATTAGTGACTATTTCACAATCGGGTGAAACAGCGGATACCTTAGCGGCTATGCGTTTAGCAAAAGAGATGGGCTACAAAGCCACCTTAACCATCTGTAACTCAGCAGGTTCATCATTAGTACGTGAATCTGACATGGCGTATATGATGAAAGCTGGCGTAGAAATTGGCGTAGCATCAACTAAAGCCTTTACTGTACAACTTGCTGGCTTGTTAATGTTAACAACAGTTATTGGTCGTCATAATGGCATGTCTAGCGACATGGAAGCCGCTATTACTCAAAGCTTGTTATCAATGCCAGCTAAAGTGGAACAAGCGCTTGGCTTAAATGATGCAATTGCAGAATTAGCAGAAGACTTTGCCGATAAGCAACATGCACTATTCTTAGGCCGTGGTGATCAATATCCAATCGCAATGGAAGGTGCATTAAAGCTAAAAGAGATTTCGTACATTCACGCAGAAGCTTATGCTTCTGGTGAGCTAAAGCACGGTCCATTAGCCTTGATTGATGCCGATATGCCCGTTATCGTGGTTGCGCCAAATAATGAATTACTCGAAAAGCTTAAATCGAACGTTGAAGAAGTACGTGCTCGCGGCGGATTAATGTATGTGTTTGCCGATGTTGATGCTGAGTTTGAATCAGACGACACCATGAAAGTTATCCAAGTTCCACATTGTGATCAGTTCATGGCACCGTTAATTTATACCATCCCATTACAATTATTGTCATATCATGTGGCATTAATTAAAGGTACCGATGTAGACCAACCTCGGAACTTGGCTAAATCAGTTACAGTTGAGTAAGCTTTTGATTTAAATGTAATTTTAATGAAAAACGGTTTCTTAGGAAGCCGTTTTTTATTGGATATAACACTATTATAGTGAGCTGATTTACCATTAATATTTTTGCTGCACCTGTCTATTTCGATAGGGACATCTTATTCCCGATAAATATTATCGTCGCAGCAGTTTAAAATGGGGTTGAGCTAATTAAAGGTGCTGTTGGAGTCGTTGAAGGCTATTGAGGATTGTTTAAATATGGTGATTAAGCTGTCTTGGCAGTTAGTTACTTCGCAAGCAAGATATTATCAAAGCATTGATTAGTTACTATTGTGCACTGGCTTAAATCGTTCGGCACAAAAAATTGGGAGCATGGAGTGTATCCAATGCCCCCGACGGTACATTAATTGCTTATCAATTACTTAGGTAGTAGCACAGTGTCAATCACGTGGATTACACCATTGCTTGCGTTAACATCTGCCATGATAACTTTTGCATTGTTTACCATCACATTACCGTCTTTTACTTCAATGGTAATTGTTTGTCCTTCAACTGTCGTTGCGCTATCTAGCTTAACTACATCTGCAGCTAACACTTTGCCAGCCACAACATGATAAGTTAATACCGCAACAAGCTTATCTTTGTTTTCTGGTTTTAGTAGCATTTCGATAGTGCCTTCAGGCAACTTTGCAAATGCATCATCTGTTGGTGCGAATACCGTAAATGGACCTTTGCCTTTCAGCGTTTCAACAAGCCCTGCTGCTTTAACTGCAGCAACGAGAGTGGTAAACGAGCCATTTTCAGCCGCTACGTCAACAATGTCTTTTTTCATACCATGATGTTCGGCATAAGAAACAGATGAGAACGCTAAACTAGCCACTATGAGAGTCAGTATCGTAGATATTTTCTTTAACATTTTATCTTCCTTTTAGGTGTGTACCACTTTGAGTTCAGCATTAGTTACGCAGCAGTTAATCAACTAGATCAATTTTGTTTCAATGAGCTTGTGAGGTGACGTTGTGTACACTTTGAGGGTAAAAAATCACTAAAATAAGTTTAATTGCATAAATCTGACAGGAAGAGATAGTGATATTTAGCATAGATATTTTTATAGCTTGAAAGCTTGGATTATTCGATGTCGATAAAAATGAAACTCGGCATCCGATAGGGTTATTATTCAAGCATTTTATTAACGATTTACATGACTATTTCTTTGGTTAGTTCAGCATATACCTCATTAAAAGTAAGTGGTTAAGTATTGAAAATTTCAGCTGGCTTATAAGTATAGTTTTTGCCTGTTTTGCCTGTTTTGCCTGTGGCTCTTCTCGTTTATGTATTTTTATACTTAATGTCGTTTACTTTTTATCTAGAATTTAAGTCGCTTGGCATATTTATAGAGTACCTTGATTGTTAGGGTTTTAAGGGCTCTTAGCTGAGTGAGTGTGCTATCTTTACTTTCTTGGGTTACATTAAGCAAAAAAGGGAACAGATACTGTTCCCTTTTTTGATGCAGTGAGTGTCTAGCTATTACCAAACACGAGCAACCAGCCCTTTAAGGTAATAACCTTCAGGGAATGCGCTGCTAATCGGGTGGTCGCTAGCTTGATGCATACGCTCAATAAACTGCACTTCACGTTTGGCATCTAATGCGGCGTCTGCAACCACTTTTTGAAATAAGTCTGACTGCATTAAACCTGAACATGAAAAGGTTAACAGTATTCCACCAGGATTAAGTAACTGCATGGCAATCATATTGATGTCTTTATAACCCCGGCACGCGCCATCAAGTTGTGCCTTATTGTCGGCAAACTTAGGCGGATCTAATACGATAACATCGAAGGTTTTACCTTCATCTCTATATAGGCGTAGCAATTTAAAAACGTCAGCTTCTAGGTAGTTTACGTTGTCATCATTTAGATGATTAATTGCCATATTATCGCGGGCTGTTTGCAGTGCTAGTGATGATACATCGACGTTTTCAATACTCGTCGCTCCAGCTTTTGCGGCATATAAACCAAAGGTGCCAGTGTAACAAAAACAGTTAAGTACCGATTTACCTTTAACAAAACGAGCAGCCATAGCGCGGTTGTCACGTTGATCTAGGTAAAAGCCTGTTTTATGGCCTTTAATTACATCAACAGCAATCTTGATACCGTTTTCTTCAATGATAACAGGCATTGGCGGCAATTCACCGTGCAGTAGCCCTACCACAGGAACCAAACCTTCTTTCTTTCTCGAGTCTACGTCAGAGCGCTCGTAAACTGCGCAATCGGGATATTGAATCACCAACTGCTCTACTATAGTGTCGCGCCACTTTTCAGCGCCAGTGCTTAACAGTTGGCAAACCAATACGTTGGCATAGCGGTCTATGGTGATACCCGGTAAACCGTCCGATTCAGCGGCGATTAAGCGATAGCCGGTTAAGCCTTGTTCGCGGATCAGATCATCACGACCCGCTTGGGCTCTTTTTATGCGTCTGGCAAAGAAGTCGGCATCAATTGCTTCTTCTTTATCGAAGGTCCATATACGCACTTGGATTTGAGATTCTGGCGACCAGGCCCCGCGTCCTAGCCAGCGACCATCATGACCGACGACATCTACTGTGTCTCCGGGCTGTGGTTTTCCGCCATTGACGTTGTGAATACCGTTGGAAAATATCCAAGGGTGGCGTCGCTCTAATGAGCGTTCGCGGCCAGGTTTAAGTTTAATTCTGATAGCCATGGTACTGCCTAATATAAAGTATAAATAAAGAGATAATTACGCTGCGCCCGATAAAGACTGAGTATAGGCCTTGTTCTGGCTTATAAGAGATCATCTAAGCTATACGGCTCAATTTTTGAGGCTTATAAAGTTTAGGGCGACAATGGGGGGATCATAGCGTGTTTTGAGCCTAAAAACCTGACAAATAATAACATAGCGCCATTCGCATTAAGTTACTTACCCCGTTTATTGTTATTTACATTATGGTTTATCGCTGATGTTTTTATTAAAGGCGTATAGCGGCTCAGTCGTACGATAAATAGTTGGTGCTTGTGCTATCAAATGGATCTTCACTATCAGTGATGCTGGTTTCGATATGTTAGCTTGAGAGCGTTAAGCTAAAAAGTGGAATATGTTTAGTTAATGTCGTTTATTTAGAAACATCTTGGAAGGTACATATAGGCTAAACCTATTTAATAGGGGTTAGCCTTGCAAAGGTGTTAGGTTATGATTTTAAATTTGTTTTTTATAACTTAAATAACAATTGCTTAGTTTGTATTTTGCGATTAAGTCGCGGCGCTATCACGTGAGAAAAGCAGAATATAGCCTTTAAATGGTAGTGTTAAATAGTCGGTGTGTATGGGTTTTATATGGCTACTGGTAAACCCAAATTCGGCTAATTTTACACTAAGCTTATTTTTGCGACCGCGGCCTGGGTCGACAATGATAACGTCACATTTTTCGCTGGCATGATTTTTAATAAAATATGCCAATAGCTCCACATGTTCATCTTCATAGAGTAAATCGCTGCCGATGATAACGTCAAAAAGTCCCAGCTTACTAGTGTCATTCGCCCAGTCTACTCGCTCAAAAGTGATGCTTTTACCGTTGTTTAACTGTGTGTTTCTATTAAGGAATTGTTCAACTTCTGGGTGGTAGTCGGTTGCAGTAATATCGGCATTTTTTTCATTGAGTAATAAGCTTGATAGTGCTATTCCACAACCTATTTCCAGAATCCTTTTACCTTCAATTTGGTAATCCAACATATAATTAGCCAGTACTAAACTTGATGGCCAAACAATACCAAAAATTGGCCAGCTCGCAGAGGATATACCGAGTTTTTCGGCAATACCGGTAGGATCATAAAATTCTTGATTGTTGCGTAAAGTACATAGATGAATATCAATTTTACCAAACTCAACGGTTTGGTAGCATAATCGTAGGGCTGTCATTGGGCCGTCTCAAAATTGAGCGCTCTGCCAGCTATTGATAACAAATAAATGACGAAACGAGGGGGAGTTTAGCCAGATTATAGTAGTTTGCTATAAAGGCAATGTATTTAGCTAGTCCGTGCTCTATTAAGCTAATACGTTAATTAAAGACCTTTTAATTAACGCCATCATACTGGTTCTTTATCTACGCTTTGGTTTTTAATATGGTGAGCAATTCTGATACAAACATTACTATTTATGGGTAAAATCGTTATGTATTAATGATATTGTCCAATTATCCTGTCTATTTTCACTTCAACCACCCCCTCATTAGTATTGATTCTACATGTTATCAAAGCCAGTATTTATTTGAACATCTTTGATGTTAGCTCTCGGTTATGTTGTGACATTAATGACAATTAGTTGTTATTAGATATGTGATATACGTATCATAAACTTAATGATAATGGTTTGCATTAACATAACTGTTATGTATAATCCACGCCAATTTACATAGCTTTACATAACATTATAGTTACTCACATTGACTAAATCAGGATGAGAAAATGAAAAAAACGTTAATTGCTGCAACATTACTCGGTCTTTTTGCTAGCAATCAAGCTATCGCGGCTGACGAAACGACTGAATTACGCCAAATTATTGAGCAGCAGCAAAAAGTGCTTAAAGATCTTGAAAAGCGCCTTGAGCAAACTGAAAAGCGTGTAGAAACCACTGCTGATGCAGTAGAAGCAACCGCAACAAGTCAGTCGGCAACCACTATTGGTGGTTATGGTGAATTACACTATAACAATATTAGTAATAACCAAACCGGTGAAGATAAGAAAGAATTCGACTTCCATCGTTTTGTATTGTTTGTTGGCCATGAATTTAATAGCACAACACGTTTTTTCTCTGAGCTAGAAGTAGAGCATTCAATTGCTGGCGAAAGCAAAAAAGGTGAAGTTGAGTTAGAGCAAGCGTATATCGAGCATGACTTTAATGAGATGTTCACGGGTAAAGCGGGTCTATTCTTAATGCCTGTTGGTATTATTAATGAAACTCACGAACCAACTGTCTTTTACGGTGTTGAGCGTAACCCGGTAGAAAAAGACATTATTCCTGCAACATGGTGGGAAGGTGGTTTAAACCTTAATATTAAAGCGGCTCCTGGTTTAGCCTTTGACACTGCAGTGACTTCTGGTTTGTATTTAGATCAAAGCTCTGGATACAAAATCCGTAATGGTCGTCAAAAAGTATCTGAAGCCAAGGGTGAAGATTTAGCTTATACCGGCCGTGTAAAATATACTGCGGTTCCTGGTTTAGAGCTAGCTGCAACGGTTCAATATCAGTCTGATTTAACTCAAGGTACTGCTGGCGTTGATTCTGCCTCAGCAACACTGCTTACTGCACATGCGATTTACAGCATTGAAAACTTTACTGTAAAAGCGTTATACGCTCAGTGGAACATTGATGGTAAAGAAGCAGAAGCTTTAGGTCGTGATAAGCAAAATGGTTTCTATATTGAGCCTGCTTACCGTATTAATGAACAGTTTGGTGTGTTTGCCCGTTACAACGAATGGGATAATAATGCCGGTGATAGTGCCGACACCAAGAAAAAACAAACTAGCGTAGGTGTGAACTATTGGTTACATGAAAACGTCGTGTTTAAAGCGGATTACGAAAACATTGGCGGCGCAGCTGATTCAGACGGTTTCAACCTAGGTGTTGGTTACCAGTTCTAATCGTTGAGTATTCTGAGATAAGATAAACCGATATAACAGATTGTCGGTAAATGGGTGCCAACAGTGTATATTGTTGGCACCCGTATTTTTATGATTGCTGGAAGGCCAATATGCAGACAATATTACGATCATATTTGATGGTGTTTATGCTGGGATTAGCCGTTTGTTGTTCCGCCTTTAATGCTGTCGCTGCCTCACAATATCAGTCAAATGAGGCGTTTATTAGCCAAGCGTTTAATGGCAATAGTGGCGAGTCTAAAGTGTTGTGGCTTGACGATGACCTCAAAAAAACGGTTGAGGCCATTTTAGCTCATCGTTTCAATAAAATGCGTGTGCGTTATTGGTTACACAATAATGAAACCGTATGGATAATGGATGAGATAGGTAAAGAGTCGCCTATTACAGTGGCTATTCATGTAAAAGACCATAAAATTGTACGGACTAAAGTGTTAGTTTATCGTGAAAGTCGCGGTGATGAAGTGCGTCATGATTTTTTTACTGACCAATTTAAATCGGCTAAGTTAGACGAACAATACCAGCTCGATAAACATATTGACGGGATCACAGGGGCGACATTATCGGTCAGGGCGCTAACTAAATTATCGCGCATAGCATTATTACTTCATGCTCATGTGGTGCAATAAGCCATGTTTCAATTCTAGCAGATCATCTCAAGCAGGTTAGTGTGACAAAGACATCTCAACGTAACCGTTTTAGACTTAAGTTTTTACGTGCTCTACGTCCTTGGCATCGACGCTTAGGGTTAGCGAGTGCGCTATTTATCTTATTGTTAGTGTTTACTGGCGTGGCGATAAATCACAGTGATGATTTTGGTTTAGACCAAACACCTGTCACCCAGTCGTGGTTGCTTGATTATTATGGTATTCCGGCTCCTACACATGTTGCGATGTTTTCTGTATTAGATACCCCAAATTTACCGGCATTGCATGTTACCGATAATTTATTGTGGCGGGGTAAACGTGTCATTTTTGAAGGTACACAAACTTTAATTAGTGCCAGTTATGTTACTAACATGCTGGTGGCTATAGATGCTCAACAATTATATTTGTTCGATACCGCAGGGCACTTACAAGAAACTCAAAATAGTAGCACCGGTTTACCGACCGACTTATTAGCACTGGCAGTGGTGGATAATCGCGTGTGGCTAAACACTGATGCTGGAGTTTATCGAGCCGATGAGCAATTAATCGATTGGCAACTCATGGCGCCGATTAAACCATTGAGTTGGCTTATCCCTAATCTGCAAGTTGATGTTGAGTTTATTCAACGTGCCCGCAGTGCACATTTAAATTGGGAGCGGGTAATGCAAGATCTGCATAGCGGTCGCTTATTTGGGGCGTTAACCGTGTGGTTATGGGATTTGTTCGCGCTAGCATTGTTGTTGGTATCATTAAGCGGTTTTTGGATTTGGTATAAACAAAAACCGCCTCGATAATGATTCTATTGGGATTAATTTTTAGGGATTAACGTTCAAACAATTCAACGGTATTAGTGAGCTTACCTGCTAGTGAGCTTAGCTCTATGCCAGCGTCACTAATTTGATAATTACCAGCAGAAACGGTTTCGCCTAACAGTCTAAAGTCTTGCACTTTAAGCTTTACGGTATGGGCTTGTTGTTGCGAAGCTTGTGCCAGCATAGCTGACTCTTGGCTTACTGCCGCAAGAGACAAAATAAGTTGGCGGCTTTGTTCCAGTGTTAACACTAATTGCTTTGCCAATGACACTGACTGTTGAGCTTTTTGCTGATTAGACGCCATATTATCGACTGCAGATTGAATTGAATCGACAATATTGGCTAGCATTGAATTAATCTCCACTGTTGATTGATGGGTGCGCACCGCTAATGTGCGAACTTCATCTGCTACAACCGCAAAACCTCTACCTGTTTCGCCTGCTCTAGCCGCTTCAATTGCGGCATTCAATGACAGTAAATTCGTTTGAGAGGCAATTTCCGCGATGGTTTTTACGACGGTAGCGACTTGTTTACCTGAGTTTTGCAGTGTGAGTAACATGCTGGCTGTCGTTTCAATATCTTGAGCTAATACGCTAATACTGTTGGCCGTCTGTTCAACTTCTTTTTGTCCATCAGCCATGCTTTTCGCACCTTGCTGGGCTGAGTCGGAGGCACTTTGAGAGTGTTGTACACTTTGCTCCATTTGTTGTTCAAGCTGCGACATTACATCAACTAAACTGACTATCGTACTTTGAAGTTCGTCAACAGAGGCGGATGATTTTCCTGTGGTATTACTTAGTTGAGCAACGGTTTGACTAATACTCGCAATGACGTCGTGCACATCATTCATGCCTAGGCGGAATACATTAATTAAGCCATTTACACTGGTAGCAACATTACTAATTTCAACGATACACTCATCAGACAGTTTGGCTTTTAAATTACGATTTTGAGCAATACGGATAAGGTCATTTGACAGTTGTTGTATTGGGGTGGCAATTTGTTTTTGTGCAGCTAGGTATGCCCCAATTGCCACCACTAACATGAGTCCAACTAATACAAAAATTAACATGGTATTGTGACCAAGTTCATTTTGAATATTAATAGCATTGTGGCTAGCTTGGGCAGATATTTCTTCTGCGAGTATATCGAGACGATCTTTAAGATCGTTGGCACTGTTATTTAATGTTGTTAAATGATTACGTGCATTGTCCCAGTTTACCGATGACTTACTCATGGTGTTTTCAAGTGCAGATAACGCGGCATCAAGAGCATTAATTTGTGGCATTAATTGAGTTGATGTCACGGTATTTAACCGCTGGTATTGCTCGTTAAGACTTTTTTCAAGTTTGAGCTTTGTCTGGCTAAACTCGCTAACGTCTATGGTTGTGCCATATAAAGAGTAACCTATTAACACTAGTTCTTTGGCAAGACTTTGTACCCGCGTAATACTGTTAAGTGCGGGTAATGTGCCATCAACAAAGCCGACGACTTCTTGTTTTACTGTTTGGTTGCTGTTATTGAGTAAAATAGCTGCCACTATGGTCATTAACAAAATAGCTGCATAGCCCAGTAGAATACGAGCTTTGATAGTGTTAAAAGCGTTAAACATAGCTAATACCTTAATTGGGTCATTTTTGATCTTCGTATTGATCTCAGTATGGATAAGACCGGATATAAGAAGTGATCTGTTCATTTATTTACTAATATTAAACATATCGGCATATGAGTAAAATTCTTGATTAGAAAGGACTAAATTATCATAGGTTTGGCTCTAATAGCGCTAAAAAAGCGAGCATCTCGGGATGCTCGCAGTGGTGTACTTACTGCCTGTTAAGTCGTTTTAATTTCATCGCCAGAAGCAAATTGAATGGTGTTGCCAAATACAAAGCGATTTGTCACTAATGCGAAGGTAACACAGGCTGCTAAGGTTACTGGCATTAAGTGAATGTAGTGCCAACTTGAATAGAATGGAGAGAATTCAAACGTTAATGAGGCATATAACATTACCCCAAAGATCACCGCACCAATACCTGCTCTAGCATCAATGTTTTTAAACACTAAGCCTACAATAAATATCGATAAAATTGGCATGCTGAGTAAACCATTTAACTGCTGTAATAAGTTAATGATACTTTCTGCTTGTTGGTAAATAGGCACTAATACTAAGGTTAATATGCTGAGCAATAATGTTACCCAGCCACTTAAGCGCACTACGTTAGGATCTTTTTTGATGTAGGCCTCATGTATATCACACACATACAATGCGGTTGCTGAGTTTAATAGACTGTTATAGGTCGATAATACTGCAGCAGCCATTGCTGCAGCAAATACACCCGTTAACCACGTTGGCATAAGATCGCCCACAATACGCCCATAAGCGGCATCACCAATATCACCGTAGAGTTTGTATGACACAATCCCTGGAATAACTACTATTGCTGGTACAATTAAGATACGGATACCTGCTGCAGCAAAAACGCCTTTTTGAGCTTCTTTAAGAGTGGGTGCAGCCATAGCACGTTGGGTTATCGTTTGGTTAGTTCCCCAGTAGAACATTTGGATAAAAATCATCCCCGTTAACAGCGTAGGCCAAGGCAGAGGTGAGTCACTGGCGCCAATAAGGGTAAGCCTATCTGCTGGAATATCTGAAAAATCATAGTTAATAGCATTTAGGGCTAGAAATACCACAAAAATAGCCATGCCCAGTAATAATACTCCCGAGTAAGTATCAGATACCGCTACTGCGCGTAAGCCACCAAAGAAGGCATAAACTGCCCCTAACGACGCAAATGCGACGGCAATATACATCAGGGGAATATCGACGTTAAACATGGTTTGCATGAAGAGTGAACCAGAATAAATGACCGCAGGCATGTAGATAAACGCATTACCTAAAAAGAAAATAGAACCAATTACTGCGCGTATATGTTTGTTATTGTATCTTTTTTCGAGTAACTCAGTTGTGGTTGTGCAGTTGTATTTGTAGTAAACGGGTAAAAATAGTTTAGCCAGAATAATCAGCCCGATAAAAGCAGAAAACTCCCACCATGCCAATAACGCCATCTGATTACCGTTCATACCTACCAGTTGATCGGTACTTAAATTTGTTAACGTGATAGAGCCTGCCACAAAAATCCAACTCAAACCGCCCCCAGCCAGAAAATATTCTTTATTTTGTGTGCTTTGATGACGATTAGCTCCACGACACTTCATATACGTTAATAATCCAATCATTGCCGTTACCAAGGCAAAAACGGATATTTGAATAATATTTTCAGACATTATTGTTTCCTTTCCCAATTTTTGTATTGGGTATTGTTATGCCGCAGCTGAATTTTTACTGACTTCTAGTTTGATACTTTTTATTGGATTGAGTGCCGATATTTTATTATGTTTTTTGATCAACACATTGAGTTGAAATAATGACAATAGCATTGCTTGTAATGGTGCTAAGTAGCCTTGTTGATGCAGTTCGAATAACGTTTCTTGGCTCAGTGTTTGTAGCTTATCTTCATCGATGGTGTATAAACCCGATAAGCTGGGGCTCGTGCCATCTTGATGTTGGATTACAATATTAATGGGTCGCAGTAAACCCAGTTTACTGATGTGTTGGTTAAATTGTTGGGTGTGGATATCATTGTTTATATCAGCTTCAAGCAAGGCTTTTACTTTCGATAAATGCAGTGATGCTTTGCTGTTTGCTTCAAATATAGCTTGTCCTGCTGTCGTTGAAAAAACGGGATGATCTTGGTCAATACCAATAGTGTAGCTTTGTGGGTTATCTGGTGATGTCATTAAAAAAAAGGGGAAGGTTTGCATGTTTGTTGGGGTATATGACGCGGTCCATATACCTTGCTCTACAAACAAGTTACTACCTTGATCAAAGCTGGTAAATGCTGTTAATACCCATTGGCCATTATTGCTGTCACGCACAAATACAATTGGCATACTACACGCCGTTTGGCTGACTTCCGATACATGTACACTCATGATGTTTTGTTGATGAGCAAATTGAATTGCGCTGTCATTTGCTAGTCGTAAATGTTGATGCTGTTGAGGCGTTAATTCTGTTAATTTTTTCATATTATTATTATTCTATTGTTGAGAGTGAGTTAACCACTGTTCAATAAAGTCTCGGTGAGGCGGCAGGGTATTGAGCATCTGCTGCGTGAGCTGAACATTGCGGTTGAGTATCTGAGAAGCTTGGGCATGCTGCTGATATAAATGCGCATGCTGAGAATAGTCAGGACTAAATTCCATACCATAAAGGACATATTGATAACTGGCTGCAGGAAATAACTCGTTCGGACCATTAAAGTCTTTGCTGGTGGGACCTCTATAGGCCCATATACTTAGGTCATCTTGTAAGCTTTGTGGAATAGAGTCTGGATTACAGTGCGCTTGCCAATAAGGTTCAGGTCGCTTGGTTAACATATAGTGCAGTTTAAGAAAATCGACAATACGACCCCAGCGGTATGTCATTTGCTGGTTAAAGCGTTTGGCTGTTAATGCCATTATAGTGTCGTTAACGGGAAGGTTGTCGGCAATATAACGTGCTGATATTTCAACTAACATAATTGCAGTAGCTTCTAGAGGTTCAACAAACCCCGCAGCCATGCCAACTGCAACACAGTTATTTTGCCAATAACGTTCGCGATGACCGCTTTGATAACTGATTTTTTTGACACTTAAGCCTTCTGCTTGTGGTCCTATATAGCGACGTAAGTTAGCTTCAGCTTGTTCATCGGTCATAAACCGGCTGGAGTAAACGTGACCAACACCACGACGATGAGTTAAGCCGATATCCCAAATCCAACCTGAGTCTTGAGCTGTAGCGATAGTGTGCGAGGCAATAGGACTGTGGGGGTTACTGTATGGTACTTGCATCGCTATGGCGCGATCATTAAAGAGTACGTGATCTAACTTCACAAACGGTACATTGAGGGTTTTTCCCAATAACAGCGAAGCAAAACCGCTACAGTCGACAAATAAATCACCGTCGATTGAGTTTTGGTTGGTAATAGAAATATGGCTGATATTACCTTGATTATCGACATGGGCTTGTTCGACCGTGCCAATCACATGCTCGACTGCCAGCTTGGATTTGCAATGTTGCTTTAATAAGTCGGCAAAGGCTCCAGCATCAAGATGGTAGGCATAATTGCAAGTACCTTGGTATTCACCCTCAGCCATGCTGCGAGGCGCAAGGCCTGACTCACAAATGGCGTGTTGAAAGTTAGTTTGCTGAGCATAATCTTTGATGTTGTCAATATACGGGGCTAAGTCAAGACGACCATACCCTAATGGGACAGTAAATGGATGATAATAAAAATCGCCGTTACCGTGTACCCAGTTAACAAATTTTCCGCCTTGTTTAAACGTAGCATTGCAGGCTTTAAAGACTTCGCTTTCGCTCAAACCAATTTGCTGTAAGGTATTTTTCATGGTTGGCCAAGTACCTTCACCTACGCCAACGGTGGGAATGTCAGACGATTCCACTAAGATAATCTTTAAATCATGGCTGGTGTGGCTTTTGTGATGCGATGCAATGATGGCTGCCGTTAACCAACCCGCGGTACCTCCGCCCACAATGATAATTTTTTTGATTGCTTTTGCCATTGGGTTAACATCCTGTTTGCAATTAACTCAGTTTAATATCGGTAGAGACTAAACATTATCACAAGGTCGTTTTACACGTTATATACAAAAAAGACAGGCGCTAGGCGCCTGTCTTTTTTACAGCTTATAACTTAAAACTTACCTCTAACGCCTAAAGAGTAGCGAGAGCCGTTGTCTTCAACCGAATAAATCTGGTTAGCAAAGCGGCCTGTTTGAACTAGCTCTTCTTCAGTGATGTTAATACCTTCAACAAAAACGGAGACATTTTCAGTAAGATCATAGCTGGCGCTAATATCCCATTGACCAAATGTTTCTGTTTTGATTGGCTCACCGTTAAACCCGTTATCTAGCTGACGTAAGAAACCTTCACGATTGTTAAATGCTACACGAGCTTGGAAGTTATCTTGCTCATAAAACATGATTAAGTTTTGTGAGTTACCTAAACCTTCCAGTGCAAAACTTTGAGTACTATTGGCATCCACTTTTACATTGCTATCAACCACGGTAGCGTTAGCTGTAACTCCAAAACCGTTATCAAATATATGTGTTAAAGCCACTTCATAACCCGTAATACGTGCCGATTCACCATTACGTGGGCGCGTTACAGTATAGTCTTCAGATTGGCCATTTAGCTCTTCTGTTGTACCGGCGATAGCGTCAGAACATAGGTCTGAGTTAGTTGTACTACAGTTAAAATCTGGGCCAGTACGATCGGTCATCTGGTAAGTTTCATTACCTGTTAACGTCACAATAAAGTCATCAACTTCCTTGCTGAAAAATGCAAAGCTGAAGATACTCGCATCGTCGTAATACCACTCGTATGACACATCCCAGTTACTTGAGCGGAATGGCTCAAGTGATGGATTACCACCGCTTGCGGTTAAGTTTTGACGACGTGGCTCATTGAAATTAGTCGCAGGTGAAAGCTGTGACATAGTCGGGCGAGTTAATGAGTCGTATACTGCAAAACGTAACACCATATCATCTTGAAGATCTAACTTAACGTTTAAGCTTGGTAATAAGTTTGAGTAGGTTGTACCTTGAGTAATATTTGTTGCTGGACCATAAATATTTTGGAATAACGTTGCATCACTCGTTGGCACTACATCAGAGATATAACTTTGTACCGCACTCACTTCAACATCGGTTGTTGAATAACGAGCACCGACATCGACAGTTAATGGCATATCACCTACGTCATACATGAAGGTAAAGTTCATGTACAAACTGCTAACATCTTCGTTAATGGTATAGCGGTTATTTTGCAGTGTTGGCGTTATTGGATAACCTTCAGCAGCCAAATAATCAACCATGGCATCACCGTCGTAGGTGTAAAAGGTATTAATTAGGCCTGGGAAATAGTTATTGGCGGTATAAGGTCTGAAATTAATAGCATCAATGGGTGCTTCAGTACCGTAACCACAGAACTGACATTGGCTACCAAAAATTTGGTAACTAGACTTTTCACGTTCTTGACGATAAACCCCGAATTTTGCTTTGGTGAAGACTAATGAGTCGGGTGAATACTCGAAATCAGCCTTAAACTCAGTAATTTCATCTTCATCGGTAAATTGATTACCTTTTTCGTTATAGTGTAAACGAGCCAGATTGGCATCAGGTAAGTTACCATTTTCAAAACCACCGTGGAGTACTGTAGGTATTCCGCCTGTGCCGTCAAAGGTATAGCTGTTGGTCATGCCCACAACATTGAAGCGGTCACGGCCAGCGCGATCGTTTTCTGCATTTGAGTTTGATACATCAAAGGTTGCTTTTAGTTGTTCGGTTAGGTCCCATTTAACGTTTAGTCCTACGCCGCTGTTGGTCACATCACGTGAGTTACGAGTATGAGACACAAAGTCTGTTGCTGGGTCGCCACTGCCTTGATGTAACCCTACATCTTGGCTGAACGTTAATAAAGTGCCAGTAGCTGGGTCAATCGTAGCATTACCCACACGGTCTGGCTCAAACCAAGAAGCTAAGTCTGTAACTTGAGAGTCCACTTCGAATTTAGAGATAAAGCCATCAAGTGTAATGCTGACATCTTCAGAGGGTGCATACTGAAATACTAAGCTGCCGTTAGTCCTAGTACGGTCTTGTTGATCAACGATTTGGTCCCAGTTACGTGGGATATAAGCATTGGTAAACAAAACACCGTCACGAGAGTTCGAAATGGTTTGACCACCACGCCAGCCAGCGGTATTGATTTGGTTGATTTGAACTTGGCGCTCTTGGTGACTTACCGCCAGTAATACACCCATAGTTTCATCATTAAAGGTGTTACTGATCAAACCAGAAATAGAAGGTGAAACTTCTTCTGAAAGACTTTCATACATGCCTTTCACAGAGCCTACAAGTTGGAAGCCTGAATAATCAAAAGGTCGAGCCGTAGTGACATCGACCGTACCACCAATACCGCCTTCTTGCATGCTGGCATTAGTCGTTTTGTAAACATTAGCACCGGTAATTTGGTCGGCAGCTAAAACATCGAAGTTAAATTCGCGACCTGCACTGTCGGTTGCTAATTGGCGGCCGTTAACCAGTACAGTGTTAAATTGTGGACCAAAACCACGAACGGTTACAGCTTGGCCTTCACCGCCACTTCGGTCAATCGATACACCGGTAATACGTTGTAGTGATTCGGCAACATTTAAGTCAGGAAACTTACCTAAATCTTCGGCTGAAATGCCATCTGACACCACAGCAGCCGATTTTTTATCGGCCATCGAGTTTTTTAAACTGCTGCGTATCCCCTTTACAGCAATAACTTCTATTTTTTGTTCATTAGCTTGAGTATCTGCTTCTGCTGCAGAGACGCCGTGCACACTACCTAATGCCCCAGCAATGGCAAGTGCTATCGTTGTCCTTTTTCCAAAAGTAGCGATTCCTTTTGTCGACATTTTTCTTTCCCCAGTTGATGTTATTGTTTTTTTATAAACTTTCTTTTTAATTAAAGCTTATTTATCTTATAAATATAGCAATTAAGGTTAAATATCAACCTTTTCTTAACAATAAAGCCGCGATTTAATGATAACTTTTTATACTAACAACTGACTTTATAGTGATAAGTCGTTAATTAATTATCGTTTTTTACTTATTATTTTTTATTGTTAACTTATGTTTCTTATGATTATTTTTTTATTTTATTTATTAAGCTTATTATTTTGCGTCTTAGTCTATTTAGATTATTGGTTTAGTATTCGTTAAACCTTGGTATGGTTGATTAAAACCAAAAATTAACCAATGCTTAACACACCATATTTTTCTAAATGGATATTTATTGTTTTGCTGCTTTCATATCCCATGACATACCTGTGGCATAACGATGAGGGAATCCTTTCCATGCAGGGGTTGGATTTCCTTGTGAGTCCTGCTCATTTGATTGAGCGTTTAATTGTAAGTATGCACATTTATCTTGTTGATTTTTAACATGACAATCCATCATGGCTAACGCAAAGTGCTTATTGATGGTATTGAGTTGAGTATTGCTCCATGCCGGTTCAAAGTAATGGCCGAGGTCTATTTCATTTTGATAAGCAATTTGTGGGGCTGGATGCGGTGCTATATTGTGGCGAGCATTGTGAAAGGTGAGCATGTAAGTCTTGTCGCCACCGGTTTGCTGATATAGTGACTTAATGCCTTTATAACCTGATATATCATCAAGATCACCCGCTACATAGAGCGTTGGTGTCGTTATTTTGGCCAATGCTACAGGGTCAAATAGTTGATAGTTCTCCCCCCAAGGAGCCATGGCAATCATCGCTTTCCATTTAGGATCTACTTTTGCTGGAGCAACTTGACCACCTGCACAGGTATTAAGTAAAGTAATGGCACCATTAATGACATTAAGGTCTTTACTACCGGTAAAGGTAGCAGCAGTTTGTGGGGTAAACTGATAGCAGCCGCCAACAGTGTTAACTGCGCCATATCCTCCCATAGAGTAACCAATTAAACCTGCGCGCTTTGTATCGATAATACTGCTTACAAAATTATCAGCATCCGTAAAATAATCGAGGGTAAATTGTTGATCACGTGAACGGTTTAGTAAGGTACTAAAAAACCCACTAAACGGAGCATTCACCATATCAACATCGGCATTGGTTGAGTCGGTATGATCAATAGCTGCCACCACATATCCATGTGATGCTAGGTGTTCGGCTAAATAAAACATAATAGTACGGTAACCGGTATAACCGTGCGACAACACAATTAATGGAAAAGGTTGGCCTGTTAAATTAACCACTTCGGCGTTACGAGTAGCATTACCTTGTAATATAAACGGCAGCCCTAAACGAGTTTCGTTACGGTATACGGCTTTGGGTTTTATATTGGGTGTTTTGTTGGTTGGATACCACACTTCAACCGTCAACTTCCTGTCTGTTAATGTTTGCGTGCTAGGATTAAATTGCTTTTTATTGATCAGGTTAACTGTTTTGACACCCACTTGATAAATGCCTGTTTGCGCCAGTTCAGGTAACGCTTCTTTTGGTAATGTGTTGGGGTAAAGCTGTTCGGCAACTAATGATTTTTTGAGTGTGCCATTATTGATGCTATCTGCGGCAATCGCTCCAGTAGTACCTAAACATAGCAACGCAATAGAAATAAGTGATTTAGTAAACATTAGTGCTGTCCTTTTCAGTAATGCATGTTCTTCAACATGAGCTGTCTTATCGGGTCATTTTAAGGTGCGATGAGGGCGAAACTTCAGCCCATCGTTTTTAGTGTTCGGCGACCTCAATGTTATTGGCTAAGCGTTTTTACGGTTAATCCTTTGCCTGCGGTGCAAACATAAATATCGGCCTGCAGTTTAAATTGTGCAAAGTAGTGTTGTTCAACGGCGTGTTGAATTGCGGCGACATCTTCATTACGGCATAAGCACACAATGGCTCCGCCAAATCCACCGCCTGTCATGCGAACTGCGCCGCGATCGCCCAGTGCTTGTTGGCAAATTTGCACTAAACCGTCGGTGGCTGGCACCGTGACTTCAAAGTCATGTTTTAATGATTGATGCGATGCGGTCATTAAAATTCTTAGTTGCTCTATGTCGTTATTGACTAATGCTTCTGTTGCCGCAATAACCCGAGTATTTTCGGTTATCACATGATGAGCGCGAGCAAATTCGTTCGCACTCATTTGTGGCTTAGTTTGTATTAGTAAATCTAAATTGGCATCACGTAGGGTGGTTAGCCCCATCTTTTTGGCTGCTTGTTCGCAATCGATACGGCGTTGGTTATATTCGCTGTCGACCAGTTTTCTTGGATAGTTTGAATTCACAATGACGATGGATAAATCTGTCGGAATAGTGACCGATTTGGTATGTAAGTTTTGGCAATCAATTAATAGCGCTTGGTTTTGTTGGCCTTTAGCTGAAATTAACTGGTCCATAATGCCGCACTGGCAATCCATAAAGTCGTTCTCGGCTTCTTGGCCAAATAATGCGATTTGCTCTGCGGTTAAATTAAGGCCGCAAACATGATTAAACATACCTGCAATTGCCACTTCAAGAGCGGCCGATGATGATAAACCACTGCCTTGTGGCACATTGCTTTCGATTAATAGATCCACACCCTGCAGCTGGTGGCCTGCGCGATTAAGTACAAATGCGACTGCGCGAATATAGTTGCCCCATTGTGAAGCCCCGGCACTAATAGATTGATTAACCACAAAGCTTTCTTGCTCATTGGGATACATGGTTGATAACACATTGACAGTATTGTCATCGCGTAAACGATAAAAAACTTGTGTGCGAAAAGTGAGTGCGCACGGTAATACAAAACCTTGATTATAATCGGTGAATTCACCTATCAAGTTAACTCGACCAGGTGCGCTGACAACCCCTTGCGGTGTTGATGAAAACTGCTGCTGAAAAAATGCCTGTAGCGCGTCGTTATTCATTATGGTTTCCTTGAGAGTAATGTATGTCGCTGGCATTTTTTAAAATTTTTGCAGCTGTTTCAGGGCTTAAATCACGTTGACTTTCAGCGAGCATTTCGTAGCCGACCATGTGTTTTTTAACGGTAGCAGAGCGTAATAGTGGTGGGTAAAAATGCGCATGTAAGCGCCAATAACTATTATCGGTTAAGTTGCTTGGGGCGCTGTGCCAACCCATTGAATATGGGAAGCTACAATTAAATACGTTGTCATAACGGGTCGTCAGTACTTTAATGGCTTCAGCTAGCGTAGTAGATTGGGTATCGGTGAGTTGGCCGAACTGGCGGATATCATCTTTACATACTAATAAGGTTTCAAATGGCCATGCGGCCCAAAAAGGGACAATAACTAGCCAATGCTCATTTTCATAGACAACTCTCTCGCCATCTGCAGATTCATGCTTAACATAATCACCGAGTAAATTGCCGCCATGGTTTTGTTGATAAGTACGCTGGTTATCTTGTTCTAACTGTATTTCGGTCGACAGATGATTATGCGCCCACACTTGCCCGTGCGGATGCGGTTGTGAACAACCCATCACTTCGCCTTTATTTTCAAAAATATGCACGCAAGCATATTGCGCTGATAATTCGATATAGTTTTGCTTCCAGGTATCGACCACCGCGCGAATCTCTGCCACGGATAATTCTGGTAAGGTTTTATTATGCTTAGGTGAGAAACAAATTACTCTACACTCACCGGTGGCCTGTTCTATTTCAAATAATGGATTATCATTATTAAGAACTGCTGACGGGTCCGTCGCTTGAGTTGTTAATGCACCAAAGTCGTTAGTAAATACAAAGGTATTATCATAAGCAGGGTTGCAAGTGTCGTTTGCTCGGTGATTACCCGGGCACAAAGGGCATGTCGATTTGTATTCTGGTAGATTCGAAGGGGCGTTTTGTTCTGTCGCGCCTAACCAAGGACGATTATTTCGATGAGGCGACACTAGTACCCACTTGCCTGTTAATGGGTTTTTTCGTCTGTGGGTAAATTCAAACTGACTCATGACAATCCTTTTACTCTATATCTATCTTGTTCAGTAACCAGAACATGCATGATTTCATCTGTACTGATGTGATGATAAATTATGCATGTTAATTTATATGATAAATACTACTATTAAGTTTTTTATTTAACAAGATGTAATCAATTTCGACAAGATCTTTCTAATTTTTCTTGTCAATTAACGACGAGTCACTCTATGATATGGTTAATATATAGTATTTATCATATTTATTTTTGTTAGTGGGATGCGCAAATGGAAGCCGATATAGAAATTGTTGATGTTGTCGTGATTGGTGGCGGCATAAACGGTGTTGGAATAGCGGCCGATGCAGTGGGACGCGGCTTGCGTGTTTTATTATGTGAACAGAATGACTTAGCATCTGCAACATCATCTAATAGCAGTAAGCTTATTCACGGCGGTTTGCGCTATTTAGAACATTATGAGTTTCGTTTGGTAAAAGAATCGTTAGCCGAACGAGAAGTGTTGCTAAAAAAAGCCCCGCATTTAATTACCCCTTTAACATTTAGGCTTCCGCACCAAGCTCACTTGCGCCCAGCTTGGATGATCCGCCTTGGGTTGTTTCTGTATGACAACCTGGCATCTCGTGTCACGCTTAATGCATCTAAAAAAATTAAGTTCACCGAAGATAGTCCTCTAAAGTCAGACATTACTCGAGGCTTTGAATACTCAGATGCCTGGGTTGACGACTCTCGCTTAGTCGTATTAAACGCCCTTGCCGCTAAAGAATTAGGTGCGCAAATTTGTACACAGACTCGTTGCGTCAGTGCCGAACGCGATAATGGTATTTGGAAGCTCACCTTGCAACATCAAGGGGATAAGTCATTGCGTCAGGTGCATGCTAAAACGATTGTTAATGCATCTGGCCCTTGGGTATCTAGCTTATTCTCTAATGTGTTAAAACAGCCTTCACCGCAAAAAATTCGCTTAGTAAAAGGCAGTCATATTGTGGTGCCTAAAATCCATCAACAGCCGCATGCTTATATTTTACAAAATGAAGACCAGCGGATTGTGTTTGTTATCCCATTTGAAGATGACTTTTCATTAATTGGTACCACTGATGTTGATTTTAGCGGCGATCCTAAAGATGTGCACATTGATCAACAAGAAATCAACTATCTGGTTAACATTACCAATCATTACTTTAAAACCACCATCAGCGAACACGATATTGTGCACACGTTTTCAGGGGTTAGGCCGCTTATGGATGATGAGTCTGAATCAGCGCAGTCTGTCACTCGTGATTACACCTTTATTGTTGATGCACCTAAAGACAAAGCCGCTTTATTGTCGGTATTTGGCGGCAAAATTACTACTTACCGTAAATTGGCCGAAGCTGCTGTAAATCGCTTAAAGTTATTTCATCCGCACATGACTAAACCTTGGACAGCATCGCAGGTTTTACCGGGTGGTGATTTTACTGATTTAGTGACGCTTAATCGTATTTATCAGCAACAATACCCTTGGTTAACATCAAAACACATTAGCCGGTTATTGCGAACCTACGGTACACGTACTCAATATATTTTAAATGATGCTGCCAGTATTGATGCATTGGGGATTGATTTTGGCCATGGTTTATCTCAAGCTGAAGTTGATTATGTGATGGCCAATGAGTGGGCATGCTGTAGTGCAGATATTTTATGGCGCCGAACTAAGTTAGGACTGCACTTTTCTGCCGAGCAGCAGCAACATTTAACTGATTACGTGATCAGTAAATTGATCCCATCAGTTATTAAAAATCTAGAGCCACAAGCAAGCACAGTATAATGAAATAGCGTAATACTAAATCAATCTCCGATAAATTAACGTTTGTCGGTTTTTTGTTGTCCCAAGCAGAGGCTATTAACTCAAGTCGTTATTGAAAAATAACAACAGTGAGCACAATGTTAAGCCTTATTATTAATGAGCATTAAGGCGACAAGGTGTGTCGACGATACCAGTAACTTTATGCAACTGATAAATAAAAACATTACCCGACAACGGATAATCGATGAGTTGTTGTTGAGTGAGCTGAACTCGTGATGTGGTTACGATTAACCAGTCTAAATCTGGGCCACCAATAGCGACGCTTGATGGCTGCACTGCAGGTAAGATTAACTTTTCGACTATTTTTCCGTTGGGGTGATAACGTACCACGCTGTGATCGCCCCACTGTGCATTCCACATATAGCCTTGCGCATCCACAGTCGAACCATCGGGAAATACTTGTGTCTTTGTGGTCGCAAACAGCGTTTTATCACTTAGTGTGTGGTGTTTTTCATCATAATGATATTGATTGATACAATGTCGCTCAGAGTCGGCGTGGTACATGATACTGCCATCCGGGCTCCAACATAAACCATTAGAGATAAGAATATCATCGAGTATTTTATGACACTGCTGATGGGAATCGATGCGATATAAATGACCATATTGGCCATCATAGTGCTGCGTTTCTACCATAGTGCCTGCCCAAAAGTTCCCGTTTCGATCGGTACGACCATCATTAAAGCGATTACCCAATACCGTAGCCTCTGGTTGACTAACCCAGTGCAGTGCTTGAGTACCTAAATGGTACAAGGCTACGCCTTGCTCAAATGCCACAATAATATCAAAGTTTGTTGAATCGGCTAAAAAACTAAAGCTGCCAATGCGGTGAGGCAAGGTAAAAGTGTCATATTCTTTGGATGATACACAGTAGCGATGCAGTTGCCCTCGCATGATATCTATCCAATATATAGCTTGGTGCTGCGGGTGCCACAAAGCATTTTCACCTAGCTCATTTTGAGATGGGATAATATGCAATAACTCGCCAATACAAGTATTGATGCCGTTAGTCATGAGTCGATTGTAGTGCATGCTGATACACCACATTAAATCCGGTTAGGGTTGCTTCAGTTACATCCCATAATGTAGTACGAACATCACAATGATGCAGTACTTCAATAAAACATTGGCTTAAATGAGGTGGGCCGATAATGGCGACCGAAGCTAATTCTGTTAGTTGCCATTCTTGTGCCCCCATAGCAGCACGTACATCACAACCAATTAATAGACCTGACAAGTAAGCATGAGCTTGTTTAGTGGAGTACCCCTCAAAAAGCTGTTTGCTGCGAACACTAAATAATCCGTGATAAAAATTATCGTGAGCGGATGACAAGATAAAGTCAGCTCCTTGGATAAATGCCGCAAAATCGAACTCTAAGTCTGATACTTTCTCTTGAATGAGTACGCTGTTAGATGACAGTAGGTCATACAATTCACCTGTTAGTGCTGTTTTGAATAAAACGATCTTACCTTCTTCAATAAGCACCCATTTTGTATGGGTTCCCGGTAAGCACACCAAATGTCGACCGATGAGATGCTGTGGTGCCATGGCAAGCCAACCTAAAAGATGAAATTCTTCTCCGCGCATAGAATCATGAAGTTGATTATAAAGCTGACAACTTAGACCTGGAAAAATAATGACTTGATGGCCTTGGCTGTCAAAGCGAGTGCCAGCGGTGATTACTTCTGTGGGCGAAATAGGACAGGTAAGGTATTGGGTTTCTTTCCAGCCAATGCTTGAACCGATTTGACCTATCATCAATATCGGTAATTTGCCAAAGCGAAGAGCCCAAGGTGCAATACTGTCCATTAACGTGGTTTCAAAATCGGTTTCAATTTTTTTCACCCCGAGGTTATTGGCTTGTTCTAATACGGTGAGTGGTTCGTTGGCCTTAGCGAGGCAAAGATAAGCACGTAAATGACTTGTGCCCCAATCTACAGCAATAAAATGTTGATATTCAGCAAGCAAGCTACGCTCTCCCACCGTCAATATTGATACACTGTCCGGTGATCAATTCGCTATTTTCAGAGGCTAAAAACAGCGCAAGTTTGGCTACATCTGCAGGAGTGATACGACGTTTTAATGCCATCGCTTCTGTCCATTTCAGCTCTTCTTGCTCTGTTAGCCAGCTAGCCAACTGTTTTTCGGTGGCAACCCAACCAGGCAAAATAGCGTTAACGCGAATTCCCGCCTCACCAAACTCTCGCGATAATGAACGTGTCATACCTATTAAGCCTGCTTTAGCTGTAACGTAGCCGGTCATTTGTTGTGAACCTAATAATGCAGTAATAGAACTGAAATTGATGATGCTACCCGAATGTTGTTGCTTCATTAGGGTGTAGGCGGCTTGAGAGGCAAAAAATGCTGGGTCTAAGTTGATTTGCATGCACTTGTGCCAGTCATGGGCTGAAATAGTTTCAACATCTTGGCGAGCATCATTAGCGACATTATTGATGAGTACGTCAAAGCGGCCAAAGTGATCACCCACATCTTTAATGGCTTGTTGTAACAAGGTTGAATCAGTGGCATCTATTGCACGAAACCAAATCGATGACAGTTGATATTCTGCTAACTTTTTCTTGAGTGCTTCAGCAGCTTGATGGTCTATGTCAATAAAAGCCACTTTAGCTTGTTGGCGAGCAAAGGCTTCGACCATGGACGCACCTATGCCACTGGCTCCGCCGGTAATAAAGATGACTTTATCTTTTAAGTCTTGGTATTGGGTTAACTGACTCACTTATAACGCTCCAAACCTATTATTTTGATTATGGTTAACTAGCGGTTCTTTGAGATTAACGTATTAATCCGATAAATGTTGTTAATAATGCTAGTCATTTCTAACATTAACAACGGTTAAAACAAAGTTATATCGGTATTGCATTTAAATATGATATAACAGATTTATGTACTGAATATTGGACAGTAAAAGCATGAACAGTTCTCCACGTCAAAATTTAACTCATCAATTAACGCATGACTTAGGCATTGCCATCGTAAAAGGGGTTTACCCTGTTGGTGAAGGTTTACCGTCTGAAGCTGATTTATGTATTGAATATGATGTCAGCCGCAGTTCAACTCGAGAAGCGGTAAAAATGCTGTCTGCAAAAGGCTTGATTTCATCACGCCCAAAGCAAGGTATTCGGGTATTACCAGAAAGTAATTGGAATATGTTTGATACTGATGTGTTGAAGTGGATTTTAAGCAGCAAGCCCTCATTAGCATTATTGAAAGAGTTTACTCAAGTTCGGGTCGCACTAGAACCACAAGCAGCAGCGCTTGCAGCGATGAATGCGTCTGAAGCGCAATTAGCTGCGATTGAAAAAGCTCTTGAACGTATGGTTGAGGCTGAACAAGGCTTGGATGATCCTTTAGAGGCTGATATTGCCTTCCACACCAGTATTTTGATTGCCAGTGGTAACCGATTTTTTGTACAGTTGACCGAATTTATTGGCACGGCATTGCGCGTGAGCATTCGCTACACTAACAAGATTAAAGGTGTGTCGGGTGCCGATGTGCAAAAACATGCCGAAATATTTAATGCGATTAAAGCCCGTGATCCTAAGCTAGCTCGCACGGCAGTATCGATGATTTTAGATGAAGCCCTTGAGTTGATTGAGTCAAAGTTATAATCAACAAAACACTTATAATCAGACCAATAAAAAAGAGCATCTATATAGGTGCTCTTTTGCTTATGGGGATTAACAAAACGCGGTGTATAAAATATTACTTCAGTTGATTTAATTCAAAAATCAATGATGTTTGTGGGAACGTAACCGGTAACTGCATACCAAAGGTCATTAATGCTTCGCCGCTAAATGTTTGGTTCTCAATCACAGTTAATATCGATTGTGAATAGAATGAAAACCCTGCTGGCCATACGAGTGAAATTTTATAGTCTTTATCAGCATCCAAGCCTGCAAAATGATATTTCGGTGGATTAGTGCGCTGGGTTTCTTTAACACTGTTATAGGCAAACAAGGCCTGAGTTTGTTCTACATTCACAATACCAAAGTTGATTGAGTCACCATCGGTATTTAAACGTACTAACTTGCCGCTGTGAATTAATTGACGATGCTGTTTGTGCAGCTTAATGATTTGTTGTAACTGCTGACGTTCATCATCGGTAAGTTCACGCGGATCCATTTCAATACCCATATGACCAAAGAAAGCCACAGCAGCACGCATCGCGATATTGATATTACGACCAGTAATATGGCAATCACGCGGTCCCACATGAGCACCCATGACTTCAGCAGGGAAGAAGAACGAGCAACCTCGCTGAATAGTGAGTCGATCTAAGGCGTCATTTGAATCAGATGTCCAAACTCGGTCGGTATAGCGCAGTACGCCATAATCAACTCGTGCTCCACCTGATGAGCAGCTTTCAATTTCAACATGTGAGTTTGCTTGCTTTAGGCGTTCAATTAACGCATAAGCTGCTAGTGTTTGTTTATGTACTGCCGGTTTGCCGACTAGATTGCCTGCGTGATTTAAATCGCGGTTCATGTCCCACTTGATATAAAGAATTTTTGGGTATTCAACCAAGATATCGTTAATCGCATTAAATAAATAATCTGTTACCGCAGGGTTGGTCATGTCGAGTACCAGCTGCTTTCTAAATTGCAGTTGTTCATTACCTTCAGTTTGCAGCGTCCATTCAGGATGGTTGCGATATAAGTCACTGTCAGGGTTAACCATTTCAGGCTCAAACCACAACCCAAACTCCATACCCACGTTATTAACATGATCAATGAGGGGTTGCAGACCGTCGGGATAAATCTCACGGTCTACCGTCCAGTCACCTAAACCGGCAAAGTCACCACGACGACCTTTAAACCAACCGTCATCCAGTACAAAGCGCTCTGCACCAATATCTGCGGCTTGGGTTGCTAATGCTTGTAAAACAGCAACATCATGATCAAAGTAAATACCTTCCCAGGTGTTGTAATGCACAGGGCGTGGCTTTTGGCGTACTTTATCGGTAATTAACGACTGGCGTACATATTGATGGAAGTGGTGGGATAAACCGCTAAAACCTTGGTTAGAATAGGCTGTGTATAGCGTTGGGCTTGTATATGATTCATTAGGCGCTAGGGCAAGTTCTCCTGGCATTAATAGCTCGCCTAGTTGGGCGTAGCTGCGACCTTCTGCCAGTAATTCGGCACGCATTTTGTGGTTGCCGCTCCAGCCTAAATGGAAGCCGTAACATTCGCCGCCTTGTTCGTGGGTCAGTTTGTTGTGCATTACCATGCCTGGGAAGTTGTCGTGTGAGGTTTTACCTTTACGGTTTTCACGCACAAAACTGCCTAAGAACATATCAAACGATTTACGTTGAAACTCATTTGACCAACGGCCTTCAAACGACATGATTTGGTCTATGTGTAATGGCATCGGAATCGTCGGCGCGGCACACCAATTTACATTGACACTCGTGTTACCAAGGTTGGTTAATTCGGTGGTGGCACTTAATACATCTGAGTGTGGATTAAGTGTTAAATGATGCTTAACGCTAAGATTGCGCAGACTGTCTACCGACTCGAATATGACTTCGTTGGCATTAGGCTGGATGACTGACGTGAGCTTACCGCCAATAGACCAGGCAATATTATTATCAAATACTTCAATGCCAGGTGCGCCGGTAAAACCTTCACCCATTAGTGGCGATAAGGATATTGGCGCTTCAACCACAACTGAACATTTTGCTTCTTGTCGAGTGTTAAGCTGCTTCATCATGTCGAAGGTGGTTTTGTGTGATAGTTTTTTGCCAAAATAGAGAATAGCAGGCGTTTTATTACTGCAATCGACAACTAAGCTTGTCTGTTGTCCGTTCAGTAAAACGAATTGTGGGTGATGCGACATGATTTGACGTTCCTTGATTGAGAGTCTCGTTTAGCCGTTTGTTGCACAATTAACGTGTTATGCAGTGGATTGAGCCACTCGCATTTGCAACAACATAGCGACGATGTATAACCAGCATATTTAAAATACTATATATCATATAAATAGTGGGTTAGTATATTGTCTATTATTAAAAATTCGTCAAACAATCCCGTAATATTGCTTGTATCTGCAAGTTATAGCCTTAACTATATCGCAATTCGAGCCTGAGGTTTTACGCACAATTTATTGGAGATTATCATGTTAGGAGTTTGCTATTACCCTGAGCATTGGCCTGAATCTATGTGGCAACAAGATGCACAAGAAATGCGTCAGCTTGGATTGCAGTATGTGCGTATTGGCGAGTTTGCTTGGTCTAGAATTGAAACCTGCGATGGTGAGTATTCTTTTGAGTGGTTAGATCGTGCGATTGAAACCTTAGCCAATGAAGGGCTACAAGTGATCATGTGCACCCCTACGGCAACACCGCCAAAGTGGTTAATTGACAAATATCCTGACATTTTACCTGTCGACATTAAAACCGGCACCACACGTGGATTTGGTTCACGTCGTCATTATGACTTTTCGAGCGAAAACTACTTTCGTGAAGCGATGCGTATTTCGACCGTTATCGCTGAACGTTATGGTAAGCATCCAAGTGTGTGTGGCTGGCAAACGGACAATGAAATTGCTTGTCACGATACCACCCATAGTGGTTCGTTAGTCGCTAAACTGGCATTTCAGCAATGGTGTAAAGACTATTATCAAAATGATGTAGAAAAGCTCAATACGGCATGGGGTAATGTGTTTTGGTCGATGGAATACCAAAACTTTGAACAAATAGAATTGCCTATTTTAGCCGTGACCGAAACCAACCCTGCGCATCAGCTAGCCTATCGCCGGTTTAGTTCTGATCAAGTGGTCAAGTTTCACGATGCAATGGTTGATATTATTCGCACTCATGCGCCTAACCGCTTTGTTACCCACAACTTTATTCCTTTGGTCGACACGCAAACCGATAATTTTGCTTTAGCTAAAAACCTCGATTTTGTTAGTTACGATAACTATCCATTAGGCCGTTCAGACATGTTCTTTAAGCACATGCCTGCAGAGCAATTTAAGCCGTATATGCGTACAGGTCATCCTGACTTTTCAAGTTATTCGTTTGACCAAAGTCGTGGTGTAAGTAACAAAAACTTTTGGGTGATGGAACAGCAACCAGGGCCAGTGAACTGGGCTCATCATAATCCGCGTCCTGAAAAAGGCATGGTAAGACTGTGGTCATGGCAAGCATTTGCCCATGGCGCTGACTGCGTGTGCTATTTCCGTTGGCGCCAAGTGCCGTTTGCTCAAGAGCAGATGCATGCAGGTATTAAGCGTAACGACAATTCAAAAGCTGCAGCATGGGCTGAAGTGGAACAAATGCGTGATGAATTGGCCAAAGTCGATTTTACCATTAGCGATCCTGTACAAGCTAAAGTTGCTATTGTTACTGGCGCAAATAGCCAGTGGGTGACCGAGATTGAACGCCAAGGCGACAGTTATAATCACCAACGAGTTGAGTTTGCCTATTATTCGGCATTACGCCAACTTGGTTTAGCGGTAGATTTTGTGTCGGTAGACCATGATTTAACGCCTTATGCATTAGTGGTCGCACCGTGTTTACCGATAGTGCCGCAAGCTTTTGTTGATAAGTGTCAGCAAGCTAAGGTGCATTTGGTCATTGGCCCTCGATCGGGTAGTAAAACGGATGAGTTGTCATTAGTGCCAACTTTAGCACCGGGCGTATTTCAAGCTTTGGTACCAGTGCGGGTGCTATCTACTGAAACCATTCGTCCAGATTGCAGTGAAGTATTGCATTTTAACGGGGCTAAATTTGAAAGTCAGTGCTGGCGAGAAGAGCTAGAACTTGCTGATGGTGTGAATGTTGTCGCGACTTATCATGACGGTAACCCAGCGGTTGCACGTCATCAAAATACCAGTTATGTGGCGACATTAACCTGTGATATTTTTTTACTCGAGTACTTTAAAACACTCGCAACAGAGTTAGATTTAACCATACTTACCTTACCTAAAGATGTACGAGTTGTGCAACGTGGTCAGTATACTTACCTATTCAACTATGCTGGTTATCCGCAAACGGTACCTAGTGAATTACAAGGCCAATATGTGTTGGGCAGTGCAAGTCTTGCTGCCTACGATGTTGCTATTGTTAAACTTGCATAGTGTGTTAGTTAGAATGTACTAGTCAGTACATGTTGCTAAGGTCATGGTCATTAATATGGTCATGGCCTTAACCTACCAACTGTGCAGACTCTATAGATAGTTCAGCTTGCTGGATTTTTTTTGCCTCAATGTTTTTCCACACTTTGTCATGAAAATAAAACACCACGGTATTAACTGCTGGTTCAAGCAGGGCGATGGTGCCACCGATAATAATGCTACCGGTTAATAGGTAGGTAATCGTAAATGCGACACTAAAGTGTAAAATGGCAAAGCTAATAGTCTTTTTCATGGTAAATCCCCCTGTTGATTTATTTAAATGATAACAGTTATCATTATCATGTAAAGAGGGTTAATTCGATTATTACCAATGAAAATTTCGATTACGATTTTTAATCTTAATGCCTAAAATAATAAAAGCCCTTAAAAGGGCTTTAAGCTGGCAAATAAGATGAGTTAATTTAGCGCACACTTATTCGTTGAGATTAGTAATGCCAAGGAAAACGTGAAAAGTCTTGATCGCGCTTTTCTAAAAAGGCATCACGACCTTCTTGAGCTTCTTCGCTAGCATAAGCTAAGCGTGTCGCTTCGCCAGCAAACAATTGCTGTCCAACCAAGCCATCGTCAGCCATATTAAAGCCATACTTAAGCATGCGCATTGCCGTCGGCGATTTAGAGTTAATTTCTTTGGCCCAAACTAAGGCTTCTGTTTCTAATTCGGCATGGGGAATAGCACGGTTAACCATGCCCATATTAAAGGCTTCTTCTGCAGAGTAATTAAATCCAAGGAAGAAGATTTCTCGGGCACGTTTTTGACCAATCATCTTCGCTAAGTATGCACTACCGTATCCTGAGTCAAAACTGCCTACATCTGGGTCGGTTTGTTTAAAGATGGCATGTTCTTTAGAGGCTAAGGTTAAATCACACACTACATGTAAACTATGGCCGCCGCCAACAGCCCAACCCGGTACGACTGCAATCACTATCTTTGGCATAAACCTAATTAAACGCTGCACCTCTAATATATGCAGGCGTCCCATACGTGCGACATCTGGTTTACCTTCTTCGGCCCCTTCATACTTATAGCCATCTTTACCGCGAATACGTTGATCGCCGCCTGCGCAAAATGAGTACTGACCTTTTGCTGATGGTCCATTACCTGTTAACAGAACGCAGCCTACATCAGACCATTGTCTTGCGTGGTCTAAAGCAATAAAAAGTTCATCTACGGTTTTAGGGCGGAATGAATTAAGGCAATCAGGACGATTGATGGCGATACGCACTGTACCTTGGGATTTTGCGCGGTGATAAGTGATGTCTTCAAAGTTGAATCCATCGACAGCATCCCATAAGTCAGGGTCAAAGATGTCTGATACCGATTCAGTTGGTGATTGTGTCATAAAAAAACTAGCCCCTATTATAAGTATTACATAAAGGCTAGGCGTATTTGATACTTAGGTCAATTTGTTACCATAAAACCGTTAACTAACTCGAGTTATTAGATTTTATCGCAAATAAATTGTAAGTTTTCTTTGGTGAACACCGGGTGGTGAGCACTGCTATGGCAGTATTGATCTTTAAATTCTGCTATTGCTTCGTTACTGGTAAATACACCGTCTAACTCGCGAATTTCAATCGTTGATAAGCGCTCATATATTTCCGCCTTAATTTGCGGTAAGTGCTTGTCGATTTTAATGATTTTTGTGCCCGTCATCGAATCAAGCTTTTTGTCCGCCTTAGTAAAGATACTTTTAATGTCATTAATCGGCTTATCAAGCTTATCTGTTTCTGTCGCGAAATAATAAATAACCCCCGCAATTATTGCTAATCCTATCCAGCCTCTCATCTTTTTATCCAATAATGTGTTATTACCTATATAATAAGCTAGTTATCGTTCAATATTAAAGCAGTAAGGCTGTAACATGACGACAGAATCTAACCCCAAGGACTTTTCCAAACAACAACGTATTAAAATTCATCAACCTGATGCTAGTAAAGCAGACAGCTTCAATCCGCGCAACCGTATTTACGTAAGAGCTGTCGATGGCTTATGGACAACCCTACGACGTTATATGGGTTGGATTGCCATGCTGTTCTTCTTACTTCTTCCCTGGTTACCATGGGGAGATCGTCAAGCAGTTTGGTTTCATCTTGCCGAGCAAAAATTTCATGTGTTTGGTTTAACTATTTGGCCACAAGATCTTACCTTACTTGCGGCACTCTTTATGATAGCTGCATTTGGGCTGTTTTTCGTTACCACTTATCTAGGTAGAGTATGGTGTGGTTATACTTGCCCACAAACTGTGTGGACCTTTATCTTTATCTGGTTTGAAGAAAAGTTTGAAGGCGCACGTAATAAACGTATAAAACTAGATCAAATGCCATGGAGTGTTAATAAGCTATGGCGTAAAACAGCTAAACACACATCTTGGTTACTGGTTTCATTACTAACAGCAACTACATTTGTGTCGTACTTTATACCAAGCCGCGAACTCTACATCGATGTTTTTACTCTCAATGCTGGAGGTGGAATATATTTTTGGGTGGTTTTCTTTACCATTGCAACATACGGTAATGCTGGATGGATGCGGGAGATTATGTGTATTCACATGTGTCCTTATGCCCGTTTCCAAGCCGCCATGTTTGATAAAAATACCTATATAGTCGGTTACGACACCCAGCGTGGAGAAACACGTGGTCCTCGTACTCGCAAACAAGATCCAAAAGAGATGGGCTTAGGTGACTGCATCGATTGCGATTTATGTGTACAAGTTTGTCCAACAGGGATTGATATACGTAATGGTCTGCAATACGAATGTATTAACTGTGGTGCTTGTATCGATGCATGCGATAACACGATGGAACGAATGGGATACGACAAAGGGTTGATCAGTTACACCACCGAAAACAAACTGGATGGTATTGAAGAGAAAGTGTTAAGACCTAAGCTAGTGGGTTACGGTGTGGTACTAACCGTCATGATATTAATCTTCATCTATGCCAGCGCAACCATTGCGCCTGTGCGTATGGACGTTATTCGTGATCGAAACTCTCTTTATCGCCAAAACAACCAAGGCAACACCGAGAATACCTTTACGATTAAAATTCTTAATAAAACAGAACAACCACAAGAGTATGAGTTAAGTGTTGAAGGTTTGCCTAATGCTCAATGGATTGGCCCACAGCACGTATCAATAGAATCAGGTGAAGTTATAACCTTGCCAATTAGTATTGCTGTCGATCCTATCGAGTTAAAGAGAAGTATTACTAAAATTGACATTAAAATTACTGCAGTAATAGAAGGTAGTCCAATAGAAATCAAACAGGAAACTAGATTCTTCGGCGATTAGAACTGAGGCAAATAGGCATAAAAGGGACTAACAGTCCCTTTTTTGTTCTTTTCGATTGAAAAAGCACCTGTTAGTCATGTTTTTGCAATATTCAGTGTTTTTATGCTTGCACAAAATCTTGTGTTGCCTATAATGCGCATCCACTGACACGGCAGACAGCGAAAGCGGTCACCGAGTTGGGTTGAGTTAAGTGGTTAATAACACTGAATTCAAGGCGAAAAGAAAGTTTGAAAAAACACTTGACGCCGACACGGGAAAGCGTAGAATACGCACCCCAAGCCAACGACCTAGCGTCTTATGGCGATGTCTGAAAAATCGACATCACGTTCTTTAACAATCTAAACAAGAAATCTGTGTGGACATTCACAGGTATTGAGTTATTCGAAATTGTCTTCTGTTCTTCGGAATGTTGGCAATCAAAAAATTTAAACTCAATGCAACGATGAGTGTTCATAGTAATATGTACAAACGTTATCTAGGTTCTTCGGGATTTAGAAAACAAAATCAGAATTCATTGAGCCGATACATTCTTAAGGGGATGTGTCAAAAGAACTTTAATTGAAGAGTTTGATCATGGCTCAGATTGAACGCTGGCGGCAGGCCTAACACATGCAAGTCGAGCGGTAACACAAGGGAGCTTGCTTCTGAGGTGACGAGCGGCGGACGGGTGAGTAATGCCTAGGGATCTGCCCAGTCGAGGGGGATAACAGTTGGAAACGACTGCTAATACCGCATACGCCCTACGGGGGAAAGGAGGGGACCTTCGGGCCTTCCGCGATTGGATGAACCTAGGTGGGATTAGCTAGTTGGTGAGGTAATGGCTCACCAAGGCGACGATCCCTAGCTGTTCTGAGAGGATGATCAGCCACACTGGGACTGAGACACGGCCCAGACTCCTACGGGAGGCAGCAGTGGGGAATATTGCACAATGGGGGAAACCCTGATGCAGCCATGCCGCGTGTGTGAAGAAGGCCTTCGGGTTGTAAAGCACTTTCAGTAGGGAGGAAAGGTGATGTGTTAATAGCACATTGCTGTGACGTTACCTACAGAAGAAGGACCGGCTAACTCCGTGCCAGCAGCCGCGGTAATACGGAGGGTCCGAGCGTTAATCGGAATTACTGGGCGTAAAGCGTGCGCAGGCGGTTTGTTAAGCCAGATGTGAAATCCCCGGGCTCAACCTGGGAATTGCATTTGGAACTGGCGAACTAGAGTCTTGTAGAGGGGGGTAGAATTCCAGGTGTAGCGGTGAAATGCGTAGATATCTGGAGGAATACCGGTGGCGAAGGCGGCCCCCTGGACAAAGACTGACGCTCATGCACGAAAGCGTGGGGAGCAAACAGGATTAGATACCCTGGTAGTCCACGCCGTAAACGATGTCTACTCGGAGTTTGGTGACTTAGTCACTGGGCTCCCAAGCTAACGCATTAAGTAGACCGCCTGGGGAGTACGGCCGCAAGGTTAAAACTCAAATGAATTGACGGGGGCCCGCACAAGCGGTGGAGCATGTGGTTTAATTCGATGCAACGCGAAGAACCTTACCTACTCTTGACATCCACAGAAGAGACCAGAGATGGACTTGTGCCTTCGGGAACTGTGAGACAGGTGCTGCATGGCTGTCGTCAGCTCGTGTTGTGAAATGTTGGGTTAAGTCCCGCAACGAGCGCAACCCCTATCCTTATTTGCCAGCACGTAATGGTGGGAACTCTAGGGAGACTGCCGGTGATAAACCGGAGGAAGGTGGGGACGACGTCAAGTCATCATGGCCCTTACGAGTAGGGCTACACACGTGCTACAATGGCGTATACAGAGGGTTGCAAAGCCGCGAGGTGGAGCTAATCTCACAAAGTACGTCGTAGTCCGGATCGGAGTCTGCAACTCGACTCCGTGAAGTCGGAATCGCTAGTAATCGTGGATCAGAATGCCACGGTGAATACGTTCCCGGGCCTTGTACACACCGCCCGTCACACCATGGGAGTGGGCTGCAAAAGAAGTGGGTAGTTTAACCTTCGGGAGAACGCTCACCACTTTGTGGTTCATGACTGGGGTGAAGTCGTAACAAGGTAGCCCTAGGGGAACCTGGGGCTGGATCACCTCCTTACCTATACGACTAACTCAATACCTAAAGTGCAGCGATGCATGTGAGTGTTCACACAGATTACTTGTTAACTTCTTCGGAAGTAGAGTGAAATGCGCCGCGAGCCGGTTAGCATTGTTCTTTAACAATTTGGAAAGCTGATAGTACTAACTAAAGGCGCATGGATGATGATTCGTTGTCGTTTGTGTGATTATGTTAGTGCGAAAAACGTTAATGCGAAAGCATTAACACTTGAGTTCTCAATACACTGTTTAAGTGTCTTGAATATTCTAAAAGACTAAGGCGAGTCCACTTCCTGGTCGGGAGTGAGACAAGTAAAAACCAGCTGGTCATGATATGACCCAGAGTTCTTCTCTTGTTAATTCAAGAGTGTGAAACTCATTTGGGTTGTATGGTTAAGTGACCAAGCGTATACGGTGGATGCCTTGGCAGTCAGAGGCGATGAAGGACGTAATAACTTGCGAAAAGCGTTGGCGAGCTAGTAATAAGCATTTGAGCTAACGATATCCGAATGGGGAAACCCGGCCACATAAGTGGTCATCATAACGTGAATACATAGCGTTATGAGGCAAACCCGGGGAACTGAAACATCTAAGTACCCGGAGGAAAAGAAATCAACCGAGATTCCCCTAGTAGCGGCGAGCGAACGGGGATTAGCCCTTAAGTCTATGGGGTGTTAGTGGAATGTGTTGGAAAGCACAGCGGCACAGGGTGATAGCCCCGTACATGAAAACTAACCATAGATGAAAACGAGTAAGGCGGGACACGTGACATCCTGTTTGAATATGGGGGGACCATCCTCCAAGGCTAAATACTCCTGACTGACCGATAGTGAACCAGTACCGTGAGGGAAAGGCGAAAAGAACCCCTGTGAGGGGAGTGAAATAGAACCTGAAACCGTATACGTACAAGCAGTGGGAGCGGTTCTTGAGACCGTGACTGCGTACCTTTTGTATAATGGGTCAGCGACTTACATTTTGTAGCGAGGTTAAGCGAATAGCGGAGCCGTAGGGAAACCGAGTGTTAACTGCGCGTTTAGTTGCAAGGTGTAGACCCGAAACCGAGTGATCTAGCCATGGGCAGGTTGAAGGTTGAGTAACATCAACTGGAGGACCGAACCGACTTATGTTGAAAAATGAGCGGATGACTTGTGGCTGGGGGTGAAAGGCCAATCAAACTCGGAGATATCTGGTTCTCCTCGAAAGCTATTTAGGTAGCGCCTCGAGCGAATACCATTGGGGGTAGAGCACTGTTAAGGCTAGGGGGTCATCCCGACTTACCAACCCTTTGCAAACTCCGAATACCAATGAGTACTACTCGGGAGACAGACAGCGGGTGCTAACGTCCGTTGTCAAAAGGGAAACAACCCAGACCGTCAGCTAAGGTCCCAAAGTACTAGCTAAGTGGGAAACGATGTGGGAAGGCTTAGACAGCTAGGATGTTGGCTTAGAAGCAGCCATCATTTAAAGAAAGCGTAATAGCTCACTAGTCGAGTCGGCCTGCGCGGAAGATTTAACGGGGCTAAGCTAGTCACCGAAGCTACGGGTGCATTTCATTAGAAGTGCGCGGTAGAGGAGCGTTCTGTAAGCCGTTGAAGGTGAAGGGGTAACCCACGCTGGAGGTATCAGAAGTGCGAATGCTGACATGAGTAACGATAAAGGGAGTGAAAAACTCCCTCGCCGAAAGACCAAGGGTTCCTGTCCAACGTTAATCGGGGCAGGGTGAGTCGACTCCTAAGGCGAGGCCGAAAGGCGTAGTCGATGGGAAACAGATTAATATTTCTGTACTTCTGCTAACTGCGATGGAGAGACGGAGAAGGCTAGGCTAGCGCGGCGTTGGTAGTCCGCGTTTAAGGTGGTAGGTTGATTTCTTAGGCAAATCCGGGAAATCGTACTTTAATGTACAGGCTGAGAGCTGATGACGAGTCACTAAGGTGATGAAGTAGTTGATGCCATGCTTCCAGGAAAATCTTCTAAGCTTCAGGTTAGTAGGAATCGTACCCCAAACCGACACAGGTGGTCGGGTAGAGAATACCAAGGCGCTTGAGAGAACTCGGCTGAAGGAACTAGGCAAAATGGTACCGTAACTTCGGGAGAAGGTACGCTGCTGTTGGTGATGGGACTTGCTCCCTAAGCTGACGGCAGTCGCAGATACCAGGTGGCTGCAACTGTTTATCAAAAACACAGCACTGTGCAAAATCGCAAGATGACGTATACGGTGTGACGCCTGCCCGGTGCCGGAAGGTTAATTGATTGGGTTATCTTCGGAGAAGCTCATGATCGAAGCCCCGGTAAACGGCGGCCGTAACTATAACGGTCCTAAGGTAGCGAAATTCCTTGTCGGGTAAGTTCCGACCTGCACGAATGGCGTAATGATGGCCACGCTGTCTCCAGCCGAGACTCAGTGAAGTTGAAATTGCGGTGAAGATGCCGTATACCCGCGGCTAGACGGAAAGACCCCGTGAACCTTTACTATAGCTTGGCACTGAACATTGAACCTACATGTGTAGGATAGGTGGGAGACTTTGAAGCTTGGACGCTAGTCTGAGTGGAGTCAATCTTGAAATACCACCCTTGTAGTTTTGATGTTCTAACTCTGGCCCCTTATCGGGGTTGAGGACAGTGCCTGGTGGGTAGTTTGACTGGGGCGGTCTCCTCCCAAAGAGTAACGGAGGAGCACGAAGGTTGGCTAAGTACGGTCGGACATCGTACGGTTAGTGCAATGGCATAAGCCAGCTTAACTGCGAGACATACACGTCGAGCAGGTACGAAAGTAGGTCATAGTGATCCGGTGGTTCTGAATGGAAGGGCCATCGCTCAACGGATAAAAGGTACTCCGGGGATAACAGGCTGATACCGCCCAAGAGTTCATATCGACGGCGGTGTTTGGCACCTCGATGTCGGCTCATCACATCCTGGGGCTGAAGTCGGTCCCAAGGGTATGGCTGTTCGCCATTTAAAGTGGTACGCGAGCTGGGTTCAGAACGTCGTGAGACAGTTCGGTCCCTATCTGCCGTGGGCGTTGGATGATTGAGGGGAGCTGCTCCTAGTACGAGAGGACCGGAGTGGACGAACCGCTGGTGTTCGGGTTGTCATGCCAATGGCATTGCCCGGTAGCTACGTTCGGAATCGATAACCGCTGAAAGCATCTAAGCGGGAAGCGAGCCCCAAGATGAGTCATCCCTAGAGCTTTAAGCTCTCTAAAGGGCCGTAGGAGACTACTACGTTGATAGGCAAGGTGTGTAAGCGTTGTGAGGCGTTGAGCTAACTTGTACTAATGACCCGTGAGGCTTAACCATACAACCCAGATGGGTTTTACTGACCTTAGTGTTAGAATGAAGCGCTTAAACGGTGTGAAGAGACTCAAAGTAAGATAGAAGCAATCAGCTTTCCGAATTATTATTTAATGCCTAATGAAGAATTAGCGTGTTAGATATGCAAATTTGTCTGGAAACCATAGAGCTGTGGCACCACCTGATCCCATTCCGAACTCAGAAGTGAAACACAGTATCGCCGATGGTAGTGTGGGGTCTCCCCATGCGAGAGTAGGTCATTTCCAGGCGCCTAATTTCTCTTTTACGAAAGAGAAAGTCTACTGATAGTGACATATCAGCGACTTAAAAAGATTTAGCATCGTGCGTAAGCAATTTGCTAAAGGAGCGGTAGTTCAGTTGGTTAGAATACCGGCCTGTCACGCCGGGGGTCGCGGGTTCGAGTCCCGTCCGCTCCGCCAATTACATAGAAGCCTCGTCTTAGACGAGGCTTTTTTGTGTCTGCAATTTGGTCAAATGCGTCAAGACCTTAGCGGTATTATCTATTATTGCTGAGTTTACACCAGCATTTGCGTTATCGTTGAGCAAGTATTGTGTAATGAGTAGAGATTTTGCCATCAAAGCCACAATTTATGCGGCTAAACAAGCTTATCTCTATATAACAGTCTTTGTATTTTATTTGTCTAGATAGTTAACTCTTCACTTCTGTTTCATTGCGGGTCATTAAGTCAGTTCTTTTCTGTAAGGAATACTACTTTGTGCTCCGTTACGCGTTACGGCTATTGAAGATGCCAAATTAGCAAATTCAACAGCTTCAATTAAGGTTTTTCCTTCATCTAACGCCACCATGAGTGCACCGTTAAAAGTGTCGCCAGCTGCTACGGTATCTATAGCATTAACCGTCGGGGTCGGTATGATACTTCCTTGGCCTTTTTCACTGATATAGGCACCTTTACTGCCTAGGGTGATAATAACGATATTAACTCCTCTGCTATGAAGACTTTGTGCGGCTTGTTGCGCACTTTGTTGATCGATAACTTCTATTCCAGTTAAAGCTAAGGCCTCTGTCTCGTTAGGGGTAATAATATCGATTAAATTTAACAAATCGTTATTTAGTTTTGTCGCTGGAGCAGGATTAAGAATCGTAGTGCAATGATTTTGCTTGGCGAGTATTAATGCTTGATGAACACTCTCTAACGAAGTTTCTAGTTGGATTAGTAAGTAATTAGCTTGAGCAAATAATGCGTGTTGCTGCTGAATATGGTGTGCAGATAAATAAGCATTGGCGCCTGGTACAACTCCAATACTGTTCTCGCCATATTGATTAACAAATATTACCGCAGTGCCAGTACTCTTCTTAGCAATTTGATAACAGCCACTCAAATCGATTCCATCAGCGGTCCAATTTGTACGCATTGTTGCTGCATTACTGTCATCACCTAGAGCACTGATAAAATATACTTGTTGCATAGTATTTTTTAACCTAACAGCAGCCACGGCTTGATTGGCTCCTTTTCCTCCAAGTTCTAATCTATATTGCTGACTGATTAAGGTCTGTCCTGCTTGTGGTAATTCGTCGAATGTTAGAACATGATCGGCATTGGCACTGCCGACAACTAGTAATGTACTCATGTTTATCCTTAGTTAGCCATGCCGACAAATTAAATCTGCATGGCATGAGTTCGTTAATAATCGTTTAAACGCTCTACGATAAAGTCGACAAAACCCGTTCGGTTAATATTGAATAGTACTTTGGCATTATGTGGATTATTGGTTAATTGATAGCGATCAACCACTGTCATGCCTTGTGTATACTGTCCTTTAGTTTCAATACCAACCCAGCAATCTACTGCAGTAAATAGTGACGGGTTAAGTAACCATGCGATGGTACATGGATCGTGCAATGGTGCACCGGTAAAACCCCACTTAGGGTCGCGATGGTAAATCATGAAGAAATCGAGAAGTTCTGCAACACATTGTGCAACCGGATTATCAATCTTTCGAATTCGCTCAATATCCTCATCCATAATCTGGGCTTCATGTGTCACATCTAGCCCACACATTACAATTGGCAAACCTGATTTGAACACCATATCAGCTGCTTCTGGGTCGACAAATATGTTGAATTCAGCAGCCGGTGTCCAATTGCCCACACCTGCAGCGCCTCCCATTAGTACGATACTATCGATGTTGCTATGTAATTCAGGATGAGCGGCTAGAAAAAGCGCTATGTTAGTTAGCGGTCCTGTGGGAACAAGAGTGACGGGTTGTTTGCTGTTACGCACTTTATCGGCTATTAACTCAATTGCCGTTTGTGCTACAGGAGCAAAGGCGGGATCTGGTAATTTAGGCCCATCAAGACCGCTTTCCCCATGTACATTGTCAGCAATGATAAGCTCGCGGGCTAGTGGTTTAGGAGCGCCACTTGCAACCGGTATGTCATGCCTACCCAATAACGTAAGTACGCGTAATGCATTGTTTAAGGTCTTGTCTGGTGTTTGGTTACCTGCACTGGTCGTCACAGCGAGTACATCAAGTTTTACTGAGCTGAGTGCTAAAATAAGTGAGATAGCATCATCATGACCGGGATCACAGTCTAGAATTACAGGACGTTTCATGGATAATTTCCTTATTCAATAAGAGGGTATACCATACCATTATGGTCTGTCTCTTGATCAGATCTCATAAGCTCTCGCCATCAGCAATCATTTCTTTCGCGACTCGGTAGCCTACAACATGAGACTGTAATGTACTCCAACCTTCCCAAACCGCCGTCCAGCTTGCGATCCCTGTTCGTTTGGTATCGGTGAAACCACCCAGCTTTGCGATTGATTGATACGCCCACTTCAGACTCGGCGCTCCTTTATCTTTATGCCCTCTAGGCTTATTAAACCGCATTAGCACCTTCCATTCATCTTCTTCGAGCACCGTGTCACAGCGTTGAGCCTCCACTGCTTTGGCCTCCTCAAGCAGCCCTTTTTTACGTAAATAATAAGGGAGGGTGATGGCTTCTCTGAGTTGCAGTAAACGGACGCCGATAAACGCTAAGATTGAAACCGCTCTTTCTAAATTCTTAGGCTCTGTCATTCTTTGGCGCTCAGCTCCTGCACCCGTTTTCCATGCTTTATGAAAATCTTCAATTCGCCATCTTGCGGTGTAAATATCAATAATATGAAGTGCTTGAATTAACGTATCGATTGGCTCTGTTGTTAATAACATCCAGCGCAACGGCTCGGTCACGTTTTTTGATGTTTTTTCTTGAGCGTACACCACATTGACAGGCTGAGTTTCACCTTTTGCTTTGAAGGTAACCTGTGCCACTTTAATGGTTAGCTTGGCTTTTCTGGCTACGCGGTTTACAGGCTTCCCTTTACTATTTTTTGTCCCTTTCTGGGCGATATCGATAGTGTATTCACCCAGTTCTGCTTGTGACTCAAGGTGTTCAAATAACTTAGGTCCTGTCTCAACCAGTGCTCTTGAATGTTTCGCTCGAACAACGAAACGTTCATTATGCTTCTGCTTATCTTGAATATAACTCAATATATCTGCTTCTCTGTCACACACTGAAATGACCCGTGACATGATGTCTCCCAAGCGTTGACGGCAGAAATAGGACGCTTCTGACCACTTACCACTTTCTTTTTCGTCAGCATCTTCAGGGTTATTAGGACGAAGCCAGTATTCTTGATGAATAAGCCCGATAGTCTGAGTCGTGAAGCTGTCTAATAGCAGGGTTGAATGAACCCACCAACCACGTGATTTATCTGTCGTCGTCCCCAGTTTGCCAAGCTCTTGTGCTACTTGGTGTTTGTAACTCAACGCAGTGGTGTCATCAATGGCTAATATCTCAGCATAGGGCTGGGCAAGCTCTGCAGTATGTTGAAAACCAGAAGCTCTAATCACTTCTGGAGAAATGTTGTCATTACGGATCAATCGATAAGCCCCTTCAACTTTAGCTTCATTACCTCGACATGATAAAGCGATTGACTTACCGCTACAACGCGCCATGTCGGCAGCAACTTCGATGACACGGTCAGTGCGACGTGAGTCACCAAATGAACCGTTTTTAAAGTGATTGTATGACCATTGCTCTGCGTTGAAAATAGACATTATTAATCTGCAAATTGATTGAGTTACCAGATCTGATCATCGATTTGTCACAAAGTTCATTTTGCTTCAGATTTGTGTAGAAGAGTCAGCATTATGGTTGTTGTAGGCTTAATGCATAAAAACTAAAAATGTGAGCTAATATACGACAATGAAATAATTAAAAAAAATATATCAACAGTAACTTGCCTTAGGTTGGCCGCAGTTTCAATTATTGTAGTGATCAATAATGTAATTAAACATGTTGTTATAGAGATGAGATTTTACGCTATAGTGTTGTTTTACTGAGTAGGTAGGACTATGAATTGTCGTCTGGGTTGTGTGCTCTGCTGTATCGCGCCTTCTATTACCAGTGTAATACCAGGCATGCCCAAGGGTAAACCTGCTGGGGTGCGTTGTATTCAATTAAATGATGATAATTTTTGTATGATATTTGGTCTGCCAGACCGTCCCGATGTATGTGCTGAGTTTAGTGCAAGTATTGATGCTTGCGGTACGACAAATGAGCAAGCTTTATGGTTGATCACTGATTTGGAGTCTTCAACATGCTAACCTGCATTTATTACTCATCTTGGATATTTTAGACTATGCAATTAACCCGATATACAGATTTTGGTATCCGCATTTTAATGTATCTTGCGGTGCAACCTGAACGAGAAAGTTTATTTCGAATTGCAGAAGTGACGAGTGTATTTGAGCTATCTTCAAACCATGTCGCAAAGATTATTCATCAATTGGGTAAAATGGGATATTTGCAAACGGTCAGAGGCAAAAGTGGTGGCTTTAGATTAGCAAAAGTCGCAGATAAGGTATTAATTGGTCAATTAGTGCGTGATTTAGAAAACACGTTATCACCTATTGACTGTGAATCACCTTACTGCCGTTTTACACCTATATGCCAATTAAAAGGGGTTTTGGCTCAAGCTGTTACAGCATACTTGGCGGTTCTAGATCAATATACGCTAGCTGATATTGTTGCTAATAAATCTGAGATTTTATCTACGTTACCGGACTTATCTATTTCAGTGTTGCAGATAGATTAAGTTGGGTGGCTGCAGCGATATCCATATCATCAAATAATTGAGATGTTGGTACTAATGTGATGCCATTATCACTTAAGCGGGCTAAATTAGCGTTTAAAAAACGAATAGTTTGTGGGTAAGGATGCGCAATAACAATCAGTTTATCTTGCCGTTTCGATTGTGTAATCATCTGCTGGAACTGCTTTTCAAGTGCATGCTTGCTAATGTCATTATCTAAAAATATGTTTCTTCTAAGAGATGGAACTCCGAGTTGCATCGCCTTGTTGCTGGCTTTGGTATATTTAGTGGTAAAGCTATCAACAAAAAACAACTGCTGTTGTTTTAAGCTTTGCATTACCCATAACATCGGCTCATCCATTTGAGTCAGTAAACTGCCCATATGATTATTAGCTCCCTTAGCAAACGGGATACTAGAGAATGCTCTTTGTAATTGTTGTTTAATTTGCACCTCAGTCATGTCATTAGTTAACCCTCCTGGGCCTAATGCTTTGCCATTTAAGGCTTGCATTGGTAGGTGTAACATTATCTCATGGCCTTTTTTATAACCTTCGTTCGCCAGTTTTTGTCCTAACGGAGTGTGAGGTAATACCGATAAAGTGATAGCTGTTGGTAATGACAATGCAGCTTCGTCAGTTAATCGATAACCAATATCGTCAATGATAATGGCTATTTTGGCAGCCGTAGCGGGCATAATGCTACAGAGGCAGAGTAGAATTAATAGTTGATTGCGCACAAATTTAGCTTATTTAGTTGGGTGAATTATATTGTTCAATGATACTGGCACAATTATCGATACAGTTATAGGCACAATAATAGATACAGTTATGACCGTTGATATCGCTGCGGGGCAGCATTACTTTGCTGGGTATTAGTTTGTAAATTATTAGTTGGCAAGGTCTTAGCCAGTATTTATGCTCCGCGATAATTAATTATAGAATCTATAACATATCCTTAAAGTTAAGTTTAACGACAATAATAGGCTGGATCGACAGCTTTACCTTTATTACGGATCTCAAAGTATAGTCCTGGCACACTTTGTCCACCAGAGCGACCTACAAGCGCAATAGACTCACCTGTTTTAACCATATCGCCAGGTTGTCTTAGTAGTGTTTGAGCATGACCATAGAGGCTCATATATCCCTTGCCATGATCAATGACTAGCACCATACCAAAACCTCGTAACCAGTCGGCATAAATTACCTTTCCCGATGCAACAGCATTGATGTTTTGTCCTTCAGGTGCAGCAAGTACAGCACCTTTCCAAACAATTTGACCTGAGCGGCTGCTACCAAAACGGTTACTCATTCTACCGTTCGTTGGCCATTTTAATTTGCCTTTCTGGCTGACTAATCCATCCATCGTTGGATTGGCTTTGGCGGCAACCATAGCTTGTTGTACGATGCGTTTTAAACTCGCCTCTTCTATTTGCAATTGCTCTAACTCTGCCCCTTTACTTGATAGCGTTCGTTGCAATTGAGTTAATGTTTGTTGGCGTTGACCTTGCTCTTTAGTTAATTGCAGGGCCTGCTTTTTTTGTTCTATTACCAATACATTAAGCTTTTGCTGTGCCGTAACTTGCTGTTGTTTTACTTTGTCTAAGTCTATGCTGGTTTGCTTTAGCTGCTTAATCGCTTTAATGCGGGCATTATTTAGAAATTGATAGTAAGCCAGCATGCGCTCAACGGTGGCAGGGTTTTGTTGATTGAGCATCATTTTTGTGTAGTCATGATTCCCGGCCAGGTATGCACTAGACAACTGTTTTGACAGCGTCTCTTGTTGACTACTTTTGAGGCCAGCAAGCTCGACTTGTTGCTTATCAAGATCGCGAAGTTTGCTATTAACGGTCGTGAGTGAAGTTTGTGATTGATTGACTTTTTGAGCGGCCCTTGCAATCGCTTTCTCATCACTTTTAAGCAACGAAATGAGCTTCTCACGTTGCTTGGAAGTATCTTTGAGAGAATTTTGTTGTTGATTGATTTGTGCTTGAATAGACTTCAAAGCCGATTGACGTGAAGACAAATCAGCACTAGTTGCCGTAAATGAAAAGATTAGAAAGCCAGCACAAATGCTGGCTTTAACAAATAAACGAGTTATCACGAGTTAATGTTTACTCTTTAAGGTCAATGATACAGCGTCCACTCATTTCTTTGGGGATGCTTTGGCCCATTAAGGTTAACATAGTTGGCGCAATATCGCTCAAGCGTCCACCATCTTTTATTACCGCATCACGGCCGACATAAATGAAGGGGACTAAGTTACTCGTATGCGCAGTAAATGCTTGCCCGTTAGACGGATCTGTCATTTTCTCTGCGTTACCATGATCGGCAGTAATTAAGCATTCGCCATCGACTTTAGCCAAGGCTTCTACAACACGACCGATACAAGCATCAACAGCTTCACAAGCTTTAACTGCCGCTTCAAATTTACCGCTATGGCCTACCATGTCACCATTTGGATAATTACAAATGATCACATCGTACTTTGTCGACTCAATTGCAGCGACCAATTTATCGGTTAATTCTGTTGAGCTCATTTCAGGTTGCAAATCATAAGTTGCTACTTTTGGTGACTGAATTAAAATGCGATCCTCACCTTCAAATGGCTCTTCCTTGCCACCATTGAAAAAGAAAGTCACATGAGCATATTTTTCAGTTTCTGAAATGCGCAACTGAGTTTTATTTAGATTTTGCAGGGTTTCACCTAAGGTATTAACTAAATCACTCGATGGATAGGCTACCGGAGCATTAATATCTGCTGCATAGTCAGTCAGCATCACAAAGTTGATTTTTGGTGTTTTATTACGTACAAAACCATCAAAATCAGGATTCACAAAGGTACGCGTAATTTGACGAGCACGATCAGCGCGGAAGTTCATAAAGATAAGCGTATCGTTATCATTTAGCTCCACAGCTTCGCCTTGAGCATCAACAATCGCCGATGCCGCAACAAACTCATCGTTTTCGTCACGAGTATATGCCGTGTCAAGCGCTTCAGGCGCAGAACCATAAGTGAACTTGGCTTTACCTTCAGTAATTAATTCGTAGGCTTGTGATACACGGTCCCAACGATTGTCGCGATCCATAGCAAAGTAGCGGCCAATAATTGAGGCTGTACGGCCATGACCTAATTCAGCAAATAGCTCATCAAAGTGAACTAAGCTATTTTTAGCACTACGTGGCGGTGTATCTCGGCCATCTAGAAAGGCGTGTAAATATACCTTAGTTGCACCGCGTTTAACGGCCATACGACACATTGCTTCAATGTGTTCTTCATGGCTGTGCACACCACCGGCAGACAATAGTCCCATTATGTGTACTGCACCGTTAGCGGCAATCGCTTTATCTACTGCATCACTAAGCGCTGGGTTCTGTTCAAACTCATGGTCGGCAATCGCTTTACTAATACGAGTGAGTTCTTGATACACAATGCGGCCAGAACCAATATTGATATGACCGACTTCAGAGTTACCCATTTGACCATCGGGCAAGCCGACGTCAATACCTGAACCTGAGATAAGACTGTGTGCGTATTGTGCATTGAGCTTATCTAAAACAGGGGTGTTAGCATGAAAAACCGCGTTATCTTGCGTGTCTTCACTATGACCCCAGCCATCAAGGATAAGTAATGCGAGTGGACGTTTTTTTGTCATTATGCAAATACCTTATAAAAGTTAAAATAGAAGTGTTATAAAATTTTAATTGTATGAATATTACTACTTATCGATAGCCTACAAAAGGCATATAGGTTTGAAGATATAACCAAAGCTGCTGATAACGAGGGGCGAGTCACGAATAACTCTGCTTAAAGGGTTTATTTTCGGTGTTTCTTTAATGAAAACTACCGAGCAAAACGATATACTCGGGGCCATCTCATCTTAGTCATCGTCAGAGAAATCAGTAATTATGCAAGAATATATGGAATTTTTTAAAGCGAACCCTATGTTAAGTTTAGCGTGGGTCGGCTTGTTTGTAGCACTTGTTGTTAGTGTCATTAAGTCTGGTACATCAAAAGTGAAAAACGTCAGTCATCAAGAGCTAACCCTCATGGTGAATAAGCAAGATGCCAAAGTGGTTGATGTACGTGGAAAAGAAGAATTTAAAAAAGGGCATATTGTTGATGCGCTTAATGTGACCTTATCAGAAATTAAAAATAATCAAGTCTCTAGCCTTGAAAAGTTCAAAACTAGCCCCATTATATTAGTATGTAACTCAGGTATGACATCAGGCCAAGCAGCTCAACTTCTTACGAAACAAGGATTTGAAAACGTGTTTAACCTTAAAGGTGGCATGGGTGAATGGCAAGGTGCAAACTTACCAGTAGTTAAAAGCAAGCGTTAATATTGTTGCTTAATGGTATTCAGTGTTAACGCGTTTGGGAATGCGTTAACATTGTTTATTATCAAGATTTTGCTCGTTATCATTTTTCGAGCTAGATCAACTTTACGGGATAGCACTAATGTTAGATTAATTCTTTATACATTAAGTGTGTAAGCCCAACACAATTAGCTTCACAGAAAAGCTAAATAACATTGATAGGTAGGAAATTATGGCTGAAGTAGCAAACAACGAAGCACAAGCACCACAGTTCAACATTCAGCGTATTTATACAAAGGATTTGTCTTTTGAAACGCCAAACAGCCCAGCTGTTTTCCAGAAAGAATGGAACCCAGAAGTAAAGTTAGATTTAGATACTCGTAGCAACAAGCTGTCTGACGACACATTTGAAGTTATCTTATCGTTAACTGTTACCGCTAAAAATGGCGAAGATACCGCATTTTTATGTGAAGTTCAGCAAGCGGGTATTTTTTCTATTGTTGGCTTAACTGAACAACAACTTGCCCATTCTTTAGGTGCATATTGCCCTAACGTATTATTCCCATATGCACGTGAATTAGTCGGTAGCTTAGTGGGACGTGGTACTTTCCCACAGTTAAACCTTGCACCAGTGAATTTTGATGCTCTATTTGCTCAGTACGTTCAACAGCGTCAGGCTGCTGCAACTGAAGAAGCAACTGCATAATTTATGAATAACGCTACCGAAATTACGGTATTAGGGGCGGGGTCTTATGGCACCGCCCTTGCTATTTCTTTAGCCAGCAACGGCCATAAGACATTGCTTTGGGGTCACGATCCTAAAAGCATGCAAATATTAGCTGACAGTCGCTGTAACGAGCGTTTTTTGCCTGGTATTCAGTTTCCTGATTGTTTAGCAATCGAAGCTGATTTAGGCAAAGCACTCGCGGCAAGCAAAAATATCTTAGTCGTTGTGCCAAGTCATGTGTTTGGTGATGTACTCAAACAAGCCAAACCATTGTTGCGTAAAGATGCGCGGATTGTGTGGGCGACCAAAGGGCTAGAACCCGAAACCGGTCGTTTATTGCAAGATGTTGCCCGTGAACAATTAGGTGAACATTATCCACTCGCAGTGTTGTCTGGCCCTACGTTTGCTAAAGAGTTAGCAGCGGGTTTACCTACCGCTATTTCAGTTGCGGGTACTTGCCCACAGTTTACCCATGACTTAGTCGAATTGCTTCATAGCCCAAAACGCTTGCGTGTATACGCAAATGACGACTTTATCGGCATACAATTAGGCGGCGCGGTTAAAAACGTGATTGCCATTGGTGCCGGTATGTCCGACGGAATTGGCTTTGGTGCAAATGCACGCACCGCACTCATCACCCGTGGTTTAGTTGAACTGAGCCGTTTAGGTGAAGCTATCGGCGCCGATGCATCAACCTTTATGGGGATGGCAGGTTTAGGTGACTTGGTATTAACCTGTACCGATAATCAGTCGCGTAATCGTCGATTTGGCTTGGCTTTAGGTCAAGGCAAAGACGTGATCACCGCCCAAGAAGAAATCGGACAAGTTGTCGAAGGTTACCGTAATACCAAAGAAGTGTTTACCTTGGCTAAACGTTTAGGGGTAGAAATGCCGATTACCGAGCAAATTTACCAAGTATTATACCAAGGTAAATCACCGGTTGAAGCAGCGAAAGAGTTACTCAGCCGTGAGAAAAAATCTGAAACACTGAAAAAATAGTGCAACAGAGCGGCTAAGTTAACCGTGAGTAGATACCAAAAAGGATGCTAAAATAGCATCCTTTTTTGCATTTAATCTTTATCAATTAAATACAAAACAACCCATTTAAAGTGTGGAGTAAAACGTGAAACATCATGACGTAATTATTATCGGCGCCGGCGCGGCAGGATTAATGTGTGCTGCAACCGCGGGCTATCGAGGTCGTGATGTATTGGTGCTGGACAATGCCAAACAAGCTGGCAAAAAAATTCTTATCAGTGGTGGCGGACGTTGTAACTTTACCAACCAAAAGGTTGAGCCCCAGCAGTTTATTTGTGGCAATCCGCATTTTGTTAAATCTGCATTAGCTCGCTATCCTTCAAGCGATTTTATTGAGTTGGTTGAGCGTCATGGTATTGAATACCATGAACGCGATCACGGACAACTATTCTGTAATGACTCCGCTAAAGACATCGTTACCATGTTGATGACCGAGTGCGAATGGGCTGGGGCGAAAGTAACACTTCGCACTGAGATTTTATCGGTTAACAAAACTGATAGCGGCTTTCATTTAAGCACCTCAAGCGGTGATTTAAGTTGTGAGTCGTTAGTCATTGCCACGGGTGGCTTATCAATGCCAAAGCTTGGCGCAACACCTTACGGTTATAAGCTTGCTGAGCAATTTGGCTTAAAAGTATTAACGACCAGCGCTGGCTTAGTGCCTTTTACTTGGCATGCAGATCAAAAAATCCGCTTTGAGCCATTGTCAGGTATTGCTGTGCCAACCACTATCACGGCACAAGATGGCACCCAGTTTAGTGAAGCCTTATTGTTTACTCATCGCGGCTTGTCAGGCCCTGCCGTGTTACAAATTTCAAATTACTGGCATCCCGGTGAAGCTATTTCTATCAATTTACTACCCGGTGAAAACGCGTTAGATAAAATTGAATTTGCGCTTAAACATCATCCAAAACAAAGCCTACGCAATACCCTAAGTCAGTGGTTGCCAAAACGCTTGGTTGAAGCCCTATTTGAAGAGTCTCAACTCGATAAAGCATTAAACCAACTCGGCCACGGCGAGCGAGAAAAACTCGCTAACGACTTAAACGACTGGTCTATTACCATGAATGGCACCGAAGGTTACCGCACCGCAGAAGTCACTTTAGGCGGCGTTGACACCAATGAATTATCATCTAAAACCATGCAAGCTAATAAAGTCTCTGGATTGTACTTTATTGGTGAGGTAATGGACGTAAGTGGTTGGTTAGGGGGCTTTAATTTTCAGTGGGCTTGGAGCTCTGGTGTTGCTGCTGGGTTGGCTGTGTAATGTGTAAAGATGAAATTGCAACGAAGACTATTTGAATTCAACGAAGACAATCTTTTTGTGATAATTGTTTAATTTCAATCGATGGACTCTTTAGAAGGTAAGGTAGTAAAGCGAGACACTCAAGACTTAAATGCTTGCGAGGGACCAATGTTCGATAATATTTTTGAAGTTATAGATGAGGATAAAGCGATTTTTCTCAAAGATAGCTCAGATATGTGTATCGTTATTAGGGAAATTTTGACGGCAAATAAGATATCTAATTCTGCCGAGCATAAGCTAGCTTTGAAACGGATTGAGTAATGCAGAACTTAATGCTGAGTTGGGAAATGAGCTAGATGAGTCGGATGGAATTGTTTGCCAGTATGAAGAGCAATTCTTGAGTTAGTTGTGCTTTTAATTCTATGTGGGCTTCCTACAACAATGACTTGATATGTCGATTAAATCTTTTTTGTGTTGCTTCAAGCCGTGTAACTATGGCGTCAAATAGATCTGGAGTGGTAAAAAAACATACCGCCAGCTACGGCCTCGGCATGATCTTGTGCAATATCCGCTAATCTTTTAGTTTCTGGGATCAGTTTTAGTTCGCCTTGAAGTATCTCTTCGTAATCAACTCCAGGGCTGGCCCATCGGTGCTTTTTCATTTCGATAACGGCTAGCATGGCTTCTGATGTATTGAGGGGATCGGCAAAGTCCATATTTAGAAGGCAATCGACATCGTACCAATGTCGAGCGAGTCTATTTGGGTTGGGGGCTTTTTCTTGGGTTGAAAATTGGTGTAATGCCGTTAATTTCTCCCAGAGAATAAAATCCCTCTGATATGCCATTACGCTAGCTTTTGGTAATACTAGTGATGTGAAATCAGGAATGCTATCCATATAACAATCAACATCGATGATTTCAGTTGGCTTACCTCTGTTTCTACCGCCAAATTCCAATAATATATGATCAAGCTGGTAGTCATTATCGCTGTGGGTTACACGTGGAAAATGGATATCAATTTTTTCACCATGTGAGTCTGGTTCAAGCTCGGCAGACAGTCCTTCTATGTTGTACTGTGCAAGACGATGATTCAGCTTTTCAACTAAGTCGTTGCTCCACTGCATAAGACGTTTCTGTTGTTCATCTCTAAACTTCTTATTTTGGCTCTTGCTTAGAATGCTCTTTTGCCATGCTGCAAGCTCATCATCTTCTGACAATCCAGACAGATCAGCCCAATGAATCGATAAATCAATATCTTCGGAGAAACGCTCAATAGCGCCCCAGCATTTACTGAGTGCTGTTCCACCTTTAAATGCTACCGAGCAGTCACCGAGTAACTTTTCGTCGTATAGTAGGCGAAGAATTTCAGTAACCCAGATATCTTTTTCCAAAAAGTTAGCGACTAAACCATGCTCATGTTGTTGGGCGGCATATGAAAACATGTTTGCAAGGTCTTCATGTTTAGATTTATCGGCGTACAGGTCAAAAATACTCATGATTGAAGACTGTTTTCTAGCTGATTTAATTTAGATTTCCATATTACTAATGCAGGACTATTACTCAATTTTCTAATAACCCTAACAGCTTCTTTTTCTTGTAAATTTAAGCGTTTTATAGCCATCAGCAAGGTAGATACTGGGGTGTGTTCAGGCGAAAGGGAAAGTAACCCTCTAAATAAGGCTCCCTCAGGTTTGTTTATCCACTGCAACTTGGTTTCAGTCGTGTGTTTTACTTGGACAACTTCATTGCCGACGTGAAACTCACGAGATGGTCCTGTTGTCCAATATACGGTTTTAACTGGTGCCTGAGTTTGCATACCGAGCCGATAAGCCACTTCTAGCCCTTGAGGGGTTATTTTATACTTGTTACTCCGCGCCCATGTCTTCGCTACTTCTTCAGCTTTTGCTGTAATTTGAATAGAGGGAATACTGGTCAAGGGTTTTGGGCGGGAATAAATGCCTTTTGCTACACGAGCAACTTGCCCTTCCTTGGTTAATCGGCTCATCGCCTTTTGAACAGATGTCGTAGTGCCTAGAGAGTAAAAACTCTCTATGGAAAATGGAACTCCTCGTTTCATTCGAGATAATCTATTGGCAACTAACGCTGAAACAGACACTGTTAATATCCTGACAAGATGTAATGGGTGTGCTTTAATTGTACTCCAGTTAAAATAAGGTTTGTAGCTATATTTGTGTCAGAATTAATCAAGTCACAATGGGGTTGGGGTGCTAAGGGTTATGTCTTCAAATACTGAACTAGAAATTATAGATAAAAGACTTTCTGAACTAGAAAGTGAGCGACAAATCTTGCTCGCAAGACGCTCAGCTTTGCTGAACTCTAATCTTACGGTGTTACGCTTAAACACTGCTCAGAAGATAGATATCTATATGGGACTTTTTCGTGGACGAAAAGATATTTATGCTAATCGCTGGCAAAGTAAGGAAGGACGTGGCGGCTACTCGGTTAGTTGCCATAATGAATGGCAACAAGGCATATGCTTTAAACCTAAAGTAAAATGTACAGAATGTGTTAATCAAGCATTTAAGTTGTTAGACCAAAGCGCCATATACGGCCACCTTTCAGGTAAACAGACTGTAGGTTTATACCCACTTTTAGAGGATAATTCTTGTTGGTTGCTTGCTGCTGATTTTGATAAGTCAGATTGGCAAGTCGCAGTGCAAGCTTTTAGAAAAGCGTGTAATGAACTGAATATCTCTTGTAGTGTGGAGCGATCTCGCTCAGGCAATGGAGCACATGTATGGGTGTTTTTTGAATCACCAGTATCAGCGAAAGGTGCTAGACAACTAGGTTTTACATTGCTCGATAAAGCGATGGAGTTTCATGCAGGAATTTCATTTGAGTCTTATGACCGACTTTTTCCTAATCAGGATTTTTTACCGATTGGAGGGTTTGGTAACTTAATTGCACTTCCTTTGCAATATACTCCTCGTCAGCAAGCTAATAGTGTATTTATTAATGAAAACTTAATGCCATATGCTGATCAGTGGGCAATATTTGACCTCTATTAAAAAGGTGACTAAACAACAATTAAACGCGATTGTGATAGACACACCTGAGTTGAAGTCTGATTCAAGTAGGAAACCTTGGGAATTAAATTATTCAACAAAATCAGAGTCGATTAGTGGCTGCCCCAAAAAACTAGTATTAGTGTTAGCAAATCGCATATATGTGAACATTACTGAATTACCGCAACCTTTGTTGGCAAAACTAAAGCGAATTGCTAGCTTCTCAAATCCAGTCTTTTTTAAAACTCAAGCTTTACGTTTTTCTACCAATGGGATCCCGCGCTTTATTTGCTTAGCAGAATTAGATAATGGCTATTTATCATTGCCTCGAGGTTGTTTTGATGAGGTGTTACGTTTACTCCAAGACAATATGATTGAAATAGAGTTGGATGATAAACGTAAACTGGGAGTGCGCCTGATGGGATTAACTTTTAATGGTGAGTTGAGGTCTGATCAGAAGAAAGCTGTTGCTGTATTGACAAAGCATGACACAGGTATACTTCATGCACCAACGGCATTTGGTAAAACAATCACCGCAATTGGTCTAATCCATCGACGCAAAGTAAATACTCTTATTTTAGTCCACAGCCGACAGTTATTGGATCAATGGAAAGAGCGTTTAACGGCATTTCTTGACGGTTGCGATGTGGGTTCAATAGGCAGTGGTAAACGAAAACCAACAGGGCAAATTGATATCGCGACTTACCAGAGCTTGATTAACCGCAAAGATAATACTATCGCACCGTTGTTGTATGATTATGGTCAAGTCATCATTGATGAATGCCATCATATTTCAGCACCCAACTACGAAAGGTTGCTGAATGAGGTTCATGCAAAATATATCTTAGGGATCACTGCTACTCCGAATCGTCAGGATGGTCATCAGCCGATAATCTTTATGCAGGCCGGACCAATAAGGCATGTAGTGGCGAATGAAGAGAGTAAGTTTATTCAACAAGTTAAGCTCACAAAGTTACAATCAGAATTGCCATCAGAACTATTAGATGAAGATAGTCGTCCACATATAGCAGATGTTTATCGTTGGTTGATGAATGATGATAAGAGAAATGCCCTTATTATTTCTGATGTGTTAATGGCTGTTTCGCAACAAAGGCATCCTATCATCCTAACTGAGCGGCGGGAACATGCTGAGATATTAGGTGATTTATTGTTAAAAAATAAGATTAGCTTTTCGCTCTTGCGTGGTGCAATGGGCATTAAAGAGCGAGATAGTGTAATGGCGACAATTAATGACACTCAAGTCATCGTGGCAACAGGAAAGTATATTGGTGAAGGATTTGACTTGCCAAAGTTAGATACTTTGTTTCTTGTATTGCCTATCTCTTGGAAAGGTTCGCTTATTCAATATGTTGGTCGAATACAAAGGCAGTTTGCAGGTAAAGATAAAGTAGTCGTGTTTGACTATCTAGACTCTGCTTTACCTATGCTTAACAGAATGTATCAGAAGAGAGCTAAGGGTTATGCTGCTTTGGGGTATAGCATTACCGAGAAAAGCGGTGATTTGCTTCAGGCTAAACTCGTTTTTGATTTATAGGTCAATTTGTAAGCATCGTAATTTAAAAATATACAGATAATATTTCAATAATCTCGAGTTTGTTAACGCTTTACTTTGTAAATCACTAAAAGCAACAAGTATGTGTTAATTGTCATCTGTTAACAGTGACTTATGATTATCTTCGCTATAATTTCATTAAAGTGCTAAATATTGCCGTCCAGTAGCAAGGCCTGCAGTCCAGGGTAATCGCATGAATGTACGTTTTTTGTTCACAATGAATAGTATCATTACAGAACCACTTCCAATCACACATGAAGTGATAACGTCCTGAACAAATGTAGTTTTAAAAAAATACTGAATCTGTTCGTAAAACGTTCGCGATCTCGCCCTGGCCTGCAGCCTTACTTTGTCTTCGCTCTAATTACGCGCTTACAGGTTTTGTGGTCATTAGCGTTGGATTGACTAGATAAGCATTAATGCCGTTTATGTGTAGAGATTCATTTGGGGTTTCAACATCGTTGAACGCTAAACGACTGTTGTCGATTAGAGTTTTTTGTAATGATAATACAGCCAGACAATACTTGTTTATCTAAATGGGCAAGAACTGTAAGGTATGTCTTGTTAGCTAACTTATTTGTTATTATGCCTAGCTAAAATTGTGTTGCGTGAGTGTATTCATGATGCTTTTCCAGTTTGGGTATGCTGTCGATCCAAAATGTATTAATTGCCCATCAAACTTATCTTGTCCTCTGCCACTTAATTGATCATCTATCAATATATCCCCTTTTAGAAGACTTTTATTCGCGCAGATAATTAACTTTTCAGTGAAGGCGATGCCAAAATATTTTTCTATCCATACTCGTTTTTCTGTATATGACAGCGGGTTTCTGTTCGATGGGGCAGTGAGAATATAAGGGTCAAACTTTTCAGATTTGATCAGGGCATTTACACTTTCGACAGCACCTATTATAGGTGTTAGATTTGCGTAAAAACCATATTGTGACTGCGGAAATGCAATGGATGGTGTCAGATTAATAGCTTGATGAAAAGCGGCGGTATAATCACAGAGAACATCATCCATGTCGATGTATATAAGCATTGTCTTATCCTTAAACACTTAAATTCCGCTCAAAGTTAACAATGTCTACATCCGGTTTAATTTTATAAAGTTGGGCTAAACGGCCACCGGATTTAACTTTTTCATCTATCGTTGCAAACATTTCAGAAGCTTCAATACGACGAATTAAGCTCTTACGTTGAATCGATTTACCGATAATTGTTTCAATAACGGTTTTGAGTTGTCCAATCGTAAAATATTCAGGCAAGCAGTATACGGGGACCATGGAATATAATGCTTTTTGTTGAAGGCGCAGTTGCGCTTGCTCAATAATGTATTGATGGTCAAAAGCAATGGATAAGCTTTTTAATTGATTAACATCAATCCACTGCACGTCTTCAACCGTGTCTATATGCGATGACACATCTTGTTCAGCAATTAATGCAAAATAAACCAAGGTAACGCTGAATCCTCTTGGATCTCTATCGCTACTTGAAAATGCCTGTAGTTGTTCAATGTAAGGTGGCGCAATACTGGTTTTTTCTTTTAGCTTTCTCAGTGCGGTTTTATCCGTTGTATCATCAATATCAATATCAACAAACCCGCCAGGTAATCCCCAGCAACCTATAAATGGTTGGTTAGCACGCTTTACCATAAGCACTTTTAATGCCGCATCTTTTACGGTAAATAGCACACTATCTACGGTAAATAATGGGTTTTTGAACTGGTTGATATCGTATTCTTCAGTCATTTCTATTTATCACAACCTCTTTATGTCTTTACGACACATTAATGATTCGCCAGTGTTTCGTCAATTAAAAATAAACATTGACACAATAATGTCCCTGGGACAATAATAATTGTGTCAAAGAGACATTAATAGGAGGTTGTTATGTTTGGTTTAAAATATATAAAAGCAGATCCATCTACACACTTGATGCTATTTAAAAAAGGCAATGTTATTCAAGAAGGCGTAGGAGTCAGTTTTTTCTACTATGCGCCAAGCTCATCATTGGTAGCTATTCCAAGTAACAGTAAGGAACTTCCTTTTGTCTTCAGACTACAAACGGCAGACTTCCAAGAGTTAAGTCTTCAGGGACAAATTACTTATCGGATTGAAAAACCACGTGAGGCAGCAAAAATGCTCAATTTTACTATTGAGCCTACAGGGCAGTATGTTTCTGATGACCCTAAAAAATTAGACGAACGTGTTCAGCGAGCAGTACAAGTGTTACTGCGTAATCATATTGAATCCATGACATTAAAAAATGCATTAACATGCGCTCGACAGCTGACGTTAGACCTTAAGCAAGGATTGGCTAGTATTGACGCTATTACGAGTTTAGGGGTTGGGATTACGGATGTATCACTCACCGCAATCAAACCAACGCCAGAAACAGGCAAGGCACTAGAGGCGGAAATTAGAGAAAGTTTGTTGAAAGAAGCCGATTCAGCAATCTATGCAAGACGTCTAGCCAGTATTGAGCAAGAAAAGAGTGTTAAAGAGTCTGAGCTAGAGACAGAAAAAGCGATTCAAAAGAAACAGCAAGATCTTGAAACATCGAAGTTAGAAGCCGCGCGACTTCGCAAGCAACAACAATTTAAAATTAATCAAGAAACCATCCAAGCTCAAATAGAAGATGAGAAGCAATTAGAGCAGTTAGTTACCATTAATGCTGCAAACGAAAGAGCGCGTGGAGATGTGCAAGCCTATAAAATACAAGTGCAGATGCAAGCCTATCAAAATATTGATATTGAAAAGCTTAAAGTCATGAGTATGAGTGGCATGAAGCCAGAGCAATTGATTGCGCAGGCAATCGAAAACTTGACTCAAGGGGACAATAAGATTGGCAATCTAAATCTCTCACCTGATTTATTATTGGCGTTAACTAATCGACAAGATGGGAGCCGCGGATGATTTCAAACCGAAAAATGGTGGTCGTGACTCGCAAAACTCGGCTTGAAGAGCTTAAGCAAAAATATTGTACTTTAGGCCAAGCTAAGTTTTATATTGAGCATTTAGGTGAGTCATTTACCGATTACGAAGAAGAAAATCATCTTTACACTAAGGTCATCAATATTGCTGTTGATTATCTTAAAACGATTAGCCGCGTACAATTACTTGAACGAAGTGTATTGTCTACTTACCTATTTTCACCAGACGACATTGTTATAGTGATTGGACAAGATGGTTTGGTCGCGAATACTTTGAAGTATCTCAATGGACAACCCGTTATTGCGATTAACCCCATGCCATCAGTGTATGAAGGTAAACTGCTACCTTTTTTGATAGGGGAGCTAAAAGATATTGTTTTACAAACCTTAAGCGGTGCTGTCACCACTGACAATATTTCTATGGCAGAAGTGAACACCAATTTAGGCCAGACGCTTTTAGCCGTAAACGATATATTTATTGGTCCGAAAACACATTCATCTGCACGTTATACATTATCCATTAATGAGCAACATGAAGAGCAAAGTTCAAGCGGTGTGATCATCAGTACCGGCTTGGGTTCTACGGGTTGGTTTAAAAGTATTCTGGCAGGTGCAAGAGGTATCGCAAAGCAACCTATTCAGGATGAGCTTACAAACGGTTTTCCGTGGGCAAGCCCATATCTCTATTACTCCGTTAGGGAGCCATTTCCTTCAATTAAAACCGGTTGCGAACTCGTTTTTGGTCAAATTTCAAATCAATCTGGTTTTTCTATGGCATCAAAAATGCCTGAAAACGGAGTGATATTTTCAGATGGTATTGAACAAGACGCCATTGAGTTCAATGCAGGTGTCGTTGCCTATATTTCAATGAGTTCACGTGTTGGCCATTTGATTAAAAAAGAGTAATTTTTTTAATATCAGTTAGTTGAATTAGCTGTTACTCTTTTTCCTTATACACCAAAAATAGTGTCTCACTGACACAAACACCTTGCTTAAGATTAGCGTCTTTGTTATATTCAATAGTGTCCTACAGACACTATATTAAAGGGAGTTAACATGAATGTATTTAGTCACGATGTATCAGGAAATAAAACGGTATTTAACTATGACACTTTTACTTTTTCTGGCGGTGAAGAGCATATCCGCTTTAATATAGAAGAGATATTAACGTCAGTAAAAATCGAAATTTTTGCTCGTTTAACCAGTTCATCTCAAATTGTAAAATTAATGGTGGCAGTCGATGCACTAAGAAGACTGTCAAATGACAGTATCCCAATTGAACTCGTTATCCCTTATTTCCCTTATGCTCGCCAAGATAGAGTCTGTGTCGAAGGAGAAGCATTAGGTGCTTCTGTTATGGCAAACTTTATCAATCAACTTAATTTTTCTAAAGTCACAATATGGGATGCTCATAGTGACGTATCTCCAGCGCTATTACACCGAGTCATTAATATTCCTCAATTGTCATTGCTTATGCGCTACGAAGCATTATGCCAACGCCTAGCCACGGGAGAGTTAACACTTATTTCTCCTGATGCTGGGGCCAGCAAAAAAACGATAAAAATTGCTGAAGCATTTAAGGGCGAGCCTGAGGTTATTCAAGCTCAGAAAATTCGAGATCTTAAAAGTGGTGACATTATCAGTACCGAAATCTTAGGTGACGTTCAAGGCAAAAAAGTGCTGATTGCAGATGACATTTGTGATGGCGGACGTACTTTTATTGAACTTGCTAAGGTCCTAAGAGATAAAGGCGCTATTGAAGTTTCATTGTTTATTACCCACGGTATTTTCTCAAAAGGCTTAGATGTGTTTGAAGGGTTAATCGATACGATTTACACCACAGATTCGTTTAAACCCGCAGAAGAGTTTACACAAAATAAAAGCATAAAGTTACACATCATCGAGATGTAAGGAAACCCTCATGACTATTACCGCTGCAAGTATGCAAAAAGATGTTTATAAAGAATTTCATAGCCGTGCTTATCATCCAGACGTCACTGAGGTATATGCAAACTTTACCTCAAGAAGTGGCAAGCTGAGTAATGTAGATAATAACGACAAAGTTGCTTTTGTGGGTTTACAGTACTTCATTAAAAGCTATTTACAGGACGAATGGGCTGAATTTTTTAACGTGGATAAAGCCTCTGCCGTTGCCAATCATAAACGCATTCTGAGTGCGATGTTAGGTTACCCCGTTAATGTTCAATATCTAGAAGACCTTCACGATTTAGGTTATTTACCACTCAAAATTAAAGCGTTACCAGAAGGTACATTGGTTCCTTATTTGGTACCACCTATCACTGTTGTTAACACCAAAGAAGGTTTTCAGTGGTTAACTAACATGATTGAAACCGTGTTGAGTTGTGAAAATTGGCCCATTCAAACAAGTGCAACAACGTCAGTAGCCTATTTAAAAGTGTTCAAAGAATTTGCAGCGAAAACCGGGTTACCAATGGATTTTGTGCCTTTTCAGGGGCATGACTTCAGCTTTAGAGGCATGTTTGGTAAACAAGCTGCGGCAATGAGTGGTTTTGGTCATTTGGCTTCTGGTTTAGTCGGTACAGATACCATTCCAGCTGTACTGTTTGCTGAGAAATATTATGGGGCCAACGTTGATACTGAGCTTGTAGGTTGTTCTGTTGATGCGACTGAACATTCGGTGACATGTTCTTGGATCATGGAAGGCGAAATTGAGTTCTTTAGATATTTGATGAAAGAACAGTCGCCAAAAGGAATATTGAGTGTGGTGTCTGACACTTGGGACTTCTGGACGTTGGTGACGGAATATTTACCTCAGTTAAAGCAAGAGATCATGGCCCGTGAAGGCACATTAGTTATCCGCCCTGACTCAGGTGATCCGGTAAAAATTCTGACCGGATATAAAGTCTCTCCAGTCTCTGACTATGCAGAACTGTTTAATACTCAAAATGAGGCTGAAAAAGAGGCCATTATCAATGGTTATGAAGCTTACCGTTGGAATGGAAACTATTTTGCTTTTGAAGAAGAGCAAACCATTAGCTTAATGGATTTTGAAATCAAAGGGCTTATTGAATGCCTTTGGGATATTTTTGGTGGCACTACCACAGACAAAGGTTTTAAGTTACTTGATGAGCATATTGGTGCTATTTACGGTGACGCAATTACATTACCGCGCCAACGTCAAATATTACAGCGTTTAATGGATAAAGGCTTTGCGTCTAAAGTGGTTTTAGGCATTGGTTCGTATAGCTACCAGTATGTCACCCGTGATACTCATGGCTCAGCAGTTAAAGCAACCAGTGTGGTTAAAAACGGTGAGCGGGTCGCGATATTTAAAGATCCTAAAACAGATACTAAGAAAAAATCAGCTAAAGGCTTACTTAAAATCGAGCGCGTTGATGGTGAGTTAGTGTTGTTTGATGATGTTACAGAGATTGAAGAGGATCAAGGTTTACTTGAGACTGTTTTTGAAAATGGCACATTAGTGAAAGAAACGTCACTTGAACAAATACGACAAGTGATTAACGACCAAATTTAATAATAATATCCAATATTAAGCCTATTCATTATCCTGAATAGGCTTTTTTATTGCTGCAATCTTGTATATGTAAATATTCATATATACAATGTTTTTAAGATCCCAGCTGAGCCCGTCATCTATGAAAAAGAAAAGCGTATTGTTTTTGTGTACTGGAAATTCTGCCCGTTCACAAATGGCTGAGGCGTTATTAAGGAGCAAAGCCGCCGATCAATTTGAGGTATTCAGTGCCGGTACTGAGCCGGAGCAAGTTGACCCAAGAGCGATTGACGCAATCCAGAAGTTTGGTGTCGACGCCAGTCATTTAGTGTCTAAAAACGTGCAAACCTTTGCAGGGCAAGCCTTTGACTACGTGATTACGCTTTGCGATAAAGCCAATAGCGAATGCCGCCGTTTTCCTGGGGCTGGTAAGCAACTCGCCTGGGATTTCCCCGATCCTAAAACGCGCAAAGGTAACCATCCTTTCTCCAGCACTTTAACCGAGCTTAACAATCGCTTATCAATGTTTTTGCTGGTGGAAAGTAAGGCGTCTGCAACTGCAACGATGGAAACACCAATCGAAGTTGAACCGCTCGCCGAAGAGGCGCTAACCGATGTTGATCCCATCGCGTTTTATAAGTGCTTAACCGATGATATTCGCCTAAAAACCTTAATGTTGACCCATTATCATGGTGAGTTGTGTGTATGTGAGTTAATGGCGGCGCTAGATGAAGAGAGCCAACCTAAAGTGTCGCGTAATTTAGCCTTATTGAAAAAGGCCAATATTCTAAGCGACAGAAAACACGGTCAGTGGGTTTTTTATCGTATTAATTCAGCATTACCTTTATGGGTTAAGTCCGTTATCGCTCAAACGACAGAGAATAATATTGCCTTGATTTTGCCATACCTTGAGCGATTAGACCGTATGAATAACCGCCCTGATAAAGTCAGTTTCTGCCGTTAACTCATCTCAGTTTTGGCGTTAACTCTATAATGCTTGAGTGCTTAAATTTAGTTCAACTTACTTTAAATTAATGGAACATATCATGACAATTAAAATAGGCATTAACGGTTTTGGCCGTATGGGACGTTTATCAATGCGTGCAGCGTACGATTGGGACGACGTTGAAATTGTACATATTAACGATCCTGCTGGTGACGCGGCTACCTTAGCGCATTTAATGACCTTTGATTCTGTGCATGGGCGCTGGCATCACGAGGCGACTCATCAAGGCGATGCCATTGTGATTAATGGCAAAGCTATTCCATGTACTCAAAACAAAGCCACTCAAGATACCGATTGGTCACAATGCGATGTAGTGATTGAAGCGTCGGGTAAAATCAAAACCAAGGTATTGTTGCAAGCCTATTTAGATCAAGGCGTTAAGCGTGTCGTGGTGACAGCACCAGTGAAAGAAGATGGCGTGCTTAATATTGTAATGGGCGTAAATGATGGCCTTTATGATAAAGCGATTCACCCGATTGTGACGGCGGCGTCTTGTACCACCAACTGTTTAGCGCCAGTGGTTAAAATTATCCACGAAAAGATAGGTATTAAGCATGGCTCAATGACCACAATTCACGACATCACTAATACCCAAACCATTCTGGATGCCCCACACGCTGATTTACGCCGTGCCCGTGCCTGTGGTATCAGTTTAATCCCCACAACAACCGGTTCCGCTACCGCGATTACCCATATATTCCCAGAGTTGAAAGGTAAGTTAAATGGTCATGCGATACGGGTGCCGTTAGCCAATGCGTCGCTCACCGATTGCGTATTTGAAGTGGCTCGCGGAACCACAGTAGAAGAAGTAAACCTGTTATTGAAGCAAGCCGCTGATAGTGAGCTTAAGGGCATTATGGGCTATGAAGAACGTCCATTAGTGTCGGTTGATTATAAAACCGATCCGCGCTCAAGCATTATCGATGCGTTATCGACCATGGTGGTCAATGACACCCAGGTTAAGTTGTATGTGTGGTACGACAATGAATGGGGTTATGCCAACCGTACCGCAGAACTCGCGCGCAAAGTCGGCTTAGCAGATAAGGAATAAGCTTCATGGGGCTGGATTCATTGCGTACCTTATCACCATCGATAAAGCAGTATTTACTGATCACTAGTAATTACTGGGCGTTTACCTTAACCGATGGCGCTTTGCGTATGTTGGTGGTGCTGTATTTCCATCAATTGGGTTACAGCCCGTTAAATATCGCGATGTTGTTTTTGTTTTATGAGATTTTTGGCGTAGTGACTAATCTTATTGGCGGGTGGTTAGGCGCTAAATTAGGCCTTAACAAGACCATGAATATTGGTCTTGGGCTGCAAATTGTGGCGTTGACTATGTTAGCCGTGCCTGCCGATATACTAACTATCGTTTACGTGATGGCTGCGCAAGCCCTATCGGGTATCGCCAAAGATCTCAATAAAATGAGTGCCAAAAGTGCGATTAAAATGCTGGTGCCCAGCGATGCACAAGGCAAGTTGTATCAGTGGGTGGCGATTCTTACTGGCTCCAAAAACGCCTTAAAAGGGGTGGGTTTCTTTTTGGGTGGTTTACTACTGACATTATTAGATTTTCGCGGCGCAGTGCTATTGATGGCAGCCTTGTTAGCTTGTGTGTGGGCTATCAGCTTATTGAGCTTAACCGCGGATTTAGGCAAAGCAAAAAATAAACCTAAATTTACCGATATCTTTTCTAAAAGCCGAGCGATCAATCTGCTGTCGGCTGCGCGGATGTTCTTATTTGGTGCTCGTGACGTGTGGTTTGTGGTGGCATTACCGGTATTTTTAGCGGTTACGTTTGAATGGGATCATTGGTGGGTAGGTGTCTTTATGGCCAGCTGGGTGATTGGCTATGGCATAGTACAATCTTTTGCACCGTATTTTACCGGTAAAACACAAGGCAAGGTTCCAACAGGGCGTTCAGCCTTTTTATGGGCTAGTTATTTATTGCTTATCCCTGCCGCGATTGCATTGGCGTTACATTTTGATTTTTATATCCAGCAGTCATTAATTGGTGGCTTAATGTTATTTGGTGCAGTGTTTGCGATTAATTCATCGCTGCACAGCTACCTTATTATCAGCTATGCCGACAATGATGGTGTGTCACTCGATGTGGGCTTTTATTACATGGCCAACGCAATGGGACGGCTTATTGGCACTGTACTCTCGGGTCTTGTGTATCAAACATACGGTTTAGAAGCTTGTTTGTGGATATCGAGTGGGTTTATTGCTGTTACCACATTAATATCATTTAAGCTTCCGTATACAGTGTAATGCCTTGTGTTATTCTGACGGAGCTTATGTTTTGCTCCTTTTCTTTACTCATTTCGATGCTGGTTCGCTAGTATCTGAAACTCTTACCGGATAATCGGTAAAAATTGCCTACAAGTCTGTGGCTTTTCCATAACCTATTTTTGGTTTTATTTTAAAATCATTAAAAATCAAAGCCTTATGCTGTATCTTCAATGTTGGCACGGTGTTGGCATTAGTTAAAACATACATCGTTGTGTCAATGGTTAATTCTAGATAATTAGGTATGAGGTTTATACCAAAAGGATTGGTTCATCACGCATCATATTGTAAACCGTACACCAAGGAGGTTTTTATGTTGGGCTGGACATTAATGTTTTTAGTTATAGCCGTTATTGCAGGTCTATTTGGTTTTACAGGTATTGCTGGTGCAGCAGCAGGGATCGCAAAAATTATTTTCTTTATCTTCGTTGTACTGCTGGTGATTTCATTACTAGCCAATGCAATTAGAGGTAAAGGTCCCCGAGCATAGTGGTTAATCTGATCTCTCAATTAGAGGTAAGGTTAGCGATATAACGTTATTTGACTACAACCATCATCCAGGAGATGAATATGAAATTATTAAAATTACTAACAATGGCAAGTTTAATGGTGTTTTTAACGGCTGGTTTGTCAGCATGTACAGACAACAAAGCCGAGAATGCTGGCGAGAAAGTCGATGAAATGATGCAAGATGCTGGTAATGCCGTTGAAGATGCTTGTGAAGATGTGAAAGAAGGCATGAAGTCAGAAGATCCTGACTGTTAAATACTATGCCAATCAGATTAACTATTTAATCGGTTTAGGGCCATTAAACTTACTAACGTAATCAAGATGAAATGCTCTAGTAAGTGGCCCTGTATGATTAGATAGTTATAGTGAAAAGTATTGTATTAAGCAGCACGCATGTGCTGCTTTTTTTATAAAAAGGAGGACCACAATGCTCACCCGTATCCATATTAAATATTATTATACTGTTGGTGCGTTATTAGCTTTGTGCTTATGTGTGGCGCTTCCTTATGTGTTACTTAAGCTTGTTTTTGCGTGGATTGCATTGTCGTTAGGGCTAGTGAGTTCAGCTTATTGGTTTAATAGCGCAGGTATTTTCCGTAAAAGCCAAGATGGCAGTATTCCTTGGTATATCAGTTGGAGTTTTATTCCCTTTTTAATGGGTTCCCAGTTATATAACACCTGGGCGAGAAAAAATGACAAAGTCCCCGCAATACAAAAAATTGATAAGCAGTTGTATCTCGCTTGTCGATTATTTCCGAGCGATATAGACCGACTTAAGCATGAAAATATTGATGCTATCTTAGATGTTACTGCCGAGTTTGATGCACTTGAATGGACTTTGCTTGACGAGAACATTGCTTATTTAAATATTCCCGTATTGGATCACAGTGTGCCTACCGTTGCACAGCTGAATCAAGCTATTAATTGGTTACATAACCAAGTTAGTAGCGGCAAAAATGTGGTTGTGCACTGTGCGTTAGGTCGGGGACGTTCAGTGTTGGTGTTAGCGGCTTATTTAGTTTGTCGTGAACAAGGCCGTGATTTTAGTGATGTGCTTAAATCCATCAATAGTATTCGTCAAACCGCGCGGTTAAATAAATGGCAGTTAGCAGCGGTCGAAAAAATGCATAGTCAGAACCAGATTAATATTCATAAACGCGCTTGGTTGATTGTTAACCCTGTGTCTGGTGGTGGTAAGTGGCATGATGAAGCAGACCATATTATCCAAACATTAGCGGATTATTTTCAGCTTGAGGTTTTGTATACCGCTAAAGATAAGTCTGGCGTGCAACTAGCCGAACATGCCAAAAGTAAGGGCGCAGATATTATTATCGCTTGTGGTGGCGATGGCACTGTTAATGAGGTTGCCTCTGTTATTGTTGATAGTGATATCTACTTAGGTATTATTCCAATGGGTACTACCAATGCACTTAGCCACACTTTGTTTGGCGCAACCAGTAAATTTATTCCAGTATCACAAGCGCTTAACATTTTGATTCAAGGACATGCTAAGCGAATTGACACCGCCATGTGCAATGATCAACTAATGTTGCTGCTGGTGGGATTAGGCTTTGAGCAGAAAATGATAGAGAAGGCTGATCGCGACCGCAAAAATGAACTAGGGCAACTTGCCTACCTTAATGGTTTGTGGGAAGCGATAGATGAAAACCAGTCATTATCGATGAGATTACAACTTGATGGTGGTGATATTCAAGTGATTAACACTACCAGTTTAGTGGTTGCTAATGCTGCACCGTTTACCAGTGTATTAGCTCAAGGTAATGGTGAACCCAATATTACCGATGGTTTACTGGATATTACTTGGATTGAAGCCAGTGAAGTCTCGCAGCAACAATTATTGAGCATGACCGAGTTATTATTTGCTGGCTTAACAGGCGTACGTGAAGAGGAACAACAGAGTGGTATTCATCATTTACAAGCTAAAACAATTTATTTAAACACGGATTCGTCGTGTAAATATGTGATTGATGGTGAGTTATTTGAGTCTGAGGATTTGTGCATTAAGGTCAAACCCAAGTCACTAAATGTATTGCTGCCTGAAGCGAACAAACACATTTAATGACTTGGGATGATGTTATAGCTCTTCTGAACTGGTTTGGTCTTCGTATTTACTTAACTTGTTATAAAGGGTTTTAACACTAATACCTAACTGTTTTGCTGTTTCATTCTTATTGCCAGATGATTGATTAAGCGCCTGATAAATGGCTGCTTTTTCAAGTTCATCTAGGCGCATGCCCGCAGGTATTTGTACGTCGTCAGTTAACAGATCCGTTGAAGGTTCTAGAGGTGTCACTGTGATATGGCTAGGTAAAATTTCGTCTTCAGCCAGAATGTATGCACGTTCAATCGCGTGTTTTAATTCGCGGACATTACCGGGCCATTTATGTTGTTGGATAAGGTTAAGTGCATCATCTGAGAAGGCTTTTGTGAGTTTTTCAGCAGTATTACGATACGCTAAAAAATGCTGTGCTAGCCCACTTATGTCTTGTTCTCTGTCACGTAATGGTGGCACCTGGATAGGAAAGTGCGCTAAACGAAAATATAAGTCTTCACGAAAACGTCCAGCATCAATAGCATCAGTTGGATTGCGATTAGTGGCAGCAACAATACGAATATTAGCTTTTTTAAGATGTTGTGAGCCAACAGAGCGGTATTCATGGTTTTCGAGCACGCGTAATAGTTTTACCTGGTGTTCTAGCGGCATTTCGGTGACCTCATCAAGAAATAAGGTACCACCTTCTGCTTGCTCGAATACCCCGCGGTGATCACGATGAGCACCGGTAAAAGCACCTTTTACATGGCCAAACAGTTCGCTATCGACCAGTTCAGGGCTCAATGCGCCGCAGTTAATGGCGATAAATGGCTTGTCGACTCGGTAACTGGCTAAGTGGATAGTATTAGCAACCAGCTCTTTACCGGCACCACTTTCACCGACAATGAGTACGTTACTTTCGGTTACGGCAACTTTACGAACTGTGCGATATAACTTGTGCATTGCACGCGATGAGCCAACCAATAAACCATATTGGTCGAGTTCACTTGAAAATGGCTGTTTAAGCTTAGTTGAGTACGATTTAAAGTCTTGGGCAAAGTCTTCTAAGGTGTCGTTGATGATATCGGCATCGTAAGGTTGACGGAAATGATAACCCGCCATTTTTGACATTAAATGGTCTAAGTTAGGACTCGGTTTACCTTCGGTTAAGAAGATAAACTCAATTTCAGACATTAATGAACTGTCAACGAGCTCAGCGTATTCTTGTTGGCTTAATTGAGACAGCTCAACGATAGCAACATCTATAGAGTTACTTTTAATTTGGTCTAACCATGGCTGATCAACTGAGCTAGCAATCTTATTAAAGTGCTGGCTGCTCGGTAAGGCAAGGAGTCGTGTTTCGCCTTCTTGGCGACGATGTAAATGGTAAAAAAGTGTTGGACGCGGCATACCGATTCACTCCCTGTGGTGTTAAGTCCAATGTCTACCTGCGATGTTGCGATAACAATCAAAGGTGATCATTCTGTGTAGTTAGTCAATTAACTCAAACCTAGGCAAATTATAATAACGTTAACAATTATTAGGTTAATTAAATTTTGCCCATGTATATGGGGGATTGCAGTTTAGCTTTTGCTTAATTAGATGTGCAGTACCCCTATATGTTACACAACCCATATAACAAAGTACCAGTAAAATTATTAAATACAGGAGGATTTACGTTGAAATCATATACTCGAGACGAACAAGTTGAGTCCGATGTGTGGCTATTGCATGAGGCTATTGATTTGTGTCAAGAAGGTGAGCAATTTTATGCCCAAGCTACATTAGAGGCCGACGATTACAACATTAAACGGGTTTTTATCCATATGAGCGATATTAGAAAATGTATGCTATCGCGTTTAACTCCCTTACTGAATGTGGTGAAACCCAGTCAAGTAAGGCCTATAGAAAGTAAAACCTTTTACCAACAATCGTCATATAAATACTATGCTAAGGCTGAGTTATTAATCCATGAGCAACCACTGCAACAAGTGATCGCGGTATTAGTCGAAACCGAGCAACAAGTCCTGACCCAATTAAAGCATGCCGCTAAAAAAACTAATAATCAGCGTGTGGCAGGGCAACTGGCCGAAGGTATTGCATGGCTACAAATGAGTTGCGACACTATGAAGAGTCTCTCAATTGTTAGTACTTAGCTTGCTGCTAACAATAAAAACCCCATGGTAATAATTATTATCATGGGGTTTTTATTGTCCTTTTGGCGGGGTCACCTTTTATTCCAATAGCCGTTAAGTCATTGCGAATCGTAATGAGGACAAATTTACCTAGTGTCGGTAAAAAAGTCCGATAAGGTTACTGTTAACGTTTGTTTAGATATAAGTAAACGGTATTTTTCCTTTATTTAACAGTGCCTTGTCAATGTTGGCGCGGTTCGCGCATTATAATCCTTGATATTAACAGCGGAGGAAATCTTTATGAAAAAGACCACATTATCTGTAGTAATGAGCATTATGTTAGGTTCAATGGCATTCGGTGCAAATGCAGCACAAGATTGGCAGGATGATGCAAAAGATGCGTGGATCGATGGTAAAGCTGAAACCACACTTTTGTTAAACACTAATCTTAATTCATTTGATATTAATACCGATGTACATGATGGCAACGTGACCTTAACGGGTAAAGTTAATAGTAGTGTTGATAAAGCGCTTGCCGAAGAGTTAGTCAAAAGCTTAGAAGGTGTTAAAGACGTAGACAATAAGCTATCGGTAATGAAGCAAGCTAGTGATAAAGACACAAATGATTTAGCTGAAACACTGACTGATTCAAAAGTTGCTACCGTAGTGAAAACACGATTATTATTCTCAGCAGATGTATCGGGTACCGATATTAACGTTGATGTAAAAAATAGCGTAGTCACATTAAAAGGAACAGTATCGAGTGATGCTGAACGTGATTTAGCCGTAACGATTGCTAAAAATACTGATGACGTAAAAGATGTTGTCAACGAGTTACGCGTAACTAAGTAATTTATTCCGTTATACTTAAACCAGCCTTCAGGCTGGTTTTTTTATACCTAAAATAGCTAGATTTGAGGTTTAACTTAAGGATTTAGTGTTGATGATAACAGCTGGATCAACCCCAAGTTTATATTACTCGGATTGGTTAGTTGTGGGGAGTGTATTGGTACTAAGCGGTTGTAGCAGTGTGTTATGCCAAGCCCAAACCGATAAAGAAGTGGATCCAATCAAGCAATATGATGCCCAGACAAGCTGTGAACGTTTGGTTGATGAGCCTATGGATGATAGTCATCATGACGATGCAAATACGCTGTTACTGAAACAATCGATAGCACATAGTATTCGTCAGATTGATTCAGCTTCCTTCGGAGTATAGCAATAATCTAATCCATGACGGCTTGTATGGCAGAGGTTTAATGAAGCCAATATCTTTATGGATAATCGTTTGTGTATTAATTATGTAGAACAGTTTGCAGATAAAAGTGTCTGTTTTTGATTATTGATAACTAAAGTTAGCCGACTGGTCTATTCTTGTTTATCCTGTCTCTAAAAATGGAGGTTAAATGAATAAAAGTGCAGCAAGTAGACAGTCGATATGTGCCGTAGGCGAAAAGCTTTTTGCGTTACACGGTTATAGCGCAGTAGGTATTAAATTAATTCTCGACCAAGTGGGTATTCCTAAAGGATCTTTTTATCATTACTTTGCTAGTAAAGAGGTCTTTGCCGCTGCCGTTGCGGAACATTATTTTCAACAACGCATTCAACCTATTGCTATCGATCCAAGCGTGAGTTTTAAAGCTAACTTATCGGCGATGTTAAATGGATACCATCAACTTATTGATGAACTATTCAGTGGTAATGAGCCACGAGGCTGTTTAATGGGTAACTTGATGGTTGAGGTCAGTAGTCAATCGCCGGTATTGAACCAAACCCTGAATCATCTTTATGATCAATGGTTGAGCTTATTAAGTGCTCTTATCCAGCAAGGTCAACAGCAAGGGCATATTCGTGCAGACTTGCCGGCGTTAACATTAGCGAGTGTTTTTTGGTCAAATTGGCAAGGAACTATGCTACGCTGCCAAATTAAAGTCGATAAAATGGCGGCTAAACGAGCTTTAGTACAGTGTATGCAAATGATGACTCGTTAGATTTACCCGCTGCTAGAGTTATTTTTATTGTGTATTGTGACAAACATATTTATATTTCGGGTGTTTTTCGGTGTTTGGAGTTTTTTGAATTGGCTAAAAGATTATTATTTAGTTGTTTAGTGGTACTGCTGTCTGCATGTGCGTCTAACCCCAAAGTGGTTGTTGCATCTAAGCCTGTAGTAATCCCACCTATGCTTAAGCCCGTGGCACCTATATGGAGCGAGTCCAACCTACTAAGTTTTCATGATCAATGGAAAGGTACTCCGTATCGCTTAGGAGGTTTAAACCGAAATGGCATTGATTGCTCTGGTTTCGTATATTTAGCTTATCTCGATATTGTTGGCGACAAATTACCTCGTACCGTAAATGCGCAGCGGATTTTGGGCAAAGAGGTTCCTCGCAACCAACTTATTATTGGTGATTTGGTCTTTTTCAAAACCGGTAGAACGGCGCGCCATGTAGGGATTTATATGGGCCAAGATCGTTTTTTGCACGCCTCGACTAAGAAAGGGGTTAAAATTTCCAGCTTGAATAATATTTACTGGAAGCCGCGTTTTTGGTTTGCTAAACGCTTAAACAGACCAACCCAGCAACAGAATATATCGCTTGCTAGCCGAGTTCTTTATACGCCACAACAAGACGATTAATCATCTTTTTTGTTCAACGCCATGATTGGCTTAATGTGTTAACGCGGTTTGCTTTCCAATATCAATACAGCATATCAAACCGCTAGAGCAGATAGTGCTAATGCATTCACGGTATTGCTCAGTATAGGGTTTTGTTATGCGTTTACGTAGGCAGTATAGAATAGGCATAAGCATAAAAAAGAGGTCCCCTTAAGGTGACCTCTTTTTTTATCATTGAACCAATAACGTATTTAGTCGTGGGATATAGACGGTTGTGCTAACGCTACTTTATTTTTGCCGCGCTTAGCGAGGGCATAGTAAAACAATGGCGTTAGGATAAGACCAAAAATGGTCACTCCAATCATACCAGCAAACACCGCCACACCAATGGCTTGACGCATTTCTGCACCTGGTCCACTCGAGAACACCATCGGCACTACACCCATAATGAAGGCGATAGACGTCATTAGAATGGGGCGTAAACGTAAGCGGCCCGCTTCAAGAATGGCATCGAATGGTGATAATCCTTTGTCTTGCAGCTCTTTAGCAAATTCAACAATCAAGATGGCGTTTTTGGTCGCCAGCCCCACCAGAACAATCAGTCCGATTTGGGTAAAGATGTTGTTATCGCCACCGTAAATTAATACGCCACTGATTGCCGACAGAATCGTCATCGGAATAATCAAGATAATTGCCAGTGGTAAACTTAGGCTTTCATACTGCGCGGCTAATACCATAAACACTAATAAAATGATTAATGGGAAAATATACACGCCCGCATTACCTGCCAATATCTGTTGGTAGGTGATTTCAGTCCACTCGTAAGTCATGCCATTAGGCAGTGTTTCAGCCAAGATTTTTTCAATCGCAACTTGTGCTTCACCACTACTAAACCCAGGTGCTGCACCGCCGTTAAGCTCCGCAGTAGTAAAACCGTTATAGTGCATAACGCGATCTGGACCTGCGACATTGGCAACGTTAATAAACGAGCCAATCGGTACCATTTCACCCTGATTATTACGTACCTTGAGCTGAGAAATCTGCTCCGGTGTTTGTCTAAACTGTTCGTCAGCTTGAACATTTACCTGGTATGTACGGCCAAATTGGTTGAAATCGTTAGCATAAACCGACCCCATGTAGCCTTGTAGCGTGGCAAACAATTCGTCTAACGATACCGATTGCTGCTTGGCTTTGGTACGGTCTACTTCAACTTCAAGTTGTGGCACGCTGACCTGATAACTTGAGAATACACCCGCTAACTCAGGTGTTGCCCACGCTTTTTGCATCACTTGCATGGTGACTTTATACAATTCTTCGTAACCGTAATCACCACGATCTTGAATTTGTAATCTAAAGCCGCCAATCGTCCCTAAACCTTGTACTGGTGGTGGTGGGAAAATGGCAATAAATGCGCCGTCAATTGCGGCAAACTTTTGATTTAATGCTGCGGCAATGGCGCCTGCTGATAACGATGGATCTTTACGGTCGGCAAAGTCATCGAGCGGCGTAAACAAAATCGCGCTATTGGTACTGTTGGTAAAGCCGTTAATGCTTAAGCCAGGGAAGGCTACAGCATGGGCGACACCCGGTTGATCGAGTGCAATACGCGACATTTCTTTCACGATAGCTTCGGTGCGATCAAGTGATGCAGCATCGGGCAGTTGTGCAAAGGCAATCAAGTATTGCTTGTCTTGGCCTGGTACGTACCCGGTTGGCGTGCTGGCAAATTGTAAGCCAGTTACGCCGACTAAGCCGATATACAACACGCCCACAACCACACCAAAACGAATCACTTTTTTCACTATCCAGCCGTAACCGTCTGATAATTTTGCAAAGAAGCGGTTAAACGGTGTAAATAACCAACCCCCGAGCATTTTGTCCATGCCACGGGTTAAAAAATCTTTCTTATCGTGATGACTCTTAAGCAACAATGCGGCTAATGCAGGGCTTAAGGTTAACGAGTTAATCGCCGAAATAAAGGTCGAAATAGTAATGGTTAAGGCAAACTGTTTATAAAACTGACCCGTTAAACCAGACATAAATGCCGTTGGAATAAATACCGCGGCTAATACCAATGTGGTGGCAATAATCGGACCGGTCACTTCCTTCATGGCTTTTTGCGTTGCCGCTAAAGGGGCTAAACCTTCCTCAATATTACGCTCAACATTTTCCACTACAACAATGGCGTCGTCGACCACAATACCAATCGCCAGCACTAACCCAAACAGTGATAAAGCATTAAGCGAGAAGCCCATTAGGTGCATAAAGGCAAACGTGCCGACTAGCGAAACAGGAACTGCCACTAATGGAATAATAGATGCGCGCCACGTCTGTAGAAATAACACTACCACTAAGACAACTAACAATAGGGCTTCAAGCAGGGTGTGCACCACAGCTTCAATTGAACCGCGTACGAACACCGTCGGGTCATAGACTATGTCGTAAGTTAGGCCTTCAGGAAAGCTTGTAGACAGCTCTTTCATTTTGGCGCGAACGTCATCAGAAATCTGAATTGCGTTTGAGCCCGACGCCTGGAATACCGGTAATGCCGCAGCTTCTTTATTGTCTAACATTGAACGTAATGCGTACGTTGATGCACCTAATTCAACACGAGCAACATCTTTTAGGCGAGTGATTTGAGCCTGATCGCCTACTTTTACAATAATGTCTTCAAATTCTTCTACGTTACTTAAACGACCCTTTACGTTAATCAGTAGTTGAAAATCACTTTCTCCACTGGGTTGAGCTCCTAGGCTACCCGCGGCAGCTTGTTGGTTTTGCTCACGAATAGCGGCAACAACATCATTTGGCGACAAACCAATAGCAGCCATTTTATTAGGGTCTAACCACACTCGCATACTGTAGTCGCCAGCGCCAAATACACGCACAGCACCTACACCATTAATTCGTGCTAGTTCATCTTTAACTTTTAACACCGCGAAGTTAGACAAATAAAGCATGTCATAACGATTATCGGGTGAGGTTAAATGCACCACCATGGTCAAACTGGGTGATGATTTTTCGGTCACAATGCCTAAACGTTGTACTTCTTGTGGCAAACGCGGTTTAGCGCGTTCAACACGGCTTTGTACTTGGGTTTGGGCTAAATCAACATCAGTACCAATCGCAAACGTGACGGTTAAGGTCATGCGGCCATCAGAGGTGGCTTGAGATGACATGTATAACATGTTTTCTACGCCGTTAATTTCTTGCTCTAGTGGTGATGCGACTGTTTCAGCAATCACTTTTGGGTTTGCGCCAGGGTAGTTAGCGGTTACCACTACTGTTGGCGGTACCACTTCTGGATATTCGGTGATCGGTAATTGCCAAACCGCTATCGCGCCAGAGATAAAAAATAATAGCGATAAAACAGCGGCAAAAATCGGTCTTTTAATAAAGAATTGCGACAACATGAAAGTATTCCTTAGCCTTGACTTGCTTCATCAGCAATTTGTGCTGTAAGCGGCTGGTTATCTAATAGTAACTGCGCCTGGTGCAGTGCTTCTATTTGGCTGCTTTCAGCCATTTCGGTTAATTTTGGGGTGATAGTGACGCTAGGACGCACTTTTTGTAAGCTGTTAACGACAATTTTCTCGTCTGGTTGCAAACCGGCGGTCACGATACGTAAGCCGTGGATTTTTTCACCTAAAGTAATACTACGGTATTCAAGGGTGTTTTCATCGTTAACCACCAACACGTACTTGTTGTTTAGATCAGTAAAGATGGCCTTGTCGTCGATTAAAATACCTTGATATGACGCACTACCTGCAATGCTAATACGGGCAAATAAGCCAGGCATTAACATATTCTCTGGGTTAGCAAACGTAGCACGCACACGGATAGTACCGGTTTGTTGATTGACAGCGTTGTCGACAAAATCGATGACACCTTGATAAGTAAATTCGGTTTCATTGGCCAATGCCATTAATACCGTGTTGTTACCCGAGCGTGGATCTTGGCGTTTGTTTTCACCTGAAAGCGATGCATATTTAAGGTAAGTTTGCTCGTCGATATCAAAGTACGCATACATGTTTTCGATTGAAACTAGGCTAGTCAGCTGAGTTTGTCCCGCAGTGACATAGTTACCCGCGGTTTCATTGGCATAAGACACGCGGCCAGTAATTGGCGCGGTGACTTGGGTGTATTCAAGGTTTAGCTTGGCACTGGTTAACGCCGCTTTCACCGAGGCCACCGCTGCAGCTGTTTGGTGCATGTTGCTGCGACGAGTATCAATTAACTCTTCAGAAACCGCTTGTTGACTAAACAATTTGTTTGCACGGTCAAAGTCATTTTTCGCCAATTGATTAGCCGATTGCGCACTGGTTAACTCAGCTTGAAGACGTTCGACTTCAGCGGTAAACACATTTGAGTCAATGGTAAACAACACATCGCCTTTGTTAACCAACGCCCCTTCTTTAAAGTTTACTGATTCGATATAACCCGACACGCGCGGTACCAATGTGACTTTTTCTGGTGCTTGTAAGCGCCCAGTAAACTGGTCCCACTCGGTAATACGTTCATGAATGACGTTAGCAACACTCACTTCAGGGGCTGCAGGTGCACCTGCTTGTTGTTGTGCAGGAGCTTGCCCACAAGCCACAAGTAGCAATGCCGTTAGGCTAACTAACAACGTGGATTGAATTGATTTAAATATAGTCATGTTACTTTCCTCTAATCAATAGCTTTTACGTTGTTTAACGGGCTACTGGTTGCGTTACTTTTGTCTGTTACTACAATTTTATACCGATTGGTATTAAATTGTTCTGTACCGAACGGTAATATATAGATTAAAATAACCCTGTCAACGTATTTTGTACCGATGAGTATGAAATTATTTTGACCAGATGTTCATTTAGTGTAAAGATGAAATAAGCGCATACGATAAAGCGTTTGTTGTGGCACACATTAATCGGTAATTAATCACTCGTTTTGTGATAAACCTGCACACAACTAACACTATTTGTGGTTTAATAATGCGCATAAAATATGCCCGCCTTGGATTGGTATTTTTATTTAACACCATGATAATAAAGGGTTTGTTAATATATGAGGTACGGCTTATGACAATAACAAAAGCAGCTTGTGTTGGTCGCCCACGTGGGTTTGATATCGACATCGCTTTGGAGCAAGCGCTTCATGTGTTTTGGCGTAATGGTTATGAAGGGACTTCTTTAAACGAACTCACCGAGGCGATGGGCATTAAAAAGCCAAGTCTATATGCCGCATTTGGCAATAAAGAACAGTTGTTCTTTAAAGCTATCGACTTATATGAAAATCGACCAGACTCACTGTTTAATATTGCCTTTCAGCACGAGCACATTGCCGATGTCATCCGCGGATTATTGCTCGGTGCCGCCGCCCAGTTTACCGATTGCAGCCACCCACAAGGTTGTGCGTTAATTAACAGCACACTGTCGTGTAGTGAAGCGAGCGAGTCGATTAAACAAACCGTGTTAGCGCGTAAATTAAAGCATAAACAACAGTTGGTCGATCGATTTGAGCAAGCTAAGCACAACGGCGAATTACAAGAACGTTGTGAACCTGTGGTATTGGCTAGCCTGATGACGGCCTTGTTTCAAGGTTTGTCGATGCAGGCGTCGGAAGGGGCAAGCGTTGATGAGTTGCAAAAAGTCGCGACTATGGCTGCTGAAGGTATTTTAACGGTTAGTGTTAAGCGTTGATGCTTTTAAACGCCAGTAAGCTTTAAGCGCGAGTAAGGCTTTAAACGGTAGTACAGCTTTAAGCGAAAGTGCAGCGATAAACCCAATATCGATACAGCGGGTAAACTAGTGGCGAACAGTATCAATCTTGTGGATTTATTGGGTTCAATAGGGCACGGAATACTAACAGTCGCTGGTGGTTATAATGTAAGCTGTTGGTTCAGAAGTAAATTTAATTTACACTATAGCGCAAGTTACCGTTGTCGTTAGGAGTATAACCCTTTGGGTAAAAGTTCATAGATGTACTATTTTTCGGAAAAATAATCCCCAATCAGCGGTAATCGTATCTGTTGGATCCGTCATCACCTAAATGAACCATCAAGTGCTTTGGCAATATGTTCAGCAGGGACTGAAATATAACTTATGGTGGTACTAATCGTTTCCCCATTCAATGTCACTGAACCTGGGTCGGTTTTTTCCTGGCCAGCCAATACTGCTTTTAAATACACTAGTGCGTGTTGACCTTTGTATAAAGTTCATACAAAACTAGTTTGTAATCAAAATAACCTTTAAATACCTATTACAAATGGGAGAAATAGCTCGTTATACAAGTATTCACTGAAATAAAATTGCGCAAATTTACTTCAGCGAATAAAAAACGAACAAAAATCAATAGACCCTAAGATGTTAGCTGATTTTAATGCACCTTGTAAGCCATTTAAATTAGCAATTACCGCATCACTTTTTAAGTTTATAAACTTCGGCACAGCGACAACCGCCAAAATACCTAAAATAATGATCACTACGACTTGCTCGATAAGGGTAAAGCTGTGCGGTTGATTTGTATGCATATAGATAACTCTTTTTTGGTATCAAATTCAGCCAAAGGTGACCATCCTAGCGTATCAATAGCCCCTTAGGTGATGTCATTGTGTAAAGGGTGATCTGTTTATCGATCTGCTATTTTGTGAACTCGCATTTATTTGGTAGATTATCGGTCTATAAGTACATTATTGATTTAACCTCAACTCTAGCTGAGATTGATTTACCCACATTAGGGAAAGATAACCATGAGCAAAGCTAAAATCGGCATCGTAACTGTTAGCGATCGTGCCAGTGCTGGCATATATGAAGATCTGTCTGGTAAGGCGATTATTGATGTATTGAACGAGTATTTAACCTCGGAATGGGAACCGGTTTACAAGGTAATCCCCGATGAGGGTGACGTTATTGAAGCTACATTAATTGATTTAGCCGACAACCAAGACTGCTGTTTAATCGTCACCACCGGCGGAACGGGTCCTTCCAAACGCGATGTTACCCCAGAAGCTACCGAAGCGGTATGCGATAGAATGATGCCAGGCTTTGGTGAACTTATGCGCGCCGAGTCATTAAAGTTTGTGCCAACTGCTATTTTATCCCGCCAAACAGCAGGGCTACGTGGCGACTCATTAATTGTTAATTTACCCGGCAAACCTAAGTCTATCCGTGAATGTTTAGACGCGGTGTTCCCTGCAATTCCGTATTGCATCGACTTAATGGACGGTCCATTTTTGGTGTGTGACGAATCGGTGATTAAGCCGTTTAGACCTAAAGCAAAGTAATATATCTGGCTCTGTATTTGTCTGCTGTTGTTGCAGGAAAATACAGAGCTAATGAAATATAGCGATTATTCATTAATTTTTTTAGAACCGAGTTCATTTTCTGTGATTAATTTAAGTCTGCCTGCTTTGATTACTTTGTAAAAAGTACTTTGAGGTACATTTTCGTACTACACTGGTAATATATCTTCAATAGGGCTAGTCCGTTATGACGTTAAAACGTTTTTCGCTTGTATTATTGTCGTCACTATTACTGACTATAACCATGTTGTTGCTTAGCATTTATTATTTTTTCTACCTTCCAGGGATAAAATCGGAAGTACTAGATCAGCAGCAACAAGAATTTAACTTACTTCACTCTGCATTGTCCTTGTCAAAAAATAGCTTAACTACCTTGTGTTACGATTATGCCGTATGGGATGAGTTGGTTGAATATATCAGTAATCCTACCGATGATTTTGTTCAAAGCAATCTGCCTGACAATGCGTTTGAGGCGGCAAACATTGATGCTGTCTTTGTCATTGATACTAATAATAAGTTGATTTGGGATTATCAGGATGACTCATTAAAATCATCTCGAGCGTCACTCGTTCATTTATTTAATCAGCAAAATACTGAATCTTTTGCCATTTTGCCAACCGCAGATGAAATTGCATCACAAACAGTGTCTAGCCGCAGTGGTTATCTCGTTTTTGACGGGGCTATCATTTACTTTAGTAATACCACTATTTTACCCTCGACTGGTTATGGTGAAATTGCTGGCAGTTTAACGATGGTTCGCTTAGTGGATAAAGCGTTAATTAAAGATATTAGTCGGTTTTCTTTGGTGAAGTTTTCAATTGAGGATGTACAAACATCAACAAAAAATACGCAAGAATTTTTTAGTTTACAGCAAATTGAAACTATTGCTCCATCGCACAGTTGGCTTATCCGTAATACGTTTGATGACCAAGTGGTACAGGTGACTTTACACCATAAAAAAGTGTCGTTACCTAAGGCAGATTGGGTCTCGGTAATATCAATATTGTTGTCAATTGGGTTGATTTTTTCTCTCTCGTTAATGGCATTATCAAGACTGCTTATTAAGCCGCTTATTCATTTTAACAAAAGTATTAATGATTCATCAGATGATAATTTCATCAGCAAAATGGCTTCAAATCATTTTATTGATGAAATCGAAAATGTGTCTTACTCATTTAATCAATTACTGCTTAAGTTTAATGCGCAACAAAATTACTTAGAGACATTAACGGTTCAAGATTCGCTCACAGGTATAACTAACCGTAGAGGTCTTGAAGCATTTTCAAAGCGAATTATTTCACGCTGGCATCTAGAAAATGTTGGTTTTAGTGTGATGATGATTGATGTCGACAATTTTAAGTATTTTAATGATCAACAAGGACATCTTAAAGGCGATGATGCATTAATTACCGTCGCCACTTGTCTGGTTGAGGTTATGGCTCAATATGATGCGCTTGCTGCACGATATGGTGGAGAGGAGTTCTGCATAATTTTACCCGATAATCATCATCAAAATATATTGAAAGTTGCGGAAGATATTCGTGAGTCTATCGAGGAATTGCAGATCTCTAATAATATTGATGACCGAAAATGGCTCACGGTTAGTATTGGTGTGGTGGTGGTTGACGATAAATTAGCCAACATAGGAAAATATAACTTTAGCGATGTTCTGCAATATGCTGATGAGCAACTTTATTTGGCTAAACAAGCGGGGCGTAATACTGTCAGAGTGGCAAAGTTTGGCGACTAAATATGCCTAATACCGATGAGTTAACTCGATATTTGGCATTTTAGCGCAAACACTACAGCTGTTTAAACTGCTGCTTTAAATCAAAGTCACTGTCAGTGACTAGCCTTTCTAACACTTGTACCCGCTCAATCAATGCTTGGTTTTGGGCTTGTAGATCGCTAACACAGCCCGTGTCAGTTTGCTGCTTATGCTTTAAATACTGTTTAAACATTTCTGATGCAGTGGTACCAACAATCACTATAAATACCAGCGCGATGATCGCAATATCGTTGTCCATAATGTGCTCCTTGTTAAGATAATCTTTGATACAACTCAGTTATTCATTTTTATGTAAATCAACCAGCCTTGCCTCAAATAGGTAAGGCTGGAATCACATCGTTATAAATCAACTGTTATAAACTAGGCGTTTTAAACCATCTTCTTATAAACCAAAGACGACTTTTTCACTTTTAAGTGACTTTTCTAAGCCCGCAGCTAATGCAATGGCAATGATCAGTGTGGTCACAGACGAAATAATTAACTGCATCATTGGAATTTCACGGCCTTTAATAAAGTCCATTAAAGCTTGCTGTTGACCTGATACGGGTAACCACTGCAATACGTCTGGAGCTATGTTGTAACTGGCCGCCATAGAAAGTGCCAAGGGGACAAATAACACCATGGTTAAGTATGATTGCGCCTCTTTAAAGCTTTTAGCCATAAACGACACATACAGTTGTAAGGTTGCGGCCATCAAGGCGACTGGAATACCTACTAAGAACATTAAGCCCATAAAATCTTGGCTAATGTTGATGGTAAAGCCAATCTCTTGCCACGGTACAAAGGGGTAAGCCACTTTTGATACCAGTAATATCAAGATTAGCCCGAGCAAAGCAAAACAGGTTACGGCAATAATTTTACCGATGACCAATTGGCGAGTACTCATTGGATGGCTGAGTAATAACGCCAGTGAATTACGTTCGCGCTCACCCGCACTGGTGTCGATGGCGAGATTCATACCAGAAATAAATACTGAGTACATCATGGTAAAAATGGCAATGCCTAAAATCATGCCGCCTTTTGAGTCTGGGGTGGCTTGATCTTCAACATTGATTTTAAGCGGTTGGGTAATACGTGGATTAATACCGCGAGCAATTAAGCGAATACTGCCCATTTCGGCGCTATATGTTTGCAGCTGACGTTCAAGTCTGCGAATCGACTTTTGTAGCTTTTCATCTGAGTTATCTGCAATTAATAACACTTCTGCCGGTTTAGCTTTAGCCATGTTGGCAGCATAATCGTCACTAATAGTTAAGATGATTTTTTTGGCATCTTCGTCTTCACCATGGTTAATGCCGTTATTACTTAAATAGCGCACTAAATCTGGTGCGTTGTCGGCATTGTGGATGTTGATGTTTAAATCTTCTGGACTAGACAGTTGGCCAATTAACACCATAAACATGCCGCACATAATCAGTGGTGTACCGATGGCATAATACAGGCCAGCCATTACCGAGCGTTTGTCGCGTGCGGCATCGATGAGTTCTTTGCGCACCATTGCGAGTATCATTTTCATTATGCTGCAATCCCTTCGTCGGTACCGATAAGTTCGATAAATGCATCTTCTAGAGAGTTTTTACCTGTTTGCTGACACAGTTCGTCAGGGCTACCAATGGCAACCACTTTGCCATTGGCCATCACGATAACGCGATCACACAAGGCGGCGACTTCTTGCATCACGTGGCTTGAAAACAGCACGCAATGACCTTGGTCTTTGAGTTGCAATAAAATGTCGCGCAGTAAGCGGGTGCTCATGACATCAAGTCCGCGAGTCGGTTCATCCAAAATGATATTACTTGGTTTGTGGACTATGGCTTGTGCTAAAGCTGTTTTCATCCGCTGGCCTTGAGAAAAGCCTTTGCAACGACGATCGCTAATATCTTCCAGCTTTAATTGTGCAATTACATCGCTGGTGGCTTGTTTGGCTTGCTTACGCGACATCCCGCTGAGTTCGGCAAAGAAGCTAATGTATTCACGCGGCGTAAGGCGTTCATACAAACCAAAAGGGTCGGGGAATAAGCCCAACTGCTTTTTAGCGCCGATAGGATCAATTGCGACATCAATATCATTGACGGTAGCAGTACCTGAGTCCGGCTTAAGTAAGCCAAACAAGGTGCGTAAACAGGTGGTTTTACCCGCACCATTTGGGCCAAGTAAACCGGTAATTTGACCATTTTCAGCGCTAAAGCTTAAATCGTCTAACGCTTGCACATCGCCAATTCTTTTGGTTAAGTTTGCAACAGTAATCATGATTATTCCTTATCTGCAGCAGTGTTCGCTGGCGCTGTTGTGTCTATGTCTGACGGCGTATCGGCAACTGGCAATGCTTCTACAGTATTCGCATTGAGGTAAAAACTGCGACGTACGTCTTTTTGTAAGCATTCGCCATTAATGTCTTTTACCGATCCCTGTTCAACTAGTTGGGCGACTAAGTCATTACCACAGCTTTGTCCGGCCACGCCGTGAGTAGCGTAAGGAGCAATAAAATGTTTTGAGTGGGTGAGTTTCTCTTGTGCTAACGCGCCCCAGTTAGGTGGCGTTGCTGGGTCTAGCTCGCCAGATAACAATAGGGTTGGAATGTCACTGTGGATGGGTTCACTAAAATTCTCACTCTCAGAGGGCATTGGCCACGCTTGGCAGGTTTTTTCTAGCCCGTCTAGCATGTTGCCACTAATATAGGACTCTTTAGCATCTTTACGCATTTGTTCAGTAATTCGGTGAATATCTTCGCCACACACAACGGATGCGTGCATGCCGATAGCAATACCTGTGCTATCTGCGGTTAAGGTGTAAATGCCTAATATCGGTTGGTAATTACCTTGTGCAGCTTGATGAATTGCATGGGGGATTAGTGCCCGTATGTTTGGCATGTACATCGCCATTCTAATAGCGCCGCTAAACTTGCCACGGGTGAGCAAAAATTCGCTGAGTTCATCTGTCAGCGGATCGCGTACTTGCTGGCTAATGGGTGCTGTCGCTAATTGCAGATCGACTTTGTTGAACTCGTCAGCTAAATCAGGAAATTGCTGCTGGCAAGCCGGGGTGCTAATACAGTCACGCCATAATACATTTAAACCACGCTCTATGGAGCTGCCAATGGCGACAACACTTTGTTGCATTGGCACTACGCCATCTAATGTTACGGTTAATAAGGCTTCAGGATAATGGCGCATATAAAGTTGTGCCATGCGTGTACCATAAGAAATGCCATATAAATGCAGTTTTTGATAACCTAAAAATTGACGTACTGCTTCAAAATCTTTTAAGGCAGAGTTGCTGCCGTATTGGGTAATGTCGGCATCAATTTGGGCTAGGCACTTTTCGGTCATCGCAATCACATCAATATCGTCATCATTCATGCTCAGTAATGCAGTAGTGTCATCATCGCAAGAGAGAATATTCGACTGACCGGTGCCACGCTGATCGATAAGTAAAATATCGCGCTGCTGACGTACCTTTGACAGCATACGATTAAAACCAGCGGCATTTTCGATAGCCGATTGACCTGGGCCACCCGCAATTGCGAGTAAGGCTTCACCTGGATGGGTGTTTTTAATTGCTGGTAAAATAGCAAAATGAATGTCGATTTTTTTGCCATCAGTGAGCTTAGGGTTTTCTAACACACTAATTTTGCCACATTGAAACTGCTCGTCTAAACCGTCTAGGTAACAAGCACTGGTTTTAGCGGGCGCAGCAATATTCACTTCTGCTGCGTCGGCATAGCTATAATTGGCGAGCAAAATAGCAATAGCAACAGCAAACCATTTGCGAGTAAGCGTTACCGATTGGCATAAGCCTGGACGCTTAATCCGCTTGGCTAAGACTGTGTTGACAAACTTCCTGTTGATCATCGGAACGTTTCCTTTTTGCATTTCATGACGATTATGATACCTTAGCACTTAGTGTATGAGTGTATCAATGTATTAATACAGTTGTTAAAGGCTAATGTTAGAATTAATAAATGTCAACCCCAGCAGTGGTGAACCCATCTATCGACAGTTGCACGATCAAATCGTGCGCTTAATTGTCGGCGGGCAATTGCACCCCGAAGATGTTTTGCCTTCGGTACGCCAACTTGCCGAGCATTTAGCGGTAAACCCGATGACGGTATCACGTGCTATGCAGCAACTTGTCGACCAAGGTTGGGTTGAGCGCCGTCGTGGCCAGCCGTCACGCGTGGCCGCCAGAACCGCGGCCAATAATGATTCTGGCAGCAGTTTGTTGGCACCACAATTAACTGCATTAGTTGAGCAGGCACGGCAGCTAGGGGTCGATTATGACCAGTTACAAGTATTGTTGGAACAATTTTGGAATAAAGAATAGCCACAGTTGAGCTAATTTTTAAGGACATCATCTAGGAAGTCGATAATGGAAGCCGAACAACAGCCCGTTTTACGTTTTAATCATGTGAGCAAAACCTTTGCAGCTAAACACAAATCTGCAGCAGGTCATGCGGTGTTGGTCGACTTATCGATAACGCTCTATCCAGGTATGGTGGTCGGGTTATTAGGCCAAAATGGTGCGGGTAAATCGACGTTAATGCGTTGTGCATTAGGCATTGTGGGCATCGAACAAGGCGACATTTCAACCCTTGGCGAACCGCCTACCGCTTTATCTATTCAAGCAAAAGAACGTATTGGTTACGTACCCCAACAGCCTTTTGGTTATGAAGGCTTTACCATTGATAAAGCATTAGAGTTACACCGTAGCTTCTATCCAAACTGGGATATGACACTAGAGCAAGATTGGCTTAAACGTTTTGATTTAGATGCTTCTCAAGCGGTGCAAAAATTATCAGTGGGTCAGCGTCAATCATTAGCATTGATCATGGCTATGGCGTATCGGCCAACTTTATTATTACTCGACGAACCCGTTGCCAGTCTAGATCCTATCGCCAGGCGTCAGTTTATGAGCGATTTGTTCGATCTCGCGCTCGATTCAGGTTCTGCAGTGTTATTTTCATCGCATATCACCTCAGATTTGGAACGCGTTGCCAGTCATGTTGCCTTAATAAAAAAAGGCCAATTGGTATTATTTAAAGAAATTGATGCCCTGCGTGAAGAGGTTAAATTACTCACTATAAGCGACGATACACAATTGCCCTCTAGCTATAGATTACTAAATCAAACAGGACAAAATGTGCTGGTGGATACCCAAGGTTATCCAGACATTATTGCGGGAGTTCAAAGTGAAAAATCACTTAATTTAGAGCAGTTATTTATGGAGCTACATCGATGAGTTCGCTGCAGCCTAATGGCGGCAGTAGCTCATGGCGTAACCCCTACCGTGGCATGTTACGGATATGGCTATTTGACTTGGGTAGCGTTAGTTTTCTTGGTACCGGTGCATTAGGTTTAGTGGTTGGCTTGCTCTGTTTAATCAGTGGCGACATAGAGGGGGCTCGTATACTGTTCTCTATGACCATAGTGTCTACAGCTGCCGCGATTGCGTGGCAGCTAAACCGCTTAGCCGCCACAGAGTCGACCGGTCTAGTTCCTAGTTACCAGGCCCACGTACTACAACAAGCTGCGACCATTGCTGTGGGGGTTTTACTCCTACTTATACTGGCCTGCATTGGATTTTTCGCTGTCGAGGTTATTCCCAGGTTACTGATCGCTATTGTGGTGAGTTTACTGTTTATATGGGCCTGTTTATGGCGCAGTAACAGTTTTCACTTATCATTTGTGTTATTCATCACGGTGCCATTTTTAGATAAATTAGCGCCCACTATGCCGCCTTGGGTCATGCTGATTATTGCCGTGGTACTGTCTTATCGTGTTATCGGTTTATGTCGGCAGTTACGCTGGAACAATGAAGCGCGTGTGGTCTATCTCAATGCGGTACAAATGGGCTGGATGTGGTTACCCAGTATAAAGGGGTTTACTTGGGTAACTCGTGTTGAGCGTTTTTTTCATCCAATGAACTTTTTCATTGGTCCTATGCTGGTGTTGATGGTGTTGTGCTTGCCTATTATAACCCTCGGACTAATGCTGTTGTCGTGGTTTTTTGAGTTAAATTTACCAACATTATTTTTACTCGCGCAATTTTCGGTAATCACTTGTGCCATTGTTCATTGGAGCCGTATTCAGCGTTGGCGCGCGACTGAAACCCTGTTCTTATTGCCTTGTTATAGTGGCTTAACAGGCATGAAAGTGGCTTTTTATCGCAGTCAATATCGCTTTATTGCCGTGTTAGTGATAATGGTCAGTGTCATTGGATTGGTTAGTTTGGCTATTGATCCGCAATTGACACTGCTATTTGTGTTTCATTTAGGGTTAAGTACTTTTTGGGGATGTGCCATTATGCTGGGAGCTGGCTCTGCCAGTCGTAATAGTCATCAAGCGACCGCTGCCATGCTGATTGTATTTGTACATTCTATTTTGGTATCACTGAGCTTTGCAGCTCTCAAAAATGGCGACAGTATGATGATGTGGTTACTTGTTGATGCGCCGCTGGTGGTTATTGGTATTGCAACCTTAACCTGGGGTAAGCGCCAACTGTGGAAAAATGGTATTACAGTCGCTTAAAAAGTGGTCTAATTTTAGTCTGAACGTGACCTTTAGCTCAAAAATAGAGCAAAAGCTCTTATTGTTTGCTGTGGCTTAATGTAGAATATAAAAAGCGGAACACTTGTAAGCTAAAAGGCCACTGTCATATGTCATTAGATCAATACCACGTAGTACGACTCCTGCAACAACAAGGTCAATCATTAGGTAATAACATCGCGCTTGAAGGCTTTGATATGCCAGCACCTTGGCATACCGTCTCTTGGAGTGCATTCAATAGGATAACTGATTCAGTCGCACAGTTGTTAATTGAGTTTGGCTTACAAGTGCAAGACAAAGTGGTTATTTTAGCGCAAAACTGTCCGCAGTGGACCTGTGCTGATATTGGTTCCCTAAAAGCCCGTAATATAGTGGTGCCTGTGTACCCCACTAGTACTATCGATCAAGCTGTATTCATTGTTAATGATGCCCAAGCAAAATTAATTTTTGCCGATAATCAGCAGCAATATGACATGGCATGTGCTATTGCTGCACAAGCAGACTGCGTGCAAAATATTGTCGTTTTTGATGCTAACGTCACCTTGAATGCTGGCAATCATGTGTATTTTGATCAGGTATTAACGACACAATTTAACGCTGTTATTATTGATGAGCTCAATGTCAGATTAGCTGATAGCAATTTAGATGATTTATTTACACTTATCTACACCTCTGGCACCACCGGCAATCCTAAAGGCGTTATGCTCGACTACCGTAATTTTGCCTCGATGATTAAACAGCATGACAGTGAGTTGCCATTTACAGCGGGTGATGTGTCGTTGGCTTTTTTACCGCTTAGCCATGTGTTCGAGCGTGGTTGGAGCATGTATGTATTGTGTCGTGGTGGCCACAATGTGTATTTAAATGACACGCATCGTATTAAAGAAGCCTTAGTGGCAGTTAAACCGCATACTTTGTGTGTAGTGCCGCGATTTTTAGAAAAAATTTACAGCGCAGTACACGACAAAGTCGGCAAAGCCTCTAAAGCCAGACAAGCACTATTTGCATGGGCAATGCGAGTGGGCAAGCAACAGTTTGAAGTCAGCCAAGGGCGAGCTGCCAGCAGTTTATGGTTAAGCGTCCAGTGGAAATTAGCTCACAAATTAGTTTACAGCAAGTTACAACAGGTGTTGGGTGGGCGGTTAAAGTTTATGCCCGTCGGCGGCGCAGCGTTAGATACCAACGTAGGTAACTTTTTTCACAGCATTGATGTGCCGATATTGTGTGGTTATGGCATGACAGAAACCTGTGCCACGGTAACCTGTAATACTTTACATAATCGCGTTTCAGGTTCAAACGGTAAGCCGCTAGAGGCTATGCAAATCAAGCTTGGCAAAGACGATGAAATCTTAGTACGTGGCGACACTGTGATGCGCGGTTATTACAATCGCCCCCAAGATACCGCCGACGCCTTTGAAGACGGTTGGTTAAAAACCGGTGATGCAGGGCGGATTGATGAGCAAGGTAACTTGTATATTACCGATCGCATTAAAGAGTTAATGAAAACTTCAAACGGTAAATACATTGCACCACAGCGGGTTGAAGGTAAGGTAGCTTGTTGCCCATTTATCGAACAAGTCGCCATTGTTGCCGATGCGCGCAATTATGTATCAGCCCTAATCGTGCCAGCATTTGAAGCATTAAATACTTGGGCTAAAGCGCAAGGTATTCATGTTGAAAACCCAATTGAGTTGTTACGTCACTCACAAGTGGTGGCTCATTTCGAGCAGCGATTAATCGAGTTGCAACATGAGCTAGCTGGGTTTGAAAAAATCAAAAAATTCACCTTATTACATGAAGCATTTTCGATGGAATCTGGACTCATTACGCCGACATTAAAGCTACGTCGTAAAATGATTTACAGCAAATATCACAGTGAAATTAATGCCATGTATGGCAAGTAATTAACCATCAATTGTTATACCAAAGGACGCATTAGCGTCCTTTTTAGTAATACTTAGTGATAATTGCCTGTATTTTCAGTAGCGGTATAATACTCTATTTTAAAATTAGGCAACATAGAGGGAACTATGGACATTATCACGGTAAATGGAAAGCCTGTTTTTAGATCTAGCACTCAGTCGTTTTATGACAATCAATTTAGCCAAAAAGTATTGGCTAGTGGTATTTTTGAAGGGATGAGTGGTAAATGATCAACAATCCACAAAGTGAAGATGTTGCTGTTGGGATATTTCCGCCCTTGTTGTCATTTATAACCTTTTTAATTGCTTCTGTGCTGATGACTATATCATTCGGAGTCGGGGCATCTGTTACATTGAATTTTTATTTTGACCCTTCACCAGAAGCGATTTTAGGCGTGTTAGCCGTTTTATCTATCATTTTTTTCTTGGTGAATTACCAAGTTATTCTAGGTTCATTTTTTGCCGTCAAGGTTCTAAAGCTATTCCAATATGCTCTCTTAGTTTTACTGATCCCTATTGTGATAATAGAAGACTTTTCCGTGGAATTATTTATTGTTAAATTGATTTCAGCAGTTTTAGCGATGAGCTCAATTTTTATTTTAGGCAGTAAAAAATATCGAATTTTTGTTCAACATCGATTAAATAGTGTTAAAGACTATAAATCTGTTCTTGCGGAGATAGCTGCTGAAGAAGGCGCTAAATATTAAAACCGCTCTTCGTTGATTAAACTCACTTGTAGATCTGTTTTATTGGTCAAAAAGTGTAATCAGTCCTTGGTCATTACCCGTCTTAATTTACCTGGTGCTTCAGGTAAATTAATAAAATCTATGGCTCGAAAAGGCAACATAAAAAAAATATACAGGCAAACAAATTACTCATGCATTTCGTTTACATTTAATGGATGCCGTTGGAGCTTCAATGAGCGTTTCTGGTAGCCTATTCAATGGAACAATTGGAACAATGGCTATTGGTATATATGAAGAGCTAGCTGATTGATGAAAAGACAAACTAAAAAGAAAAGTGATGACGATATTGTCGGATTATTTCCACCTATGAAGTCCATAGCGGCTTTTTTGGCTGCGACACTATTCATGATAATCTCCATGTCGCTTTTAAATTTTCTCATTTTAGAGTTTTATTTTGGTATAGTTGATATAGGAAGCAAGCTTCTGTTCTTATATTTATCGACTTCAGTAATTGTTTTCAGTGGCTTCAATTATGCAGTTGTTAGAGGATCTTTCTTCGCCGTAAAAGTCTTACAATGGTATTTCTGTATTTTATTTATTATATTTTTGCCAACAGTGTTTTTAATCGCAGAACAGGCAACATTTATTTATGCGTACCTGTTAGCCGTTGTTTTTTTACTCATGTCACTTTACTTGTTACAGAGTAAATACTATCAAATTTTTGTTGAGTATCAGTTTGATGCCTTAGAAGACATCAAGGAAGTTCGTGCTGAAATAGCGGCTGAAGTTGCAGCAGATAAAGCTAAGCATGGAAATAAGTTCTAGTTGTTTGGCTTCGGAGTGACAAGATTTTCGCCGAGATTTGATGACATTTTGTCTGTTTAGTTGATTTTGGCCATTATAGATGAGTACGATACCCAACCGATAAAATAATTTTATTTAATTTTTTAAGATGATTACTGTTTTCTCCCCTAACATACCCCCCATAAATTCCTTCGCAATACAGACTTTTTTGATGACCTTTAGTGAGATGTGTCGTTAGAATGGGCTAATGACATTTGTTCATCGAGCAAAACGTCAATGGACTCAAAATAATAATAAAGGATTCTTTGTGACAGATACTCAATTTAGCATGACCCTCAAACCGCGCTTTTGTGAAACCGATGCGTTAGGACACATTAATAACACGGTTATCCCAGTGTGGTTTGAAGCGGCTCGTGAGCCGATTTTTGAAATCGTAAATCCAGGGCAAGATTTAACCAAGTGGAACATGATCATTGCTGGTTTTACTATCGCCTTTACCGCGCCAACGTATTATGGCGAAGAAGTTATCGTTAAAACGCACATTAGTCGTTTAGGCAATAGTAGCTTTGATATATTACAAAGCTGTTGGCAGCACGGTAAAAAAACCGCTGAAGCGACCACCACTATGGTGCATTACAATTACCAAACTGAAAAAAGCGAGCCACTTGCTGAGCTTGCTCGTCAACAATTAGCTGTATTAACTGGCACAGCTTAGGACTAACACAAAAGAAGCGATTAACGTAAAAACTTGGCTACGTAACTGCAACTGGCGTTGATGTTAAGTTTTTCTGCTTTTGCCCAAGCCAGTCCAGTACGAACCAATTTTTCGGCAATCCCTTGGCCGCGTAAAGCAGGTGGTACAAAGGTGCGACTAAAATCAATATTTTGACCATCTAAGTGATATTCAAGTACCGCCTCAACACCTTGAGTGATAACCACAAAACGATGTTGGCTAGCTTGGTGTTGCACGGTTACTGCGTTTTGATTGCTCATAGTGTGTTGTCCTATTACTTGTAATGCCGCTTGTTGATGTGGCTATTGATGTTATGACTCATACTGTTACTCATGTTCCAATAAGGCGCTGAGTAATTCTGGCGTGAGTTTGGCTTTTTTGCCGGTTTTAAAGTTAAACATCACCACTTTTGCCCAGCCGATAGTCGTCACTGCTTGCTGTGCTTTACTGAACACAGTGTAATGCATAACAAAGCGATCTTCATTGATATCGCTGATCTTTACCCCTACAACAATTGAGTCCGGAAAGGTTACTGGGCGCTTAAAGCGGGCATTTGTTTCACTTAATACTGGGCCGACACCCGTTGTTTTTAGATCGTCGAGTAGGTTAATTTGGTTAAAGAAATCGAGACGAGCGGTTTCAAAATACTTAAAATACACCGAATTATTAACATGTTGTAGTGCATCCATTTCACCCCATGCTACTTGAATGTCTGTGCTGATAGAATGTTGAGCTAAAAAGTCATTCATGGCGGTTCTCGTTATGAATTAATAAATTAAACGCTTGTTTAAATTTCAACTGTTAATTTAACAGTCCGGACGATGAACAACAAGGGACAGTGGTTATTACTGTGAGTATATCCAGTGAACTTATAAGGATTTTTACCTTGCGAAAAGAGACTTTTTTAACAACATCGAATTTATGGATATCGTCTTGCTGGACGGTATTTTGCAGTCGATTTACTGAATTACAAACCAAACTGAGTTTGCCGCAAAAATTGTATCTGGTGGCGATAGTCTTACTGTTTGCTACTGACTCGGTAGCGTGGGTGGCCATTATCAGCGTGATGGCGATGTCGATTGAGTTCTGGCATTTATTTGAACGTATGTGGCACAGCTTGGCTGGCAAAGCGGTGTTGTTATTGTTTTATGCGATAGTGGCCAATTTTGCCCTGGCTAGTTCAAGTTCAGTGGTTAACGATGTGGTTGGCGTCGCAGCCAGTAGCTTTAATTACACCCATAACTTCGCCATTTTGCTCTACATTCCGGCATGGAGTGTGGTGATGAGCTGTATTGTGCTGTTATTACTACAGCTTATTTTTCCGCTAATGTTTGGTGTGTCTTTTATACTCCGTCCCTTTGGTGTGACCAACTTTCGCTTGATTAATCATGTGCATTTTCATCGTACAACTTTTTGGGTGCGAGTTATTCTTGCTGCAGTGGTGTTGTATCACCTTGCCATGCTGATGGACCTTTATGGTCAGGTTGAAAAAGCGTTGGATGATCCACAAGTGGTGCAACTAGTTGAAGCAGAAACCGAAGAGGAAATACTTGCTGATGATGGCTTGTCGATCATTGTCAAAACAGACCCTGCTAAGAAAGAGCCACCCAAGTCTGAACCCAAAACAGCGAAACAAGTTGAACGCGAGCAAGAGCTCGACGCGATTGATGAAATAGCTAAGCAGCCTTATAACCATTTACGCAGTCAGTACTTTACCAGTGTGCGCAAAGCCATTGCCTTGTTTGCGTTTCAGTTGGAGGCTAATGCAAAATCACGTTGCCAAAAGCTGCCGCAATCACATGTGGTTGAGCTTAATGATTATGAAATTCTTGAAATAACACCCGATATCAATGCGGAATATGGTTATCATTTTGAAGTGAAAAAATGTATTTCACCTGCATTTCCCAGTTAACAGGCACTTTGCAGGCATAAAAAAACGACCAAGAAGGTCGTTTTTTTATATTTGATAAGGCAGTGCTAATCGAAGGTAAGCTCGCTAAAGCTACTGATTTTTTTACACTTAGCTTGGCGTTGGTCAGCAAAGCGGATCATTTGGCAAGTTGTCATGCCGGCAGCTTCTGCAGCAACAAGCTCTTCTGCTACGTCTGATACAAATAAAATCTGCTTCGGCTTTAAACTAATGGTATTGCAAATGTTGCAGTAGGCTTGTTTGTCTAACTTATTGCCCGTACGGGTATCAAAATGGCCATTGAAAGAGCTGGTTAAGTCACCTGCTTCAGTATGGCTAAATAACAGTTTTTGCGCTTCGACAGACCCAGAAGAGAAGCTGTAAATACGAATGCCTTTTTCTTTAATGCGCTCAATGCTATCGATAAAGTCAGGGTAAATGTGGCCAGTAAACTCTACGCGGTTATAACCTTGTTTCCAGATTAATCCTTGTAGGGTTTTAAGTGGTGTTAGTTTACGGTCTTCATCGATCCATTGCTGTAAAATCTCAGTGACTCGTTCGAGTGTCGCGTCTGGTTCTAAGGCAATATCTTTAACATCGCTGATGCAGTAATCAACCACAACGTTATGCTGGTTTTGCTCAAGAAATTCAGCCATCGCTTTTCGTGAGTAAGGAAATAACACATCCTGAATAAAGTTAAGATCGGTAGTGGTACCGGCGGTATCAACGATAATAGCTCTAATACTCATAAGATTTGTTACTCCAAAACAATAAATTAACGTAATGATGATCCTAAGCTTTATTGACGACTAAGGCTAGTGCTATTCGTGATATTGCACCCTAGTTAGATGACTTTGAATGCAAGATGTGAGCTAAGTTTAGATATTGCTAAATTGCCTTGTGTGATGTGGTCTGGTAGCTTCGGGTTAACTTAACTGTCACGTTTCACCAGGAAGGTACCATGCTTACAATAGGGAAAAAACGTTATGTAAAATGGCCGAGCTTATGGGCTAAAAGCCTGTCTATATGCGCATTATTACTGAGCTTTTTTCATGCTAGTGCGGTGTTTGCTACTGAAATGTTGCCGCCAACGACCGAAACCTTGAGTGTGAAGTCCGCTCTATTTAGCGAGCAAGCTGATTTTTTGGTGACCTTACCAGACAGTTATACTAAGCAAACGGATAAGCGTTATGTGGTGTTATTTGACTTACATCCGCGCAGCCATTTGTATTTAACAGGTATGCACGACTGGATGAGCCATAACGGTGGTTGGCCATGGTTAGAAACCATTATTGTTACTGCTCCCGATGGACATCAAGGCTTGGGGGAACTAAAAAAGCGTGCGATAGAGCAGCAAGGCGATCAAGCGCTATTGGATTTTTTTGAGCAAGATTTACTGCCTGCAATTGATAAACGCTATCGCACCAATGGCTTTCGTATTTTTAACGGCTTTACTGGCAATGCAGGTTTAGTGCTATACAGCTTAATTAATCGTCCTAGTTTATTTAATGCCTATATTGCTGCCAGCCCGGTATTATCAACAGACTTTGCTTATGTGCTCAATGATGCGCCTAAAATGCTCAAAAACATGCAAGGCAAACCAAGATTTCTATTTGTGAGTACCAGTGATAGCGACTTTGAGCAAAGGCAGCTGGATTCGTTTGCTAGGCTTGAAGATATTATTCAAACCAATGCCAATGCCAAATTGAACTATCAAATAAAGCGTTTTGACGGCAGCTATTATATGACTCAGCCTATCTTGGCGACGGCATTAGGCATCGAGAAGATATTTAACGATGTTCATACTGTTCTAGAGGCGGATTCAGAAGTATCGCAACAAGGATCTAAAGCGATTCTAGCCTATTATAAGCGACTGTCTGATGAGGTTTATGGCTTTGATGTGCCAGCAATTGATTCGCTGTTAGCCTTAGGTAATAGTTTAGTTAAAGCTGCACCACAGCAAGCGATTGGGGTTTATCAAGATACGCTGAAATCCTACCCTAAAGCACATTCGGCCTACCATGAGTTAGCCAGCGTTTATGCCGCTACAGGTAAAATGACTCAGGCTATCGAAGCGGAACAACAAGCGTTAGCAAGTACCGACCATCCGTTTTATCAAAACAAATACACTAAACAATTAGCCGCGTTTCAAAACCAAGCTAAATAAAACTGATCTAAGTTAAACCAAGCAGCAAAACGATAAATGACAATAAAGCCCCAGCACGAGTATTCGCCCTGTGGCTTTATTGTGTAACCTGCTCAAACAATATTATTCTGAGTTGAGGTTTAGTATTTCGAATTAAAGTTGATTACGCTGCTGTTTCGCTGGCTAACCACTGATTAATTTTTTGCTCCATTAAATCTAATGGTAATGCGCCATTTTCTAATAAGCGATCGTGGAATACTTTAATATCAAACTTATCACCTAAGACTTGCTTGGCTTTGGTACGTAGTTCGATAATTTTCAGCTCACCTAATTTATAGCCAAGAGCTTGGCCTGGCCAAACGGTATAGCGCTCAATTTCTCCGGTGGCTTCAGATAAATGAATCCCTTCAGTTACCACCGCGTAATCAATGGCTTGTTCACGGCTCCAGCCTTTGGCGTGCATGCCTGTATCAACCACCAGGCGAACCGCACGATGTAGCTCTGACTGCAAACGGCCAATGTTGTCGATAGGATCATTAGCATAAATGCCCATTTCGGCTGCTAAACGCTCGGCATATAAAGCCCAACCTTCGCCAGCGGCATTGGAATAAAACACTGTGCTTAGCAGCGGTAATTCATCAGATAAGCCAATAATGGTTTGTAAATGATGGCCTGGATTAGTCTCGTGGTAGGTCAAGGTCTGTAATGAATAAGATGGCAATGATGCTGTGTCATACAAGCTGATCCAGAAAGTGCCTTTGCGTGAACCGTCTTGTGATGGCGCATCATAAAACGCGCCGCTAGTAGAAGCCGCGCGGCTGTCTGGTACCACTTCAATAGCCACATCTTGATTAGGCAAGCGACCAAACCAGTCTGGTAATTTTGCATCAACCAAGGCTAAGTCGGCATCAATATCGGCCATTAGCTGTTGCTTACCTTCAGGGGTATTAGGGTAAAGATATTGTGGGTCGTTGAGTAACACCTGCATGCGCTCGCCGACGGTGCCATCAACATAACCGACTTCTTTGAGTAGTCCGTCCATTTCGGCAGTAATCCGGGCCACTTCAGCTAAACCGAGTTGATGAATTTCATCGGCAGTTTTGGTCGAATTGCCTAAATGCTGGATAAGCGTTTGATATAACTTCGCCCCTTGAGGTAAACGACCAATGCCAGCTTCATGAGTCGCCTTTGGGCGCAGGGCTTCTAAGGCGTTGATCAGTTGGCGGGTGGCGGCATAGTATTTAGTCTCGACCAGTTCAGTAGCAGACTTTACCAATGTATCACTATCGGCCACTTTTGCTGCGTTAAGTTTAGCGTTGAAGCTGGTCACTAAAGGATGGCTGCTTGCTGGGCCGCTGATTTGGGCTTGTAATCCACGCAGAGTGTTATCAATAACAAAGTCTGGTGGAATGACGCCCATATCCACATCGTGATTGAGTTTATCGACCAATGTGCCCATAGCGGCAGGGTACATGCTTAAGCGAGTTAAATAAGCCTCGGCTTCGGCGGTATTGGTGACGGCAAATTTGTCTTCCATGTAACCGGGGAATTCTATTTGCAAACCAGATAAGTGGTTAACTGCATAGGGCAAAAACCATACGCCATACTCGCCTAACACGTTGCCATAATTAACGACTTGAGCAGGTAATAAAGCGCCTTTCACTTCAGACTTTATCGCGTTTAAGCTGATTGTTTCTGAGGGCGTTAAGCTTGCTATATCAATGTCGTTGAGTTGACTCAGTATTGATTTTAGTCCTTTACGACGGTGGGTTTCACCAGATGGGCTGTAGTCGGTTAGCTTAGACATCACTTTGGCATTGATGCTTGCATCACTCACGCCGTAGTAAGTGGCTATTTCAGGTCTGAGAACAAAGTAATCTTTAGTAATCGACTCTACTTGCTGCTTAAGACTGAGCTTAGTGGCAGTCTCACTTGCTGTTGCTGAGTTTGAATTATTTTCCGGTGTTGCAGGATCTGAACATGCAGTGACGAGCAGGCTAATGATTAAGCCATTAAGAAGTTTTTTCATTGATTACTCATTAAGTTAATAGCGGCATTCAAGTACGAATATAAGCATATTCTAACAGTTATGGAGGTTAAGCTGTTGCAGTTTTTATGTGCTGGGTATTTGAAAGTACGAGGGTAAGTTTGACGATAAGGTGTAAATATGGTCTAACATTATTAGACATTGACATGAAAAGGAGAGAAGTATGTTAGGTGAAAGCCATGCGTTATTAGTTGATTTCCCTGAGTATCAAGACAAGATTTCATTGTTAACCGCCAATGATACTGAGTTTGCTGAAGATGCGAAGCGGTATCATCAATTAGATTCTGAAATTCGAAAGCTGGAGTTACGCAATACTCCGACTAGTGATGAGTTTATTGAGCAAGCAAAGCTTGACCGGTTGGTGTTAAAAGATAAGTTGTATCAGTTGTTTACCCAAGGTTAATTCGTTTATTCAGCTTTTTGGCCATGTCGGTATTTAGGTTGTGATGACATGGTCAATTTCTTGCTGTTATTTCAGTAATTCTTTTATTCTTTAGGTTTTATGGCCTGCGGCCACTAACGTCGTGGCGCTTCGCCCACACCAGACCAAGAGGAAACCAACGGCTGTTCCCTCTTGGAACTCCCAGCCGCCACATCAAAATTATCTGAAAAGCGATAATTTCGCGACGTGGTTGAATCCAGCTTTTGACTTCGTTTTGGTGTTCTTCGGCCTTATTCGAAAATGCTAACGCTTTCGGTGGTACATCCTGTACCTCGAAAGCTAGCCAGACATCCATGTCTGGACTCACGCTATTTTCTTCAACGTCCTCAATGTTATTGAGTTGCTTTTAAAAACGATATTTAGAGTTACAGGAATTGAGTGAGCATCAATACATCTGACTGTTAATACATTGATAATGTTTGAGATATATTTTACTTACCACGCTCGATATCAATTAAACATGCAAACTCGGTTTGTTTTATTCCTGTAGAGTAATTTTATCGCTTTACATCAATAAGATAGCAAATGTAGGATGATATTAATCAATAACTTAAACAGCCGACTTTATCGAGTAATACGTTCTACAAGTTATTAGGCATAAGTCAAGTTCAGTACCAAACTAAGAAGAAAAGTATTTTTATGAGTACATATACGCTTAATAGACTAGATTTTGATTTACTCGATGACATTCTTGAGATGGGTGGAGGATATGTTTTAGATTTTTCAAATCAGACTTATTCTGAATTCTTTAATGACGAGCTAGGAATTAACATTGATGATGATAGATATTACGATATAGGTACAAGCAAAGGTAAAAGGTTGCGTAGTTATTTCAAGCAGTCTAAAACCGAGGATGTTTTAAGAGTTCTGAATTCATTATGGAAATATCGAGAGACTAAACGTAAACGAGCAGGTAAAAAAGAGGATAATCCTGTATTAGTAATTGAATTTAATGAACTCTTGGTACGTCTGGGTGGAAAAACACCGACGACGAAAAATAGAGTTTTTTATACTCAACAGGAAGAGGCATTCGATGAAAGTGCAGCAAAAGAGCTTTTCGATTCATTAATGAAGTTGGCGGTAATGGCTCCCCACCCTAGAGGTTTTGCATTCGAAATATTTCTTAAAAAGCTTTTCGACATAAGTGGTATGTCTGGCAGAGCATCTTTCCGCTTGGTAGGTGAACAAATTGATGGAAGCTTCGAGCTTGATGGGGAAACATACCTTCTTGAAGCCAAATGGACTAATTTGCCAGTAAACGCAGCAGATTTGCGCTCATTCAACGCTAAGGTTCAAGACAAGGCAGCATGGTCTAGAGGTTTATTCGTGAGTAATAGCGGCTTTACTGAACAGGGCCTACATGCGTTTGGTCGGGGAAACAGTCTTATTTGTATGGATGGTTTAGATTTGAGTGAAATGTTAATGAGAAACATTGGATTTAAGAGCGTACTATCTAAAAAAGTTCGTCGTGCAGCGGAAACTGGTAATCCATTTGTACGACTACGAGATCTAATTTAATAAGAAAAAGATCAAATAAACGACGTTACACAAATGTCTAAACTTATGTGGTTTTTGTCCGTTTAAGCGAAATAAGCCGAGCTACACTTTGTTAAAGTTTTTAAAGCCAACAGGCTCCGAATATGCCGGAAAGGTTGGTCATGGTAATTTGCGAGTCGACCGTCCGCCCCATGGACGGGGCGGCCGAGCTACAGGGATGTACTTGTGCGTGTCGGAGAGTGAATGCCATGATGAACCCGTTAAATGGTTTTCCAGTGGTAAATTCTTGGGTTTAAGTTTTCAAGCTAGTTTAAACTTGCTCTTACATCTGCAATGGTGATGAACAGTTTGTTTTCTGCGTCTTGAAAAGCCTGAAATCCATAGCGTTCGTAGAAGTGTTTTGCGCCATCTTTTGCGTCAACAATGACGACTGGGAATGCTACGCTATCACTTGCCGCTAGCAGTTTTCGTAGTGCATCAATAAGTAACCATTCGCCAAAGCCTTGGCCTTTATAGCGGTCATCGATTGCTAAGCGGGCTATAAGGCCGCCAGAGGTTGATGATTGGTATTTTTTCTGCAGCTTATCCGGCAGAGCCTTTAGGTCAATGGGTGTCATTGTTAAGGTATAAAAGCCAATGATATACGAGTTATCGTTATCATCTTCTAAAATGAAAGTTCTGCTGTTGTCTTTCTTCGCTTGCTGACTCGCCATGACTTTTAGGTAGTTATTAAGAGCGTCAATACCACAGTTGAATCGGTTTCTATCGTGTTTAGCTTTATCTAAAAGTACCGTATTCATTATTGGGTTTTGCTTTCGTAACGTTCCGAAGCCGTTTTGAGTTTTGAGTTTGGTGTTGCTGGACTGTCTAGTGCTTCCATAAGCAACATCGCATCTGTTTGACTTAGTTTTAGTACTTGTTCACGCTCAATGATTTGTTTGGCTTTTTCGATTGCGGCACTTAGCACAAATGAATTAATACTCGACATACCAGCGATTGCTGCTGCCTTTGTCAGTAAATCTTGGGTGTCGACATCAACTCTAGCAGTGATGCGAGGTAAAGTAGTCGCCATAATATAATCTCCAATTGTGCCAAAGTGTCACATGGCTATTATGGTGTTAAAACGTACAACAAGCAATGCCTGTGTCACTTTTGCACACAGGCTGAAACGTTATTAAAACCAATTCTACTTATCTTACTTATCAATAAACCCTACTCAATGCAGCTTACTCTTTTGCAAATACCTTGCGGCCGTTGACCCAGGTGGCGATGACTTTGTTTTGCCAGATCTGTTGTGGGCCGATTGTAAAATAGTCATCTTCGACTAGGATAAAGTCTGCTTTTTTACCGGGTTCTAATGAGCCTAAAAGCTGCTCTTGATGGCCTGCGTAGGCGGCGTCGATGGTGAAGCTTTTGAGTGCTTCGATGCGTGATAGTTTTTCAGTAGCGAGCCAGCCGTCGAGTGGTTGGTTAACATGGTCTTGGCGGGTTACGGATGAGTGCAATCCAAAAAATGGGTTGGGCGATTCAATAGGGAAGTCTGAACCATTGGCGATGACGGCATTAGCGTTTAACAGCTTGCGCCATGCATAAGCACCGGCCAAGCGGGCTTTACCTAAACGGTTTTCTGCCATGTTTTTGTCGCTGGTGGCGTGGGTTGCTTGAATCGATGCGATAACCCCAAGTTGGGCAAAACGCGGTATGTCGGCTAAATCGAGAATTTGTGCATGTTCAATGCGATGGCGTAATGCTTTTGAGTCGGTTGCTGCTATGGCGGTTTGGTATTTATCGAGTACCACTTGATTAGCATTGTCGCCAATGGCGTGGGTATTAACCTGAAAGCCTGCTTGCATCGACTGTAAAATTAGTTTGCCGAGTTGCTCGTCTGAATACAGCATTAAGCCTTTATGGCCGGGTTGGTCTGAATATTCTTTGATTAATGCCGCACCACGGCTGCCAAGCGCGCCATCGGCTGATATTTTAACGCTGTCGACTTTAAACATGTTATCGGCAGTGGTGATGTGGCCTTGTTTTAAAATGCTAGTAAAGCGAGGGTCTTCAACCGACAGCATGCCATTAACCCGCACGCTCATGGCATTGTTCGCTGCTAATTGTTGGTATGCCTTGATGTTGTCGATGTTGATGCCGGCATCGTGCACACTGGTTAGCCCGTATGACGCTAGGCTATCCATCGCTAGGGTTAAGGTTGATTGTAATTGCTGCTGATTGAGATCGGGGACGATGTTAAACACTAAGTTCATCGCATTATCGATTAATACACCAGTAGGATTACCTTGCTCGTCTTTGACAATTTCACCGCCTTCTGGTGCCACTGTGGTTGACGAAATTCCCGCGAGCGCTAACGCTTTGCTGTTAACCCAAATGGCATGACCGTCAACTCGGCCAAATGATACAGGATTAGCTTTAAAGGCTTTATCTAGGCTTTCTTTAGTCGGGAATTGTTTGCTGTCCCATAACTCTTGGTTCCAACCGCGGCCCATTAGCCAGCCATTAGTGGGTTTTTTCTTACTGAATGCTTGGGCGCGTGCAACGGCATCTTGCTCGCTACTGGTATTGGTTAAATCGGCGGTTAATAAGCTTAAGCCATAACCTAACACATGACCGTGGGCGTCGATTAACCCTGGCAGTAAGGTTTTACCTTTACCATCAATGGTGGTGATATCAGTTGCACTCGGTAAGGCTTGGTTTAAGGTAAATAGTCGATCAATTTTGTCGTCAGTAAATTGGATAGCATTGAAGGTTTGCAGTTTTCCGTCAACGAGCGTGTAGCCATTAACGTGATGCATCAGTGTGGTTTGTGCCATGGTGTTTGCGCTTAAACTAGCCAAACTTAATGCCACTGATAGCGCTAAATATTCCTTTTTCATCTGTTTTCCCTTTTTATGACGACGATTAATCAGCATTCATTAAATGTTAATTAATGGTTAATGGCAAGGGGCTATGCAAGGAGTCATGAGGGGGAGGTTGATGTGGCTAGAGGAAATACTCATTGCTGTGTAAATTTATCGCCCAGCTAATACTAGGCGATAATCGTTAAGGCTAGTTGAACTTAGCTAGGGTACTGGCTAGTTCGTTTACATCCAGTACGTTGTAGTCTGGTTGAGCTGCTAGCGGGAACAACACTTTACCTTGGCGACGAATAAAGGCGGTTTGTAAGCCTGCTTTATCTGCACCGGCAATATCCCAACCGTGTGCGGCAACCATTAACGCTTCATCTGCATTAACGCCTAAATCTTTAATGGCCCAGTGGTACGTTTTTAAATGCGGTTTAAATACTCCAACAGACTCTATGCTTAAGTTGGCATCAAAATACTGGCTTAAATTAGCATTTTTAAGCTGTAAGGTTACGCCTTCTAATGATGAATTGGTTAAGGTGACTAGTTTGTAGCCCTGAGCTTTTAATTTAGCTAAACCTTCTGCAACATCTGGGTGAGCGGGTAATGAACGAAGTGGCGTTAGAATGGCGGTTTTAGCTTGTTCTGGTGTGATGGCAATACCGTTGATTTCGGCGACCATTTGCAATGAAGCAACGCCAATGCTACCAAACGTTTGGTAATCACCTGTAGCTGAAACTACTAAAGAATGATGCAACATGGTTGAGAACCATAATGGCAGCAAATCTTCACGACCATTAAGCGCTTTACCCACAGAGGCGCGCATATTTTCAAGATCTAACAAGGTTTCATTCACATCAAAAATAATCACTTTAGGTTTAGTGAGTTGAGTGTGTGGTTCTTCTGATTCAGCTGCGAAAGCACTGCTGCTGTTAAGTAACAAGCATGCTGTAGCGAGTGATAATAATGCACGGATTTTCATAACACCTCTAATAATGGTGGCTAAATTTAGATTAAACGATATTGAACGATCGTTCATAATTTACCTAGACTAAATGAAATAGACCTTAAAATCACCTTATTATTAGTATTGGATGATGGCTTAGCTCGCGAGTGTCTGTTTGGATGTGAGTGTAGAATGAGTATCAAATGAGTATCAAATGAGTAAACACCGTCGTTAGTGATAATGCATTAACGACGGTGGAGAGTCATTAGTATGATGGATAAATAGAGTGCAGATTAGCGCGGCAGGGCAACGACTTGACCTTTTTTGACTACGGTTTGGCACGGGTTAACCCCGTAGGCATAGGCCAGTTGTGCTGGAGTGGTGATATCCCACAAGCAAAAATCGGCTTGTTTACCCACGGTAATACTGCCGACATTATTGTCGATACCCAGTGCTTTTGCAGCATTAATGGTTACACCTTGTAAGGCTTCTTCAGGGGTGAGTCTGAATAAGGTGCAAGCCATATTGAGCATTAATAAGGTGGAGCAAATAGGCGATGACCCCGGATTAAAATCGCTGGCAATAACCATTGGCACCTTGTATTGGCGCAGTAAGTCGATTGGTGGTAATTGGGTTTCACGTAAAAAGTAAAATGCGCCGGGTAACAAGGTTGCACAGGTACCGCTTTCGCTTATGGCTTTAATACCTGCTTCATCTAGAAACTCAATATGATCGACCGATTTAGCCCCAAGCTTGGCTGCTAAGGCGCTGCCGCCCATATTGGTTAATTGCTCAGCATGCAGTTTAATCTGCAGACCGGCCTGTTTAGCCGCAGTTAATACTCGCTCAGTTTGCTCAAGATTAAAGGCGATATTTTCACAAAATACATCAACGGCATCAGCAAGGTTTTCGGCGATTACCGCGGGGAGCATGTCATTAATAACGAGGTCGATATAGGCATCTACATTGTCTTTATATTCTGGCGGAATAGCATGTGCGCCCAAGAAGGTGGTGCAAACGTCAATGTGATGATGCTCGCCTAGCTCACGTGCAACGCGCAATAGTTTAAGCTCTGTTTCGGTGTTTAAACCGTAACCGGATTTAATTTCAACCGTGGTGACGCCTTCTCTGGCGAGAGCGTTTAAGCGTTGTCGGCCTAGCTCAAATAGTTCAGCTTCATCAGCATCGCGACAAGCATTAACCGTTGAGAGAATACCACCACCTGCGCGAGCTATTTCGGCGTAAGTCGCGCCTTGTAAACGTTGTTCAAATTCGTTAGCGCGGTTACCAGCAAAGACTAAGTGGGTGTGTGCATCGATAAGCCCTGGTGTTATCCAGCCACCTTTGCCTCTGTAAACTGGGGTTGCCAGTACATCAAATTCAGGTAGTTCACTGCGCGGGCCAACCCAAGCAATTTTGCCATCTTTTACTGCGATAGCCGCTTGAGGTATTACACCGTAAGCCCCTTGGATATTGGTATCCATGGTGGCCACGTTTACATCAATCCACACTTGATCCCACGACATGAAAACCCCTAAAAATGCATTAATTATTGATTGCTAAACAATACTTGTTTTAACTTGTATATACAAGGTAGGATGAATGATGTGTTTTTAAACAGCAATGACATTATTGTCTCAAAAACTGAGAGCTGCTGATATGGCCCAAGCAAAGTTTGCCCAAATAAAACAATTCATTTTGAGCCGTATTGAAACGGGCGAATGGCAAGAAAACGACCGCGTGCCGTCTGAAAATCAGTTAACTGAATTGTTCGCCTGTAGCCGTATGACAGCAAGGCGGGCGTTAACTGAGCTGGTGGACTCGGGCGTGTTAGAGCGCACTCAGGGAGTGGGTACGTTTGTTGCCGGATTAAAGTCGCAATCGTCATTGCTGGCTATTCGTAATATTGCCGACGAGATAAAAGACCGTGGCCATGGCTACAGTGTTAACCAGCTTGAATTGACACAAATCGAGGCCAGCACTGCGGTGGCTAATGCACTGGGGCTGGAATTGGGCAGCCCTGTATTTTATTCGGTGTTGGTACATTGCGAACAAGGCTTACCACTACAAGTTGAAGAGCGTTATGTAAACCCACTACTTGCGCCTGATTACCTACAACAAGATTTTAACTTACATACACCCCATGAATATTTATCGGCGGTGGCGCCACTGACAGAGGCTAAACATACCGTTGAAGCCATTATGGCTAATGAGCTGTTGCAGCAACGTTTAGCTATTACGGCGAGTGAACCCTGTTTACAAATTTTACGTCGTACCTGGTCACGCCAAGGTGTGGTCAGTTTTGCTCGTTTAGTTCATCCGGGTAGCAAATTTAAACTAGGCGGCCATTTAACGTTTGCGCGTTAAAAGGTGGTATCGAAAATGAAAACCGTAAGACATTAAACATACACACCAAGACCAATAAAAAACCAAATCGAATTAATCGGTTGAAGAGGAACATATGGATAAAAGACATGATCCAAGCCGTCGCATTATTGCGCCGCACGGTACTCAATTACAGTGTAAAAGTTGGCTAACCGAAGCCGCGATGCGTATGTTAATGAATAACTTACACCCTGATGTTGCCGAACGCCCTGAAGATTTAGTGGTGTACGGCGGCATTGGCCGCGCCGCGCGCGACTGGCAAAGTTACGACAAAATTATTGAAGTGCTTAAACGCCTTGAAGACGATCAAACCTTATTGGTGCAGTCGGGTAAACCTGTTGGGGTGTTTACCACTCATAGCAATGCGCCACGGGTCATTATTGCTAATTCAAACCTAGTGCCACATTGGGCTAACTGGGAACACTTTAACGAACTGGATAAGAAAGGTTTGGCCATGTATGGCCAAATGACTGCGGGTTCGTGGATTTATATTGGTTCGCAAGGCATTGTGCAAGGCACTTACGAAACGTTTGTCGCCATGGCTAAACAGCACTTTAATGGCTCGTCAGCGGGTAAGTGGATTTTAACCGGCGGTTTAGGCGGCATGGGTGGCGCACAACCACTGGCTGGTACTATGGCGGGTTATTCGGTATTAACCTGCGAAGTAGATGAAACCCGTATCGATTTTCGCATGCGTACTGGTTACGTCGACAAAAAAGCCACTTCATTAGATCAAGCATTAGCGATGATTTACGCAGCAAACCAAAGCGGCAAGCCTGTTTCAGTCGGCTTATTAGCCAATGCTGCCGATGTGTTTACTGAGCTAGTGACCCGCGGCATTGTGCCTGATGTGGTCACCGATCAAACCTCCGCGCACGACCCATTAAACGGCTATTTACCTCAAGGCTGGAGCTTAGAATACGCTGCTAAAATGCGTAAAACTGACGAAGCAGCAGTCGTTAAAGCGGCGAAGCAATCAATGGCGGTGCAAGTTAGAGCAATGTTGGCATTGCAGGCAGCTGGTGCCGCAACCACAGATTATGGTAATAATATTCGCCAAATGGCCTTTGAAGAAGGCGTCACGAATGCGTTCGACTTCCCTGGGTTTGTACCAGCATACGTGCGACCGTTATTTTGTGAAGGCATTGGACCATTCCGTTGGGTAGCCTTGTCTGGCGATCCGCAAGATATCTACAAAACAGATGCCAAAGTCAAAGAGCTTATTCCAGATAATCCGCAGTTACACAATTGGTTAGACATGGCGCGTGAGCGGATTGCGTTTCAAGGCTTACCTGCACGTATTTGCTGGGTAGGGCTTAAAGATCGTGCCCGCTTAGCGTTAGCTTTTAATGAAATGGTCAAAAACGGTGAGTTATCGGCACCAATTGTTATCGGTCGTGATCACTTAGATTCTGGCTCAGTTGCCAGCCCAAATCGTGAAACAGAAGCCATGTTAGACGGCTCTGATGCGGTGTCAGATTGGCCATTAATGAATGCCTTACTCAATACGGCTAGTGGTGCAACTTGGGTGTCATTGCATCATGGTGGCGGCGTTGGTATGGGCTTTAGTCAACATTCTGGGGTGGTGATAGTGGCCGACGGAACCGATGAAGCTGCGGTACGTTTAGGCAGAGTATTGTGGAACGACCCTGCTACTGGGGTAATGCGTCATGCAGATGCTGGCTATGACATTGCAAAAAATTGTGCCAAAGAGCAAGGCTTAGACCTGCCAATGTTAGGAGCTTAATCCATGTCGACTTATTCATTTGAACTTATTCCAGGTACGCTGACATTAGCGCAGACTCGTGCGATCAGCCGTAATAGTGTCAAGCTGACCCTTGCGAAAGAAGCGATTAAAGACATTAATCAAAGTGCTGAAATCGTCCAGCAAGTATTACGTGAAGGCCGTACTGTTTACGGTATCAATACTGGCTTTGGCTTGTTAGCCAACACTAAAATTGTTCCAGAAGATCTGCAATTATTGCAACGCTCTATTGTATTGTCCCACGCAGCTGGCATTGGTAAATACATGCAAGATGCTACCGTGCGCTTAATGATGGTGTTAAAAATTAACTCATTAAGCCGCGGTTTTTCAGGTATTCGTTTAGAGGTTATCGAGTTTCTCATTCAGCTAGTGAATGCCGGAGTGTATCCATGTGTGCCAGAAAAAGGCTCAGTCGGGGCATCGGGTGACTTAGCGCCATTAGCTCACATGTGTTTACCTTTGCTAGGTGAAGGTGAAATGAGCTATCAGGGGCTGATTATCTCAGCAGCGGAAGGTCTTGAGATTGCTGGGCTAAAACCTATTGAATTAGCGGCCAAAGAAGGGTTAGCGTTACTGAATGGTACGCAAGCCTCAACAGCGCTGGCGCTTGAAGGTTTGTTTAATGCAGAAGACTTGTTTGCCGCCAGTTCAATTATTGGTGCCATGAGTGTTGAAGCCGCTATGGGCAGCCGTAGTCCATTTGATGCGCGCATTCATGCTGCGCGTGGGCAAAAAGGCCAAATTGACTCAGCAGCCATTTTCCGTCATTTGCTCACTAACGAATCGGAAATTAGCCTAAGCCATACCAATTGCGAAAAAGTGCAAGACCCATATTCACTGCGCTGTCAGCCACAGGTATTAGGTGCGTGCTTAACTCAAATTCGTCAAGCAGCAGAAGTGCTTGGCGCTGAGGCAAACGGCGTTACTGATAATCCATTGGTGTTCCAAGATACGGGCGATATTATTTCGGGCGGTAACTTCCATGCCGAACCCGTTGCGATGGCGGCTGATAACCTCGCGATTGCGATTGCTGAAATGGGCTCTATTTCGGAACGCAGAATGGCGTTGTTGATTGATTCTAGTTTGTCTAAGCTACCGCCATTTTTAGTCGATAACGGTGGGGTGAATTCTGGCTTTATGATTGCTCAGGTCACCGCGGCTGCACTTGCATCGGAAAACAAAACCTATGCACATCCTGCTTCTGTAGACAGTTTGCCAACGTCGGCAAACCAAGAAGATCACGTGTCGATGGCGACGTTTGCTGCACGACGTTTACGCTACATGAGCGAAAATACCCGTGGAGTATTGGCTATTGAGTTGTTAGCTGCTGCGCAAGGGCTAGATTTTAGAACGCCGCTACAACCAAGTGTTGCAGTGGCTAAGGCCAAAGCTGAATTGCGTGAAATCGTATCGTTTTATGATAAAGACCGTTATTTTTCACCTGATATCGAGAACTCGGTCGACTTGTTGTATAGCGCCAGTTTTAACCGATTGCTACCGCAGGGCATGTTACCGAGTTTTTAATTGAGTGAAACTACATGTCATGAATAGGATATGTTTAGAGTAATTTGACAAAGGACCGCAAGGTCCTTTTTTATTGTCTTTTATTGCCACCGCGTCAAAGCTAATTTTTGTTTAATCTTGTGTGGGTATACTCACATTCATTGTAACTGTTAACATAATTATGAAAATAGTAACTTGCATTAAATTTATCATCTTGACCGATAGAGTCGATGTTTCGGTAACGTTATACATCAACACCATGCATAATGAGCACACTGATAAGCCTGTGAATGTTTGCTTGCATTTATGCGGTTTAATTTAAGTCTTTTGATTGAGTAAAGGGCAAACGTGGCTAAGGATTTGTTTGTGAATACAGAAGTGCGGATTGAAATTGCGGCTTGGTTAACCCGTTTGGGTATTAATAGCCAACCATCGGATGGTGTCGCGACATCGATATTAATTTTGGCTTGTGTGATTGTGGCAGGTTTAAGTTATTACATTACCCATCGATTTGTAGTTCACGGTGTGAATGCAGTGATCCGCCGGTCTTCGGTGACCTGGGACGATATTTTCATGCGCTTTAATGTGTTTGAACGTCTCGCTATTTTGATCCCCATTTTAATCCTCGATTTATTGGTCCCTATAGTACTCACCGAGCATGAATTGATTAGCGCTTTTATTGACCGTTTTCTTAGCGCGTTGTTAGTGTTTTTTATGATTAGAGCCGTGTATAGCGGATTAAATGCCATCGATGAAATTGCTGATCTTAATCACGTTAATCGTCGTTTACCGGTAAAAAGCTTTGTTCAGCTAACTAAACTATTCTTATTCTTTATTGGGTTAATTGTGGTCTTTGCTATTTTAGCCGACCAGTCGCCTATTTATTTTTTTAGTGGTTTAGGTGTTGCAACCGGTTTGGTTATGTTGGTGTTTCGCGACACTATTTTAGGCTTTGTTGCAGGTATTCAGTTAGCGGCTAACCGCATGGTGAGTAAAGGCGATTGGATCCAAATGGATAAATACGCTGCAGACGGCGCGGTTGAAGATGTCACGTTGACCACCGTTAAAGTACGAAACTGGGACAATACCATCACCATGATCCCAGCTTATGCATTAGTGTCAGATGCATTTAAGAACTGGCGCGGCATGTCCGAGTCAGGCGGCAGGCGCATTAAGCGGTCAATTAATATCGATGTGAATAGCATTCAATTTTTAACTGATGAAGAACGTTTACGCCTAGGTAAGGTCAATTACTTAAAAGAATACTTACCCCAAACCTTCAGTGAAATCAGTGTCGCTAATGCCAATATCAGTGATATTGAAATGAAAGTGAATGGTCGTCGGTTAACCAATATCGGCACATTCAGAGCCTACCTACAAGAGTATTTACGTCGTCATGACAAAATACATAAAGACATGACTTTGATGGTTAGGCAGCTTGCACCAACGACCGAAGGCTTACCCATTGAGCTGTATATTTTTACTAATGATATTCGCTGGACCTATTATGAAGCCATTCAAGCGGATATTTTTGACCATATTTTTGCGATATTGCCCGAGTTTGGTTTACGTGCATTTCAAAACCCAACAGGTACTGACATTCGCAGCATAAAGCAATGCACCGAACAACATTGATAAGCTGTCTGATAGGCGATATCTGCAGTGGTTAAATTATTGGTATTAGTATCATTGCTGTTGCTGTGGTCGGCGATGCCCGTGCAAGCTAATTGGTTTAATGATATCAATAGGCAAGTTCGTTCAATAGGCGCTGCAAAGCCAGTGACAGCCGAACCGTTAACCGCCGCAGAGTTAGCGGATTATCCTGCAAACTATCAATTTGAACGAGTGATGGCACCCAGTCACCAAGCGCCGCTGTTTGTGGTGCAAGCTGGGCTTGAGCATAGTGATACCGTTGTGCTTATTCATGGTTTGGGAGATTTAGCCTCTAAAGATTGGTTAACGGTTATTCCTGCACTAGCTAAGCAGTACCATGTTGTTGCTATCGATTTACCCGGCTTTGGCTTATCACAAGGGGCGGTATTTACCTACTCGCCAAAAGAATATGCCAAAGTTATCGATTGGGTTATTAACCATTATCGCCATCACAATGCTCAGGTACATCTTGTGGGACATTCGATGGGGGCGGCGATCAGTTTATACTATGCCAGCCAATATCCAGGTAATATTAAGCAACTTGTGTTAGTTGATGCGGCGGGTATTTTAGACCGTACCGCCTATTTAAAGCAGATTTCGAAACGAGATATGGCTAACAGTGAATTACCCCAAGGATTACGCCGGGTGTTGGCGCGGGTTGATAATTTTGCGGATAAAATATTAGAGAAAACTGGAACGGGATTCGATCCCACTAAGTTGTTAAGCCGTAACGAGTCTATTCGTAATATGACCATTGGCGAACAAACGAATACTAATGCGGCATTAGCGCTAATGGAACAAAACTTCTCTGTGCTTAATTACCAACAGATGCCCGCTACGCAGTTAATTTGGGGTGCCGATGATCAAGTTGCGCCACTGCGGACCGCTCAAGCGCTACTGCATGTATTACCTACTGCACAGCTAAAGGTTATTGCTGGTGCAGGGCATGTACCGATGAAGTCTCACCAACATATCTTTAATCAGCTGTTACTCACTAGTCTTGTAACTCCTCCTTCACCCCGCCAGCCACCGCCTGAAAATAAAAGTCATCGTGTGGGTAAATGCTATCAAGATAGCCAACAATATTTTTCAGGCCAATATGAGCAGTTAATTATTGAAGACTGTAAATTGGTGTTTATAGATAATGTTACTGTAAATCAGCTCAGTATTAGTGATTCTATCGTGGCTATTAAGTCTAGCCGTTTAGGTGCTGCGTTGAACAATATGATGATTACGCGCAGTACTGTTAGTGCCACCGATAGTCATTTTTCGGGTGTGCTCACCAGTACTCGTAGTCGGTTTGATTTGGCAGGAGTCACCTTTTGGGGAGAATCACCGGTGTTTATCTCGCAAGAGTCGACTCGGTTAGTGCTATCTTTAGTACGGATCCACACCCCAACCCATATTACCCGTTTAGGTGGCAGTTACGTATTGGCCACAGAAAGTTTAGAAAGCGTATTGTAGTATTGGTAAGTGATGCTCTGATAGCATTTCAACTGAGCTGTATGAGTTCGTTAAAATGTAATGATTAGGCCCTAGTTTTGTTGATAATCAGGCACTAATTTTGGATGAACTCCTTTGATTGAACGATAAAAATCCATTAGTTGGTTTATTTCTGCTTCAATATCTCCCGCCGGTCTTAAAGGCTTGGCAATCACAATCGCTTTACGGCTAAAATCTAATCCTATTGGCACAATATCCACATTAGCTTTAACGGCAATATGGTAAAAGCCACTTTTCCAACGGGTTACTGGGCCGCGAGTTCCTTCTGGTGCTAGGGCCAGTTTATACAGTGGATCTTGTTGGAATAACAGCACCACGCCATCAACCAAGTTATTGTATTTACGTCTATCGACAGGGCTGCCACCCATGGCGCGAAAAAGCCATCCCCAAGGTGGAATAAACAGCTGATGCTTACCTAAAAAGTGGATTTTGGTGCCTAAGGCGCTGCGGGCGATAATACCAATGATGAAATCCCAGTTACTGGTATGTGGGCCAACAATGATGACGCATGGCGTAGTTTTATCGAGTTGACCATCTATTTTCCAACCCAGTATTTTGAGTAATCCTGAGCAAAATGTACTGAACATGATGTTATTCCAATTATTGAGCTTTGTAGGCTTCTTGTTTTATTGTGTTGACACACCATCAATGCGACGTCATTAAATGCAGTCAAAAACGTTTTTATCTATTGCGGCATGTCAGTTTATCTTAGGTCATATCAGCATAGTCGGTCATAGTGTCAATTTCATGCTTAATCCAAAATAGCAAATAGCAAATAGCAAATACTAACACTCAACGTAGAATAAAAGCGGAGAGAGATTAGATAGGATTAATCCATAACAGTTAGATTAATTTTCCAGTATTTGATTTGAATGTGCTATCACTAACAAAAGTGTTCTTATTCATTTTATGGCGAGTTTATTACGTTTCAAAGCAACTGTGTGAGTATTGGCAACGCCTTACATATTAGCTGGGCAAAGGTTATGCGTTAGCCGTTTATCATAGGGAGCAACCACTAAGCTGTTGGGAAAGTGCTAGTGAGTAGTTGGTTGATTAAACTCTGCAATGCGTTTTGCTTCGTCCAGGATGACGGGTTCTAATTCTGCTTCTGATTTCATCCGTTCAAAATCAAATTTCATCCGCTGCTGCTTAGGTAAAGCTGTGCGGGCTTCCATGATGGGATGGTTTCTAATCAACTCGTAATGGGTAAATAGGTTAGGGAAGTCGGCCATAACTTGTTCTGACATGGATAATGCATCAAATAGTTTTCCTATGCGCATAACGCCTTCAGACAGCTCACAGCGGTCTTCTAGCATTGCTGCGGCAATGTATCGAATATCAGTCAGTATTTGCTGTCTGCGCTCTTCAGCTTTAGCCTTACGTTCTGACAGTGCAAGTTGATTAGCTTGGGTTCGACGCTTAAGGGTTAACAGTAAGTGTGTTGCGTAGGTTGCAAGGGCTACAATAATGAGTAAAGCAATAACGATGGCGGTTGTAGACACAATTTATCCTTTTTTGAATACAAAACTGGCGCCATATGCGCCAGTTTTATGATATCAAACCAAGAAATAGCTTGGTATTACTTTCATCAAGCAGATTAATCTTTCTGCTGATAATCTTTAAGCAGATCGGCACCTGATTCAAAACGACTCAATAGTTCATCATCACTCAGTTGCTTTTTAGGGCTTTCCATTGGCGTATCATCACCTTCGGTTAGGCCTAAACTCAACATCAGTTGTTCAATTTTATCTAGCTGAATATTCAACCACTTTTGATCGGTGTCAGATAAATTACGACCTTCTTCAAGTTGGTCTAGTAGCTGATTCAATCTTGGATCGTCTTCAAGTTGCAATAATTTTTGCTCGTCAGTCAGTTTAGGCTGTTTAGGCTTAACCACTAATGGCTTAGTTATTGATGTCGGTAATATTAATGCAACCGGCTTTTTACTGCCATGACGTGCATCTTTATTTTTAGCCGTTGCGCTACCCGCTGCTTGTTTAAGCATCGCTTCATTATGGCGGCTGCCTGATTTTCGGCCGGTTTCTGATTTTTTACCATCGACCGCATTGCGATCAACTTTTTTTACTCTTGGTGCAAACTTAGCGCCGTTTTCGCCGCCTTTGCGAGTTTTTTTACTGCGAGCCATGATGTTCTCGTTAGGTTTTCTAAACACGTTCTTGCAGAGCAATTTCTACAAGACACTAAATAAGGATGCGCTTTATATCAGATTCTGATGATTTTTGCATCAAAACCAGATCTTTCGATGCAAATAATAGCTCAAAATCACTATTTAATGCTAAATATTCGAATGTGGAGTGCTGATAAAAGCTTACATGAGTTGGATTGTTTTTGTAATGCCATTTGGCAAAATGCTCTTTATCAGTCAATAAGGGAGTGCTTATTGCTAACCAGCCGCCGGGTTTAATCAATTGATTGAGCAATATCCATTCTCGATGAGGATGACGAAAGTGCTCAAATACTCGATAACAACACACAAAATCATAAGTTTGTTTTAGTACCGACTGATCTGCAGCAAAAAATGGATCGTACTCATTAACAATATGGCCTGCATTTGCAATGGACTGCCTACTTTGGTCATCAAGTAAACGACCAAAATTAAGGCCAGTAAGTACACCACTTTGTTGCTGAGATATTTGAACTAATAGTGGCAGAATAAATTGTGATAATGGCTTTTGTTTCGATGACTTTTGCGCCTGACCATAACGTTGGCGCTCAAGATCTGGCATCAGGTTTGATTTTGGGTTAGCAAAGACTAAACCACATCGTTCGCAGCTGTAGAACGCTCTTTTTTTGTCTTGAACAAAAAAACCAGCACAATGATTACAAAGCGGACATACATTCATCAAATACAGCAGCACCTAAGTATTGACTTAATAAATGATTATATAGTGAATGCAGCTAATTAAAAGTAAGTATTTGAAATCATGTCAAGATTAATACTTTTTAGGAATAAAAAAAGGTGGCAGTATAAACTGCCACCTCATAAAAATAGTGCTTAACGCACTTTATTCTGATTCCAAGTATCCGTACTTGCTATGTGACTATCCCGGTCAGATCTTTATTTATTCTGCTTTCCATGCCGTTTTTAGTTGTTATTGGTCATCTATGACGCTTTTTTATATTCTGTTGCCGTCCTGACTACAGCTTCTGTAGATGGTCTTCAATGACGCATCAATATCCTAATTGTCTTCAATGACATTAGTTAACCATCCTTGTTACTTTGTACCTTCGAGCGATAAAGCCTCCAGTTAATGCATCCTCAGCAATAAGCTTTGTTTGCTATTATTTGAATCTTCAAATAATACTCTGGGTTATCAGTCACTCTGTTGTGTAAGGCAGTGCTAAACAGCATGTCGACCAATCGGTCTATTCCTTACAAATTTTACGACCAGCATTTCAAAGTGAAACAGCGACTCATATTGTTATTATTAGTGAGTGGTCTTAAATTATTATTATTATAAATTTACTTTATTCTTATATCTTAAATGTATCAGTCCGAAACCTGCTTGATGTTATTAGTTTTATGTTGCAAACAGCTGGGTTTGTCTCGGTACGGGGTGTATTTAACGCTAAAAGTGTGAACAATGTCAAGTAATAATCGATGAAGCTTACGTCAACGTCAACTTTGTAGTGTAAAAAAAGGGCTCGAAAGCCCATTTTTTTATTCGCAAAAATTCAAGGGTATTAATGCTTAATACTTGAAATATATTTAGATAATGCTTCGATATCAGCATCAGATAATTTTTTAGCTACATCTTGCATCATGCCATTTAAATCGTTGTGACGAACTCCATCACGAAATTGTGTTAGCTGAATTTTGATATAGTTAGCATGCTGACCACCTACGACAGGGAAGCCTGCAGCAGCAGCGCCTTGGCCTTCAGGACCATGACAGGCAACACATGCAGTAATACCACGAGCGGCGTCACCGCCTTTATACAGTTTTTCACCTGCAGCAGGTACGTCGGTAACGTCGGCGACAACTTGTACTTGGCTTGCAAAGAATGCTGAAACATCAGCGATATCTTCATCACTGAGCCCCATTGCAAAACCAATCATAATTGGGTTCATACGACCCTCTGCGCCACCTGTTTTAGCAGCAAGACGAAATTCTGTTAATTGTTTTTCAAGATAGGCAGGGTGTTGTCCTGCTAATTTAGGATACATATCAATCATGCTATTGCCGTCAGCACCGTGACAGGCAGAACATACGATTGCTTTAGTTTTGCCTGCTTCAGCATTACCTTCAGCCATAACTGATGATGACATAGCGGCGACTACAGACAGCGCAAGAGCTAACTTTTTCATGGCGTTCCAACTTCTAGTTAATTTATTGTCCTGAGCTTACTAGGAAGACCCGCAAGCGTGGTAAAATGTTTTTTCCAAGCGCTCTGATGTAGTTTACGATGCTCGTGAAGAGCTAGATCATTTATGACTACATCACACATATCAGCGTTGCTTGGGTATATAATGTGATCAGGCTAATATTTTACACGAAAATGTGCAAAAGTAAGCAATTGTTAAAAATTTATGGTAATGCGTTTACTAGAAGTAATTTAATTGGAGTTAAGAGTGACAGAATCTCGTATCGATTTCCGTAGGGCTAAGTTTTTAATCAGTGCGCCAGACATTGCGCATTTAGATCAGTATCTTCCTGGGGATATCGGGATTGAGATTGCATTTGCAGGGCGCTCTAATGCTGGTAAATCCAGTGCATTAAATGCGCTTACTGAACAAAAAAGTTTAGCCAGAACCAGTAAAACACCGGGTCGAACCCAATTAATTAACGTATTTCAGTTAGATGATGATCGTCGTTTAGTCGATTTACCAGGTTATGGTTTTGCACAAGTCCCTCTAGCATTAAAAAATAAATGGCAAGAGGCGCTGGGCGAGTACTTACAAAAGCGTGCCTGTTTAAGCGGTGTGGTGGTATTGATGGATATTCGTCATCCGCTGAAAGATCTCGATATGCAAATGATTGAGTGGGCAGTATTGAGCAATATTCCAGTATTAGCCTTATTAACTAAATCCGATAAATTGACTCAAAGCGTCAAAATGAAGACGGTTAATGATGTGCGTGCAGCCCTAAAGAGTTTTGGTGATAAAGTACAGGTAGAGACTTTGTCGTCACTCAAAGGCACAGGTAAGCCTAAGGTATTGAGTATTTTAAACGATTGGTGCCATCCTGAATGGTTAGCTGAACAGAAGGCTGAGCAAGCGTCAGCGTCGGAATTAGCACCAGAGTAGTGGTCGAGTGATATTATAGATTAGTAAAACTAAGAGCCGGCAGCGATGTCGGCTTTTTTGCATCTGTGTTTTCTATATTGTAATAATGGTGATTTTTAAGCAAAAAAAAACCGATAACCAAACGGCCATCGGTACAAATAAATTAGCTCTTTTGGGGAGAAGCTAAATTCAACAAGACTCAAGTGCCATCAACTCAATTTGATGGCGCTCAATAACGACATAATAACTGTTTTTTTATCAACATTAAAGTATTTACTCTAAATATTTTTAATGATGGAAAAAAATCAAAAAAAAAGCCCCAGCAACCTAGATTGCTGGGGCGCCGAATTTGGCTAGTCACTATCGCTAGTGAAATAAAGGTTTGAAAGATTGAACATCTTAACCTCTGTACCCTACGAAGAATATAATAGCGTATCCGCCTTAAAATGAAAAACTGTTTCCTATAAAAAGATATAATAACTGTGACTATGTGAGCAAATCAAAGTAAGTTTGTTAACTGAGCCGGTGAATATGTTGTGGTATTAGGCAGGATATTGGTTGTAGGTTAATTTTTTAAGGTTTATATCACGTGATAAAACAGTTTGCATAAGTTAATAAAAATGCCGTATCTCAATGAATACGACATTTTATGCTTAACAGCTGGTGCTACTTGTAGTAAACATAGCGCAAATCAATAAAAATCTATAATTAGTGGGCTTCATCCCAATTATTGCCAATGCCTGCCTCTGCCAATAAGGTGACGTCTAATGATGCTGCTTGCGCCATTAAGTCGCACACTTTAGTTTTGAGCGTTTCAGCTTGAGCTTCATCCACTTCAAACACTAATTCATCGTGTACTTGCATTATCAGGGTTATTTCACCTTGAGTGTCTTGGTTAATCCACTGGTGAATGGCAATCATGGCTTTTTTGATAATGTCTGCTGCAGTACCTTGCATTGGCGCATTAATCGCAGCGCGTTCAGCAGCCTGGCGACGCATGGCGTTGCGGTCGTTGATTTCAGGCAAATATAACCGACGTCCGAATAACGTTGATACATAACCTAGTTCAGCCGCAATGGCACGGGTTTCTTCCATGTATTTGAGCACGCCTGGATAGCGAGCAAAATAAGTGTCGATGTAGGTTTGGGCTTCGTTACGTGGAATATCTAACTGCTTGGCTAAACCAAATGCTGACATACCGTAAATTAAGCCAAAGTTAACCGCTTTAGCGCGGCGACGCTGCTCTGTCGTCACTTCTTCGAAATGTACGCCAAAAACTTCCGCTGCAGTAGCTTTATGAATATCTTTATTTGCAGCAAAAGCTGTTAATAAACCTGCGTCTTGGGATAAGTGCGCCATGATCCGTAATTCAATTTGTGAATAATCGGCTGCTAAAATCTTACGACCCGCGGGAGCGATAAAGGCTTGGCGAATACGGCGGCCTTCCTCGGTACGAATGGGAATATTCTGTAAGTTTGGCTCACTTGATGACAAGCGGCCAGTTGCAGCATTAGCTTGGTGATAACTGGTATGAACTCGACCTGTAGTAGCGTTAACCATTAGTGGTAGCTTATCGGTATAAGTGCTCTTTAGTTTGGCTAGACTGCGATGTTCAAGGATAATTTTCGGTAAAGGGTAATCAAGTGCCAGTTCTGCTAACACGTCTTCAGCTGTTGATGGCGCGCCTTTAGGCGTTTTTTTCTTCACTGGGTAACCCAGTTTTTCAAAAAATAACGTTTGCAGTTGCTTAGGCGAGGCTAAGTTAAACTTCTCTTCAGCAATTTCGTAGGCTTTATTTTCAAGATCATCGAGTTTTTTGGCTAATTCACCACTTTGCTGACTCAGTAACATTGAATCAATCAATACACCTTGGCGCTCAACGTCTGATAATACTTGAATTAACGGTAGTTCTAATTCGGTAAATACCGAAGCTAGCTCAGGTTCTTTTTCCAATCTTGGCCATAGGTGTTGATGTAGACGCAGGGTGATATCGGCATCTTCAGCAGCATATGGGCCAGCTATATCTAAATTAACTTGGTTAAAGGTCAATTTTTTTGCACCTTTACCAGCGACCTCTTCGAAACTAATATTTTTATGGCCAAGATATTTAAGCGCTAAACCATCCATGTCGTGGCGCGATGCCACTGAATTAAACACATAGGATTCGAGCATGGTATCAAAGCGTATGCCTTTGAGAGTAATTCCAGCATTGGCTAAAATACTCATATCATACTTAAGGTTTTGGCCCACTTTCTGTGGCGTTTCACTTTCAAGTATCGGTCGCAGCTTTGCAAGTGCACTGGCTTTATCTATTTGCTCTGGTGCGTCAAGGTAGTCATGTGCTAATGGTAAATAAGCTGCTTTACCTGCTTCGGTAGCAAATGATAAACCGACAAGTTCTGCTTCCATGTAATTGAGACTAGTGGTTTCAGTATCAATCGCAATCAGGTCGGCGCTATTAAGCTGTTCGATCCATTTGTCGAGAGCTTCCATAGTCAGAATCGTTTCATATTCAGCTTCAATAGTTGGCGATACGATGATTTCTTCATCACTATCGTCGTTAACGGTGCCACGAGGTTGCTTGTTATCTAATACTTCAGCTAACCAACGCTTGAACTCCATTTCACCAAAGCATTTAATCAGTTCATCACGATCTTGTGGCTTAACATTGAGCTCATGCCAGTCTTGTTCTAGTTCTACGTCCGTTTTAATGGTGGCTAGCTCGTAAGATAGCTTTAACATGTCGGCATTATCAATAATTTTAGTCGGCATTGTTTTTGAGCCCCGAAAACCCATGTCGACAACACTCTGTGGATCGGCAAGTAACTGGGCAACACTGCCTGCTCCGGTTAACATGGCCAAAGCGGTTTTTTCGCCGACGCCGGGTAAACCTGGAATATTGTCAGATTTGTCACCCATTAGTGCTAAGAAGTCGATTATTCTATCTGGGTTAACACCGTACTTCGTCTTGACTTCTTCGGGTCCCATAATGGTATCTGTCATGGTATTGATTAAGGTGACATGCTCATTGACGAGCTGCGCCATGTCTTTATCGCCGGTACTGATTAACGTTGCTCGGCCTTCTTTACTCGCTTGAAGGGCGATGGTGCCAATAACATCATCGGCTTCGACACCAGAAATACTGATCAATGGTAAACCCATAGCGTGAATGATTTTGTGTAACGGTTCTATTTGACTACGCAGATCATCGGGCATCGGTGGACGCTGGGCTTTATATTCGCCATACATATCGTTACGGAAGGTTTTGCCTTTAGCATCAAAAATGACAGCAATATGACTTGGGCTGTAGCGATTGAGCAAGCTACGAAGCATATTAACAACACCATAAACGGCGCCTGTAGCTTCACCTTTTGAATTGGTTAAATGAGGCGGCGAATAATAAGCGCGATAAAGATAAGATGATCCATCAACGAGGATGAGCGGGTTATTGGGAATCGTTGGCATAATTAATATTCGTGTTCATTATTTTGCGAGACTAATAGGATGACATTATACCCACAGCACCTCAAGATGCTTAAGAGATTGTCAGTTATTTATCCAATATAGTGCTCAATAACCATCATGGCAGACAAGTGGCGTAACCATTGAGGTTTTATGGATAATTTTATCGAGAAAAGCCAACAATCAGCCACACTAAAAGGCTCCCAGCCTGTGGATAAGTCTGTGAGTGAAATAATCAACGTTGCTGGATAGATTTTCTTACGGCTTGAAATGAAATCAGTAACTAGTTGAATTGTATGTTTTATTTTTATTTTTGTGAGCTAAATATTAATTCTAATAAATATTACTAATTTGTGGACTTTTTTATTGATGTCAGTTAAGTCACAATGAATTTTAATGATGTTTTATGACTAAAAAAAGCGCATCTACTAATTTCGACGTTCTAAGTTAGCACGATTTTTAATCAGATCAATCGTTTTGTTGGTTTTTTGTTGTAAATTTTACATTATCAATTAAAAGTTGAAGGAGGGTGTCATGAAAAAGATTGCTGTTTTATTGAGTGGCTGTGGGGTATTTGACGGAACTGAAATTCACGAAGCGGTATTAACCCTGCTGGCGATAACGCGAGCAGGTGCACATTATCAATGTTTTGCGCCAGATATTACTCAAATGCATGTGGTGAATCACCTAACTGGTGAGGTTAACACCGACGAAACGCGTAATGTACTAGTTGAGTCTGCGCGAATAGCACGTGGTGAAGTACTTAATGCCAGCACGTTAGATGTTAGTCAATTTGATGGTTTGGTTATTCCTGGTGGTTTTGGTGCCGCTAAAAATTTATCTAATTTCGCCACCACTGGCAGTAATTGCGATATTCAGCCTATTGTAGAAAACTTTATTCGTGAGTTTGGGTTAGCACATAAACCGGTGGGTTTTGTGTGTATTTCACCTGTGATGATCCCTAATATTTATGGCAAAGGAGCCATTGGCACCATAGGCACTGATGTTGAGACCGCGCATGCATTTAATGAAATGGGCGGTAAGCATAAAAACGCCCAAGTAGAAGATATTGTTGTTGATGAAGTGAATAAAATAGTCAGTACGCCTGCTTACATGCTAGCAACATCAATTTTAGAAGCACACATAGGTATTGAAAAACTGGTTAATAAAGTACTTGAAATGGCGTAACGATTAGGTGTGAAATACTGCGTGAGTATGAGTGGATTAATGCCAAAGTAAATGCCACTGTAAGTGGCATTTATTATTGGTGAGCAGCAGGTTTCTAGCTGCTTTTAGCCAGTTGAGATTTTCTGCTATCAAATAATGCTTGAGCTAAGCCAACACAGAGCCCTGCAATATGGGCACCATTAGCAATAGGCATTCCCAGAATATCAGTAAAGCCTAAAACTAACCAAACAAGCATAAATCCCATATAAGATTGCGGCAAACTAATACCACAAGTGGGGTTTCGAATACCCATTAGCCAGGTGTAACCCACCACAGCGTAAACCACACCAGACAGCCCGCCAAAGTTAGGTCCTGTCATGTAAAACTGCACAATATTAGGTAAAGTACCTGCGACGACTAATAGGAAGAGTAATGGTCGGGTGCCTAATTGGGTTTCAATTTTACCACCTAAGTACCACCACCACAGGATATTGAAAATAATATGCATTGCAGAAAAGTGCATTAGACTTGGAGTGAATACTCGCCAAATTTGGCTTATATCACTGCTTGGAACAGCGTTAAAAAAAGATAATTTTGTAAAAATAGCATCAGCAAAGCCAAGGTTCATGCCCGCGAAAACGGCAACACAAGCAAAAAAGCACACTAATGTCAGTGGGCCTGCACCGGTCATAAACTGTTGAATTAAGCCTTTAGTTCCTGGGCCATAGTCAAATTTGGTATCCGTTGCACCGTTGTCCCAAGAGGCTTGCAAGTATTTACTATCGTATGGGTTTTTAGCAAACTCAATTAACTCAGCTCGAGCTTGGATTTCATCAGCTGGGTTAATAATTTCTAGGCCAACACCCTGAGAATGAGTCACAGCATGGCATTGAATATTTAACCCTTTGAGGTAGTCAATAAACGCTTGTGCTGCACGTGCATTAGGTAGTTGGCCAATTTCTATCATGAGTTAGCTAAGCTCCACGCACTAAAACCACCGTCTAGGCTATAAACATTATCAAAACCTTGTTCATTTAGGTAAGTTGCCGCGCTTTGGCTGCTCATACCGTGATAACACACTACCACTAAAGGTTTGTCCATATCAGCAGCGCCAATAAAGTCTGCTAGATTTTCGTTGGTTAAATTGGTTGAACCTTCAATGTGACCAGCTGTAAAACTTGCAGCATCACGAATATCAACAACTTGTATGTCGTTAGATTCGGTGGACATATGGATAAGTTCATTAATCGACAAATGTTTAAAACCAGACATGTTATTACCTATGAAAGTGGACTAATAGCGTTAGGCTTAGTATTAGTATTAGTATTAGTTTGCAACAAGGGGTTGTACAAATACAACCCCTTGTTAGTGTGGATGAGCTAGACGTTAATAGTTAATCCCAGCTTAAGATGACCTTACCAGATTGACCTGAACGCATAGCATCAAAGCCTTTTTGGAAGTCATCAACACTAAAGTGATGCGTAATGATAGGAGACAAATCTAAGCCCGATTGGATTAAGCTTGCCATTTTGTACCAAGTTTCGAACATTTCACGGCCGTAAATACCCTTAATGATCAGACCTTTAAAAATGATTTTGCTCCAATCAATTGCCATCTCGCCACCAGGAATACCTAGCATGGCAATTTTGCCGCCGTGGTTCATGGTGTCCAACATGGCGTGGAATGCAGAGGGTACGCCTGACATTTCTAAACCTACATCAAACCCTTCAGTCATGCCTAGTTCTTTCATGACATCTTTAAGGTTTTCTGTAGCGACGTTAACAGCGCGAGTCGCGCCCATTTTTCGGGCTAGATCAAGTCGGTATTCGTTTACATCGGTAATTACCACATGACGAGCTCCGACATGTTTACACACAGCAGCAGCCATAATACCAATAGGACCCGCGCCAGTAATTAATACGTCTTCGCCAACTAAATCAAACGACAATGCGGTGTGAACTGCGTTACCGAAAGGATCGAATATAGCCGCTAAGTCATCAGAAATATCTGCAGGGATCTTGAAAGCGTTAAATGCAGGTAGGACTAAGTATTCGGCAAATGCGCCGTCACGGTTGACGCCAACACCTGAAGTATTACGGCATAAGTGGGTACGACCAGCACGACAGTTACGGCAATGACCACAGGTAATATGACCTTCACCAGAGACGCGATCGCCAATGCTAAAACCTCGCACTTCTTGGCCAACACCGACCACTTCACCGACATATTCATGACCCGCAATCATAGGTACTGGAATGGTTTTTTGTGACCACTCGTCCCAGTTGTAGATATGGACGTCAGTACCACAAATAGCCGTTTTACGAATTTTGATTAGTAGGTCGTTATGACCCATTTCTGGTTTTGGTGCATCGACCATCCAGATGCCTTCTTCAGGCTTTAACTTACTTAACGCTTTCATATTGATGACCTATGTTCTGTAGAATTAGATAATGCCCATTTCTTTACCAATACGGGTAAAGGCACCAATAGCATGATCAAGTTGTGCGCGAGTATGCGCTGCAGACATTTGGGTTCGAATTCGTGCTTGGCCTTTAGGCACGACAGGGAATGAGAATCCAACCACGTAAATATGTTGTTGCAATAAACGGTTGGAAAAATCACCCGCTAATTTAGCATCGCCAATCATAACCGGAATAATGGCATGATCTGCACCACCTAAGGTAAAGCCAGCCGCCGACATCTGCTCACGGAAATAGCGACTGTTTTCCCAAACGGCTTCACGTAAATCTTGACCGGTTTTTAGCATTTCCAGTACACGAATTGACGCGCTAACAATAGAAGGCGCTAATGAATTTGAAAATAGGTAAGGGCGCGAGCGCTGACGTAACCATTCAACGACTTCTTTTTTCGCTGCAGTAAAACCACCCGAGGCGCCACCTAACGCTTTACCTAATGTACCGGTAATAATATCGACCCGATCCATGACGTTGCAGTATTCATGAGTTCCACGACCATTTTGACCGATAAAGCCAACAGCATGAGAGTCATCTACCATCACTAATGCACCGTACTTATCCGCTAAATCGCATACGCCTTTCAGGTTAGCGATTACGCCGTCCATCGAAAACACACCATCGGTTGCGACTAAGATATTGCGAGCGCCAGCTGCTTGGGCTGCAATAAGCTGAGTTTCCAAGTCGGCCATGTCGTTGTTGGCATAGCGAAAACGCTTAGCTTTACATAAACGCACACCATCAATGATTGAGGCATGGTTAAGCGCATCAGACACAATGGCATCTTCAGCATCTAATAAGGTTTCAAATAAACCTGCGTTAGCATCGAAGCAAGACGAATATAAAATAGTGTCTTCCATGCCTAAAAATTCACTTAGGCTAGCTTCTAATTGCTTATGAATATCTTGAGTACCACAGATGAATCGTACCGACGCCATACCAAAACCATGACTGTCTAAACCGGCTTTTGCTGCTGCGATAAGATCAGGATGATTGGCTAAGCCTAAATAGTTATTGGCGCAGAAATTAATCACTTCTTCACTGTTAACTTGAATGGCGGTTTGTTGAGCTGAAGCAATGATGCGCTCGCTTTTGTATAAGCCATCGGCTTTTACATCGACAATTTGCTGATTAATTCGGTCGTAAAAAGAGGTAGATGTCACCTGTGTTCTCCTAAATATGGTTATTATGCTTATCCAAATCACGCAGTAAAACACTGCGATAAATGACAGGGTGTTTTGGAGTTGTTGGCATTCTAACCTTTATTTTTGCCGCTCTACAGCGTTTTTTTAAGACGTCAGACCAACATGAGTTAGTTTAGGTCTAGCGACTTATTCACATTAAAAAAACTAATCTTTAACATTGCCAGTAACGAAGTTGAGGACGAGGGTGACAACCCCCTACGTAATCAGCAAGTAACCAACTCAATTGTAGTTAGTTATTTACTGATTGGAAGATCAGTTACGCAGACGAGATAAGCGATAATGTCAGGATTTAATTACGCAGCGTTATGGCGTTCTTGACTGGCTATGTCTAAGTAATGCTGTTCTAAACGGCAGAATGTCGCGCTTGACGTGGGAGTTGAGTAAGCCTGAAAAATCATCAATACTCTTAATAACCCATCGTATAGGGTGGCTTTGGTAATCGTTGATGTGCTGGATTGAGTTAACTGATAGCTAATCCAGAAGCTAACCATCATTTTAATAGTGTCGGCAAGTGCGGTGACTTTATTATCATCGACGTCTAGGAAACCGTCTTTTTTGAGTTTGCGTAGTACATCACTTGAACGATTAAGCACTTGTTGTTGAGCATGCAAGTAGCGTTTTTTTAGCGCATCATCACGGCTTAAAATGTCAGCTAAGTTGGCATACATAAACCTAAACTGCCATAAAGTATAAAACATGGCATCAAAGTAACCCATTAATAATTCAATGGTAATAGGCACGTCATCATAAGGTTTAAAGCCTGATTCTAAATGACTCTCATATAAACCAAATATGCAATTGATGATGTCTTCTTTATTACGAAAATGATAGTACAAGTTGCCTGGGCTAATGCCTAAATGCGCAGCAATATGGTTGGTGGTAATACTACGCTCACCGTGTTCATTGAATAGTTCTAAGCTGGCAAAAATGATTTTATCGCGGGTTTTCATGTGATTTCCATATTCATTATTGACTTATTGTCACTCAAATAATTCGTTAAGCCGACTTAATATGAGTATGTTAACATTGTGCTTATCTGACAAGCAAAAATCGATGACCCATCTTACATGAACCGTATTGTTTATTCTTTGTTCCTATATTTGTTGTTTCCGCTGGTGATTCTTTATTTAGCATTTCGTGCCATAAAAAGTGTCGACTATCGTAGCCGTTGGTCTGAACGTTTTGGTTTTGCTAAGTTAACCAAAACTGATGTGTTGATCCACAGTGTGTCGATGGGAGAAACGTTAGCGGCGATTCCGTTGATTAAGCTGCTGATGACTGCGCACCCAGATTACGTATTTACCGTTACTACAACCAGTCCAACAGGGTCTGCTGAAGTGACTAAAGCATTTGGCGATACGGTCCAGCATTGCTATTTACCGTTTGATTTTTCATATGCAATTAAACGTTTTTTACGCCAATTACAGCCCAAAGTGTGCATTATCATGGAGACCGAGTTGTGGCCAAACTTAGTCCACTTTGCAGAGCAGCAAAACGTGACTCTGATTTTAGCCAATGCACGCTTATCGCAAAAGTCCGCTGATAAATATGCTAAAAAGCGTCGTTTGGCTGTGCCGATGTTAAACAAACTCCACTTGATTACCGTACAAACTAAAGCTGAAGCTGAACGGTTTATTACCCTAGGAGTGACTAGTCAGCGCATACATGTGTGTGGCAGTTTGAAGTTTGATCTCACTATTGATCCTATCAAAAAACAGCAAGCCAACACGCTTCGAGCCAAGTGGGATCGGGTTAATTCACCTATTTGGGTTGCAGGGAGTGTTCACCCCGGCGAGTTTGAGGCCATTTTGAGTGCTCATAAACAGCTATTAGCTTGTTTCCCTAATGCATTATTGATTATGGCGCCCCGACATCCTGAGCAATTTAATTTAGCCGCTATTACCATTACCCAATCTGGATTGGTGTTAGCGAGACGCAGTATGAATGATGAGGTAAATGCGAAAACTCAAGTATTGCTTGGCGATACTATGGGAGAGCTAGTGATGTTATATGGTACAGCGGATCAGGCATTTGTTGGCGGGACATTGATTAATAATGGTGGTCATAACCCACTAGAACCTGCTGCTATGGGGTTACCAGTGTATGTTGGCCCCAACCATTGGGATTTTGCTGAAATAACCCAGTTACTTGCCGATGCTGGTGCATTAACCTGTATTAGTTCTGCAGATGAATTGGCGCAAGAATTACAAAATAAGTTTACCGATAACCATATGTATCAATCTGCGTCCTTTGCTGGATTAGCAGTCGTTGAGCAAAATCGGGGCGCGCTTTTAAAGCAGTTTACCCTCATTAACGAGCTCATCGTGTAACATTTTGCTGTCAGTCATTTGAACATAAACGTATAAAAATAGACGCTCATTAGCGTCTATTTTTATCACTACGCCATACCAGAGTTAGCTTTAGATTGGGTTTATGCTTTGGTAACCGGCAAGTAATTGCAGCCAATGCTGTTGACTAAATTGCAGCGTAGTCAGTTTAGCGTGCTCTTTGTTAAAAGAACGTAGCAAGCGGTCTAAATTGGCTTGTTGCCATGTAGGCTGTGGTGTACGTAATTCACCTCGATCAAAATCAATCAAATAGAATTCCCCATGCGCCAGTAAGATGTTTTTGGCATTTAAATCGGCGTGATATACCCCACGCTGATGAAATTTGGCAATGGTTTCACCTAATAAATACCATTGCGATTCTGTCATTGGGTTGTGGCTTAAGTAAGCCACTAAATCATTTGCACCAGCAACATGTTCAATAATTATATCGGCTCGATACCATAAACCAAAACGTTCAACATTTGCCGCAATAGGGCGTGGAACTGCAAATCCTTCTTGATATAAAACTTCAAGAATTGCTAACTCTGACACCGCACGGGTTCGTTGTAGGCCGGTATAGAAGTAGGCATCTCTGCTGAATTTTTCTATCATTCCACCGCGCCAATAATGGCGTAATACCCATGTTTGCGGGCTGTCCGAGTTATCGGTTTTGACAAACCATGTGGTGTAACGGCCTTTGGACTGACCCACCACTGCATTTTTTTCTCGCCAACCATCAACCGCGAAGTCTTGCGGTGCTAAGTGTTGGGCTGTGGTTTCACACCATGCAATATGGCCAAGTTGGGTGTTTTTTATTTGCATCTAATGATCAATAGCATTGGTTAGATTGTGGATCGAAATAACATTATACCTTAAGATCACTCACTTGCCTTCACCGCCTTAATTCTTCACTCAAGCATATTGGATAATCAATGAAAGCTGACTTTAGTGCGATACGTTCATTATGTTTACTGCGTTTGTCTGCCATTGGTGATGTTTGCCACGCAGTAGCAATGGTGCAGGCTATTCAAAAACAGTATCCAGACCTGAGTATTACGTGGATTATTGGTAAGGTTGAATATCAATTACTCAAGCATTTGCCTGGAGTCCAGTTTGTTATTTTCGACAAGTCCAAGGGCTGGCGTAGCTATATTCAGTTACGTCGTGATTTACAAGGCCAACGTTTTGATGTGCTGCTACATATGCAAGTTGCACTTCGTGCGACCATAGCCTCATTAATGATCAAGGCGCGAATTCGGGTCGGATTTGATAAGGCCAGAGCCAAAGAAGGCCAGTGGTTGGTGACTAATCACGCCGTTGCTCCCTTGGCCACACCGCATGTATTAGATGGTTTTATGGGCTTTGCTAAAGCCATTGGTGTAGAAGACTTAACGCCAAGTTGGAATATTCCTGTACCACAAACCGACACCGACTTTGCCAAACAACTGGTGGGCGATGGTAAAGTCATGGTGATTTGCGCAGCAGCCAGTAAGGCCGAACGTAACTGGCTGCCAGAGCGTTACGCTGCCGTTGCTGATTATGCTATTACGCAGGGATTCAGAGTAATGTTGTGCGGCGGTCCAACAGCGTTAGAAAAAAATCTAGCGGATGTGATTCAATCTCATAGCCAACAGCCATTGGACAACCAAGTAGGCAAGACATCTTTGACTCAGCTACTTGCAGTGTTAAAACAAGCCAAGCTAGTGCTCGCACCTGACACCGGACCTTTGCATATGGCTGTTACTCAAGGTACGCCAGTGATTGGTCTATATGCTCACTCAAACCCAGGGCGAACTGGACCTTACCTTTATCGCCAGTACACTGTCAGTGTTTACCCACAAGTGATAGCGAAGCAATTTGATGCCCCAGTGAAATGGGGCACGCGTGCTAAAGGTGAGCATTTAATGGTGATGATAGAAGTTGATCAGGTAAAGGCTCAGTTTGATCAATTCATTAAGCAGTAAAAAGCTCGCTTTTAAGCGAGCTGTCATTATCTGAATTCGGGTTTAATATTTATACTTGCCGCGGAATAAACCAAATATCGCACTTAGAAGTGCTACAGGTAGCTTTGTTTTTTGATGTTGTTTGAGTATGTACCAATTCCAAGCTTGTTTTTTATACTCAAGAATTTGTTCATTTGTTAATGTATCGTTGAACATATCGCAGAAATCGATGATGTATTTCAATTCTCTCATCGGGATATCTTGGCGATAACCTCTACCAGAATAATGAATGAAATCTGCTTTTTGATAATCATCATGCCCTAAAAGCTGCATACGGTTAAAGTTTGCTTCTACACCTATGCTTTTTATATTATCTCTCCTGATGAGATAGTTAATATAGGTTTGGTCGTAAAATTTAACGTTGTTACAAATGGCCTGCATTTCTTCAATATTGGCTTTATCAAATAGGCCGGTTTCTTTCGATAGCAGAAACATTCCAGAGTTGTAATAAACTATTTTATTGTCTTCTTTTGGCCAATCGACTTCGCCTAAGATATTATTGATTTGCACCGCTTGCTCATTTCGATCGCGATGACGTCCCTCATTGAACATATAAACTGTATCAAGGTCTGAATATAGTTCAAATATATCTCGTGCCCATGGCGTCACGATAATATCTGCATCTAGATATAGTACTCGATCATATTCTTTGAGTATCTCTGAAATATACAGCTTTTCAGACCATGCCGGGCTTGAGTCAAATTTAGGGTTACTGACATGAATTTTATAATGCAGTTGATCTGAAACGATGACATCAGCGCCAATTTTTTCGCCATAAGCTTTAAAGCTGGCAACGGCAGCGCGATACATTGGATTATCGCCAATAGCGAGTGTAAAAATAGCCTTCTTCATCGATTCACCTTGTTTAAATTTATGTTTTTGGTGTTAAGTTTTTAACTGAGTGAGTTCATTTTTTTATATTGTTGGAATACTTGGTCAACGCTAATATCCTCGATATAACCTCTACCTTCAGTTGCATACATTACGTGCGACACTTCGCTTTCCGGTGGTGCCCAATAAGGTTTTTTCTCACGCATCATGGCTAATAAAGGACGTTGAGCGGCAAAAGCAAAGTGTAATATAGCGGTATCGACTGTGATGACAAAATCAGCGTGTGCAATGAGTGACGGTAGTTCAAAAAAATGCTCGTTCACGGTAAAAACAGCCGTTTGTATATTTGTTCGAGTGGTAAATTTTTCGGTTTCCATACTAACAGAATCAAAGTTTTCTTTAGTCACATTGACGACAAAGCGTTGAGTCGCATCAATAGCCGATATTTTTTCAATAAGAGAAAATAATTGCGTTAACTTCCAATCTTTTTTGTCGTTAGTCGATAAGTGGTTTAAAAAAAGCAATCTTCCTTGTTTTTTTAAGTCACTAAACTTGCTGCTTAGCCACGACTGAGTAATAGGTTCAATAGCCGCAGGAACCTTTAAGGTAGGCATTAATTGCTCAGACGTTAGATTAAGCCCTAAAACCTGATTAAATACCATATTGTATCTATCGGTAATATGGTGAGCCTTGGGAAGGCTGTTTTCATTCAATATGAAAGTGTGGTTAGAGTGACTAAAAAATAGTTTGTTGAGCCATCCAAATGAAGCACTTTTAGGGATACTCGATACAATAAAAGCACTGCTACTTATACTGCGCGCTATGTGCGAATATTGTCGACTCTTACTGACGGAATGGCAGAATATAATGTCATATTGACGAAGTTTAGCTTGTTCAATATGGCTTTGCATGGCTTGTTTTGAATCTGTGCAGCCATAAGTTAACGAAAATGCGCCCTCAGTATCCATCCATTGCTGTAAAATTTTACTTCGAGATAAGCGCCAACTATCACTATTACAACGAATATCATCTAACCAGATGTCGATTTCGATATGAGCATATTGCTTTTTTAAAGCGATAAGAAAGGTTTTTAAGTAAAGAAAGTCACCTAACGCAACTGGCGAAATAAACAGTAAGCGTTGACACGTTTGTAATTGCTTTTTAGAAACTATTGGCATGTGAATAGGCTGCTTTGTTGATCGTTATACCTTAAATAATACCTTGAAAAGAGCGCTTTTTAAATCAATACCTTGAGAAAACCTAGTAGAAGTATTGATTTCATTTGATATCGGATTAGTCAGTAGAGAGGATTAGAGGTAGATTGAGGCGTGTTATCATTTATACTAGTGATCTTTGTAAACTCTGATGCGGAATAATTAATAGGAATTGACTTGCGATGATTTGTTTTGATGTGTTACATCCCTATTATTTACCACAATATTTCCCTGTAGCGGCTGAACTCCAAAATCGTTCGGTGTCTGTTACCTATGTAATATACAAGAGTGTTGATCAGCAGTCGGTATTAGAATCACTCGTGAACAAGCACCAACTTAATGTGGTGTGGGTTAATGATGAAGCAGAAGCGCTTGAGTTCTATTTATTGAATAAGCCTAAATGGATTATCTTTGGTAATGCATTTGCATCAGTATCGCGATTAAATGGTATTAGTAAAACTGCGTTGATGCAACATGGCGTTGGGCCTAAATCGGTATATTATACTGTCTCAAAAGGCGATATTGAGGTTCGCTTTGTTGAGGGGCAATACCGTTTGAAGCGGTTACAAAATATGTTTCCTAAGAAAGTGTTTATTGATACGGGTTATGCAAAATTAGACCCTATTGTTCGTGGCGAGGAGCCGGGTTTAGATTTAGCCTCTTTAGGCTTAGACACTCGAAAAAAAACCTTATTATACGCGCCAACATTTTACCCAAGCAGCATTGAAGCAATGGCTAAAAATTGGCCCTCTCAATTTTCTGAATATAATATTTTGCTTAAACCACATTATTTTTCATTGAGTAAATCCAATTATAAAAAACAAAAAGCATTGCTTACTCATTGGGCAAGTTTTGATAATGTATATTTAGCACCCGCTGAAGAAGCAAATTTATTACCGTTTATGGCTTCAGCAGACGTATTAATTAGTGATGCATCTTCGGCATTATTTGAGTTTGCCGCCTTAAATAAACCGGTTGTATGGTGTGATTTTTATCATTTACGTTGGTCTTATCGAGGGATTTTTAAATTTAGGTTTAAAAATCGTGTTGATCAAGATTTATACCGCTACGCAGATATCGCTGCGCACGCCAAAACATATAAACAATTAAAGCAGGTTGTTGACCAGCAGATTGCACAACCAGAGTTATTTTCACCCCAAAGAATGCAATATACGGCAGAGTTAGTGGGTGTGGTTGATGGTCTTTGTAGTCAGCGAATTGTGGACTATTTATTAAGCTAAGGATTTAGATGAACATAATTACATTCGGTACTTTTGACATGTTTCATATTGGTCATTTAAATATTTTAGAAAGAGCCAAAGAGCTCGGCGGTACATTGACCGTTGGGGTGTCATCTGATGCGCTCAATTTTAGTAAAAAACAACGAAATCCTATTTGCGATGAAATAGACCGCATGAGAATTGTTGCAGCGTTAGCGTGTGTTGACCACGTATTTTTAGAAGAGTCTTTAGAGCTTAAAGCTGAATACATTCAAAAATACAAAGCTGATTACTTAGTTATGGGGGATGATTGGCAAGGTCGTTTTGATCATCTATCACATTTGTGTAAAGTCGTATATTTACCAAGAACCCCTGCTATTTCAACAACTATGTTGATAGAGATCGTTAAAGAAATTAGATAGTGAGTTAGTCATTTCTATGAAACAGAAACATGCGCTGGATAAAAAATACCATAGCATGTTTCTGTTAAACTATTTTTCGGCTCGTGAGAGTGATAAACCGTTATTGACCAATAAAATGTTGGGTTTTAAGCCAATCTAAATATTCAGGTACGGCTTGCTCAACTGTTTTAAACTCAGCTTGGTAACCAGCAGCTCTTAATTGAGTTAAATCAGCTTGGGTATAACTCTGATAAGCACCTTTCAACTTGTCTGGGAAAGGAATGTACTCAATATGCCCTTTACCATGATAAGCAATGACGGCATTGGCAACATCATTAAAGCTTTGAGCTTGGCCGGTTCCGCAATTATATATGCCCGATACAGATGGGTTCTGCCACAACCATAAATTGACTTTAACCACATCTTCGACAAACACAAAGTCACGCAGTTGCTGACCATTTTCATAACCATCAACACCTTCAAACAAACGACACACGCCATTAGCGTTAATTTGATTGTTAAAGTGGAACGCCACACTGGCCATGCCGCCTTTGTGTTGTTCACGTGGGCCATAGACGTTGAAATAACGTAATCCCGCCACTTGAGCCGTGAGTTTTTGTTGTCTTACATATTGATCAAATAAGAACTTAGAGTAAGCGTAAACATTGAGTGGCTTTTCAAGTTCACGTTGCTCAATAAACTTTTCGCTGCCACCATAAACAGACGCTGAAGATGCATAAATAAATTGGCAGTTATTGGCTTGGCTGTAATGCAATAATGTTTTTGAATACTCGTAATTATTGGCCATCATAAACTTGCCATCCCACTCGGTGGTCGATGAGCAAGCGCCTTGATGGAAAATGACTTCAAGTTTGTTATCAAAATCGCCCGCTTTGATTTGCTTGATGAAATCATCTTTATCAAGATAATCAGCAATTTCACAATCGGCTAAATTGAACATCTGGGTGCCGTCGGTTAAGTCGTCTACCGCAATAATGTCATTTCGGCCCATGGCATTAAGTTGTTTTACTAAATTACTACCAATAAACCCGGCTGCGCCTGTCACAACTATCATATTCGTATTTCCATTATTGTTGCTCGCGATGAGCTTAATTTAACACATTGCTAAGGCCTGTTGATCTTTGCTGATTGAATTTTGTTCGAGTTAAAAACGTTTTAATCGCGGCAAATGGATTGCAGCCTAGTCATCTAAGCAAAATGCATTCAACAAAGAGTAAAACGTTTTTAGCCGAACCCTCCGGGCAGCGTTTGTTGACCATTTTTACAGCGTTATCGACTTTTTATGTAGAATAATTACAACTCAAAGTCTCTGCCTTGTACAAATGGTCACCCATTCGCTGCAAAAACAATCTTGAAAGATCAACAGGCCTTAGAATCTAAGATTGTTTGTTCAAAAAGTCGGCTATGTCATTCGATACCTGATCAAAATCGATTAATGCCATATTACGACCGGTTCTTTTTCCGACTGGAGGCGTATAAGCAAATCGCTTGCTTGGCTCAGATAATGTTCCCCATCTAATATGAGGTGTTGAGCGTCTTCCTGCGTAAAATCCAACAGTGGGTACATTATGTAAGCCCGCTATGTGTAAAGGCCCTGTGGAGCCTGCAATAAACATGTCTGCTGCGACTAATGACTCGGAAAAATCAATCAAACGATCTAACGGCTTCGCTAGGGATATTTTAATTGATGTATTGGCCAGTAACGTTTGAATTTCTTGTGCAAGCTCCAGTTCACTTCCATTGAATGTTAAAATGAAGTGACATGCCGGTTGAGTCTTTTTATCGATATTTATTATCAGCTTAACTAGTTTTTCTATAGGAACGCAACCAGAAGAACCGCCAGTACCTGGATGAATAAAAATCAGCTTTTCATTAGCTAACATTTGGTAGTATTGCTGCCAATATTCCTTGCGGGCACTCATATCCCAAAATCTAGAAGGTAGCTTAGGAATAGCATAACCGTGATGAGTTAAGAAGTGCTCTACCAGCATGCATGCACCTCGCCAGCAACCTTCACTGTTTAAGTATTCATTGCTTGCCCGATGTTTATATAAATATTGATACCAATTATGTTTAGGTACTAATTTATATGGAATATTGCTTTTGCTAAGGATTTTATAAATTCGAAATTCTGATAAAAGCACGATTACAGCATCATAATGTTGCTGTGCAATTTGTTCTGCAATACTAGCATCATCTTTTGAGTCGATAAGGGTATTATCTACGTACGGACAGGCGTCAGCAAAAGACTTAACCACAGGAGCGACAAATACATCTATGGTTGCCTCTGGGAGTGCTTTTCTGAGTAGATAAAGTGCTGGCCATGTCAGTACAAAATCACCAATTTTATCGTGCTTAATGACTAAGATTTTTTTCATATGAATGTCTGAAAGATAAAATATTAACTCAATTCCATCGTATGATGGGGCTTATACTATTGTAAATTTTAACGATTGTCTTAACCATCAATATGAATGGAGTAAGAGCTTTTACAGAGTATATCAACTCAAGACGGTTTATTGATAGTGTTGCACTAACAATGGTAACTGCAGTTAACAATTGAATTGATTGCTGTTGTTACTATCTACAAGTTCACGGGTAGGTAGGGGGTTTCAAGCGGATTATTATAGAGTTTTTTGATTTTATATTTTGAGCTTTATATTTTGAGCTTTGTTGAAGTAGACAGCAATGCCAGTGTCAATCTTAAGTCTATTGATTTGTATTTGTTATGGTTCACTTAAAGCTACTATTCATTAAATATGGGGATATTAATCACCTTAATATCCCCATATTAGCATTTACTTTGTTGAAGGCTTATTTAGCCAAGGCGCCCTTGCGTCAGTGCCACTATAGAGTTCAAATTTACGTCCTAGCTTTTGCCCTCCATCTCGCGTGAGTGGTTGCCATGCAAGGTTACCGCGATTGGTTACAGGCGTTGGTAGTATTGCATCAAATGGGATCGAGATATAAAACCCTTTAGTGAAACTACCTTCACCGAATTGGTCAGCAGATAAGTTAGTTTTAGAAGCAAATGCACCCACAATGACGCCGCTATCAAATTGTTTAGATAAATCGACAGTGACCCCGCGATCTTCTGCTAAGTATTGACCGTAACTGACCCTAAGCAATACATCATCGAACCAGCTTGGTTGATAGTATACGCTAGCATGACCCGTGAATGTGCCTGTTTGAGCTCGGTAAGATATGCCTAAGTCGGGGTCAAAATTGATCTCATTTTCAAAAAGGCCAAATATATTATCAGGATCGCGCTGCTTCACATAGTTTGCATCAATCCCAAATGCCCATTCGCTATTCATTGGACGATAAAGAACTTCAGTACCCACGCCAGCAAACATCATTTCTAAGTAACCAACATAGGCTTGTGCATAGATATTCTCACTTAATTTATCTAACCAAGTGAACTGCAGATTATCTACACGCACAGGATTGTCCGACACGTATTGTCTAATCAACGTTCTGACGCGCTTTAAATCAGTACCGTCTGGTGGAGTCAAATATTTAAACTGGTCATAGTTATCGAGTATGTTTATATACATCGAACTACTTACTTCAATATTGTCAGTTATCCAGCGGCTTGCAGATCCATTGATACCAAAATTAAACAGGTAAAAGTTTTCTGAACCACCAAAAGATTGCACAAGTTTGGGTGCAAAACCATAGTTCCATTGGTCGGGTGTTTCCCAATCCGGCGTTTCAGTTGGCAAAGTAGGTTCTACAACTTTGGTGCTATTTTCAATGTTGGCATTAATATAGTTGTGCTGTACTGCATCTTTAAATTGTTTAGCATCAATCTGTGTTTCTGTCGTAGGCAAATGACCCGTACTTTCAATTATGTTGAAGGTTTTCGCATCTGGAAACTGGTTTGCTAAAATGCGTCCTACCTGATCATGAGCGTTTTTTCTGTCGCGATATTTTGTTTGTGTCGCAACTATGGTCACTTGATCATTTTTGATGTAAATCTTAGCGCCCTTATAACCAGCATCAAAAGCGAGTTGCTTATTTAATTCAGGTAAATCAACTTTGCGGTCGGCCATATCAGGTTTATCTTCAATAGCTTGCTTGGGCGTATCACGCCAGTTCGATTTTAAGCTATTAAAATTAGTGGCTAAACTAAAGCCTAATGTCCAAGTATTACCACGCTCATAACTTAATTTAAAGTCACCCCAGTTACTGACTCGATATAATAAACCGTAGTTTATTGGGCTACTTTGATTAAGTGGATTACCGGTTTGTAAAGCTGCAAAGTCAGACTTATAGTCATTACCATCGTACTCAACCTTTATGCGTAAAGGATCCCAAGGGGTTTGATATTCAACACCGGCAAAAATAGCACTACAACCTTTAAACCAACGTTCAAAGTCAACATTACCACCTTTACCTTTAAAGCCTGTATTGCGATTACAATCGACAGATGATGATTTGTTAGTATCGGTTAAATTACCGCGGTTGCCTATATAGCCCCAACCGACACCAACAGTGGCGTCAAAGGGACCAAAGCCTTTAGTCATTGCAATATATTCGCTATCAAATAGGCCTGTGCCACCAATATCTCTTACCCCAATAGAGGTTTCAGGTATCCAGTAGCTTTCCTCTAATAAACGCAACTTTACGTCGATGCCTTTATCGGTGTAATAGGTATCACCACTAAAGTTAGGATCATTGCTGTAAAGCACATCGGGTACTTGAGTATAGCGAATCGTAGTTTCTAACCAAGGAAACAGTTGCAGTGATAATGCACCATGATAGTAGTCTTCGTTGAAGGTGGCATTAACACTAAATTCACCTTCTGCTGCCATTCTGCCTGTTGGCATTTGAATCAGGCCTACACCGCCAAAATCGTATTGTGAAGGAGTGATTTTTTGTGTTGATAGTTCATCGCTTTGTGCCGCAGCGCAAAAAAACAAGCCGCTTACCATGAAAGGAATGGCGAAAAGAGAATAAATAGTCTGCTTTGCGTGACTCATGGTTAACGTATCCAATGTCTTAATAATTCGAGAATTTGCTGATTCAACTGTTGTTCATTATCTCTAACACCTTGAAAGTCAAGATAGATAATGGCACCTGGTGCGATATCAATATGATGTTGATTCCAATAAGCAATAGGATAATGTTCTAACTTTCCATCAGGTTGAATAAGCCAAGCGTAGCTACTTTCTGAGTCATTTAACGGTATTGCATTATTAAGATACTCAGTAGCGCTTTGTCTGACAATAAAGGGTTGAGAACCATTTTGTTCAACAGCTCCAAGTACCAACACATGTTCTGGTTTGCTTGGTAAAGTAAGTAAATAGCGGCCTGTTAAAAGTGGGTTTAACTCATCTTCTAGTCTAATTGAATCGTAATCAAGTTGAATAAGTTCGCGCTTCATAAACTTATTAGCTGTGAACCATGCCGATAGTGATTTTAACGCCTTAATATTTTGAGGCGTTTCCATATCGTCGTATTGAGTTTTGAGCAAATGAATAATCTGTTGCTGTTTCTGCTGAAACTCCGCTTCTGTTGAATAGTCATATAGCCCAGCTGCTAACCAGTAAATGGCTAATGACTTATGTTGGTTTGCTAACGGGGCACTATTTTCGAGGCTGTCTTTTATGACCTGAACTAAACGAGGTGATTGCTTATATTGTAATGATACCGGTTGTTTAGCAGAGTTAGATTGACTCACTGTAATGACTGTTTCAGCTTTGATATTTTGTGAACAGAGTATTAATACCACCACTGAACATAATTGAATTAATAGTTTCATTTTACGTCCTTAAATTCATAAGGTTTCAGCACGGTTATATCAATATATGCTAAATTAGGGGCGATTTTTTGATAGCTTTTGATGACTTGTCCGTTCGAGGGGTCGATCCAAAATTGATTGTCGTATTCAATATCTATATCAGGAACGATAACATGCTCATTAAACTTTTTGAGAGTAATGGGTTTATCATTAATGGTAAGTGTTTCATCTGCAACAAAGCTAAACGTAGATAGCTGTTGATAACTGACATGGTAATCGGGTTGCCAATCAATGGTGCTTTGCCATTTTATAGGTGTGCTGGCAAGATGAAGCCCTAATGCAACAGGATCAGTTTGATTGCTGTTAATGTTGATACGATTACCTTCAAATAGGTTTACCGTTTTCAATAAACGACCATTACGAGTAACCAACATACCGGCATCTGATGATATCCACTTTAACTCTACATTTTGAGTTGTGATTATTGTTGTAGGCATAGTTTGCGGTGCTTCAGCCAAAGCTAAGAGTACATAAGCTTGATGAGAGTCTTCTATTTTGACATAAACACTTGAATATGGACTGTTTTCAATTTCACTTGCAGAAATATTATCATCAGGAAGACCAACAATGCTTTCTTTAAGCATACCGCCTATTTGCACAAAGGTATTACTGCATCCGGTAAGGGCTAAAAAGAAAAACAAGGTGAGTAGATTTTTGTTATTGAAAATTGAAGACATACGAGCTCAATTCCTTAAGCTTCAAAGTAACGGCAAAAAAAAGAAAATAAAAAAGCACATTAAAAATGTGCTTTTTTAATAGTCTTACGAATTTAGTTTGTAACTGAAGTCGTAGTCGTTCCAGTACCAGTACCAGTACTAGTCGTTGTAGTACCAGTTCCTGTACCTGTGTTGTTACCACTTTCTTCATTGCTGTCATTAACTGCAGTTGCTATAACAGCAACTGTAATAGCAGCAGCTGCAACAACTGGACCGCTAACAATAGAAGAGCCATCTTTTGGCTGAGTGTTACCAGTTTCTGCTGCATAAGCAGAACCGATCATTAATAAAGCTGATGTTAACGCGATAGCGATAGCTGATTTTTTCATCTCAAAGTCTTCCCATAAAATATTCAAATACACCTAAATGGAAGATTAGCATATAATCGATTCACTTCCATATATAATTCGATACAATTGCTTAATAAACATCCAGCGAGATCGATTCGCTAATCTACACGATTTTATGATTTTTTACAAAAATTGTTTAATTAATTCTCGATTACAAGTGGGTTGAGCATCAATGAGCTGCTAAAATCACGATAAATTCATCACCATGGCCTTATTTTATGCATAGAAGAGCAATTTATCCTGGCACTTTTGATCCAGTTACTAATGGTCATGCCGATTTAATTGAGCGCGCTGCGCGCTTATTCAAACATGTGATCATTGGTATTGCCTCTAATCCGTCAAAACAACCACGATTTAGCCTTGAAGAACGCGTCGAACAAGTTAACCTTGTTACCGCACATTTAAAGAATGTAGAAGTGGTTGGTTTTACTGGATTACTCGTCGACTTTGCCAAAGAACAACATGCGAGTGTATTAGTGCGTGGACTACGTGCTGTGTCGGATTTTGAATATGAATTTCAGTTAGCCAACATGAATCGTCGTTTAAGCCCAGATCTTGAAAGTGTGTTTTTGACACCAGCCGAAGAGAATTCATTTATTTCGTCTACGTTAGTGAAAGAAGTCGCATTACATGGGGGGGATGTGAGTCAATTTGTTCATCCACTCATAGCAATGGCATTAAAGCAGAAAGTGGCACAAATTAAAGCCGAAAAAAAAGGTCAGTAATTTTATGGCAAAGGGATTTCGCTTCACAAAGCTAACCGCTGCATTAGGGTTAAGCGCTATGTTCATCTATACGAATGCAGCTCAGGCTGCACCATGGGTTGACACTTCAGATATTTATTTGCGAGCAGATATTCAAGTATTAGCGGATGCTGGGGTGATCAATGCGCCAATTAATACCTTTCCATTAATGTGGTTCGGTATTGGAGCTGATTTGGTTAAAGCTGAGCCCGCGTTGTTAACGCCTGATTTAGTTGATGCTTTCGCTCGAGTTAATTTTTACTATCAAAATGCTGTTGGTAATCGTGGCAACACCAGTATTAAAGTGGCTGCAGCATCAGATTCAGCGCGTTTCCAACATTTTGGTTCCGACTATCGTGAAAAAGGCCAGTTACAAGGCTCACACGAATACACTGGTGAGCGTTTTGCTTATAAACTTTCAGCATCAGCGAATTATGATCCTAGTGATAATAAAAATGTGCGTTTTGATGATAATTACATCGCGCTAATATTAGGCAACTGGGTTGCAACGTTTGGTGCTGCTGCTCAATGGTGGGGGCCTGGATTCGATTCCTCTTTGCATATGTCTACTAACGCAAGACCGATGCAATCTTTAACCATAAGTCGACATAATCCGCAAGCATTTGAAACCCCTTTACTCTCTTGGTTAGGTGCGTGGACAGTGACAGCGGGTGTGAGTATGACCGAACAAGAAAGATATGCTCCAAATGCGTTGTTATGGTCTCTGCGAGGTTCGATTAAACCGTTAAAGCAGCTTGAAATTGGCTTATCTTGGACAACGATGTTTTGTGGAGAAGACCAAGAATGCAGCTTTGATAGTGCGTTTGAATCAATTACAAATCCACAAGATTGCCAAGATGGTGAAGAGTGTATTAGTAAAACCAATCAAATGACTGGTTTTGACGTGCGCTACAGTGATATTTGGTTCGGTATTCCGCTTGGTTTGTATGTAGAGCAAACTTGTGAAAATGCATCCGGCGGTGCCACTAGTATGTCTGATTGCGGACAGATGTTCGGTGTCGACTCGCGATTTAATTTTTCAAAACAGCAATATAAAGTGTTTTTTGAATATTCAGACACTATGGTGAATTGCGATACAGAATCTCAATATAATTGTTTTTATGAGCACTCAACGTACCAAAGTGGCTCTCGTTATTATGGTCGTACCTACGGCAGTACCTATGACAGTGATGCACAAACCTATGTATTAGGGCTTATAGGGCAGTTTGAAAACAGCCATAGCTTTACCTCTATACTGCGTTTTGCTCAGTTGAATAAAGATGGTTTAAATAGTCTTTTTGATTGGGCTCCGAAACCTTTGAAAGAAGATATTATGATGCTAGAGTTGTCATATCGTTTGCCGATGTTTAATGGCATGTTGACGTTAGGTGGTAGCGTTGCTAACTCTGAATTCGAAGTCAAAGATGATGATACACAAGGTACTGTTTTTTCAACTTATGAGTATAGATTTTAGCGTGTATTGTTGATTACATCAGGGAGCCATTTGGCTCCCCTTTTTATATACTCATTAAATGCACTGCTTGTTGTAATGATTATGTTTGTATTAACGCTGCTGGCACAACCCACAGAATACCGTTGTCCGTTGACCGAGCTTTATTTCGCTCAATAAGTTGCCACAGCTAGTACACATTTCACCGCCACGACCATAAACATGCAGTTTTTGCGAAAAATATCCTGGCTTACCATCAGCATTAGTAAAATCTTTTAATGTTGTGCCACCTTGCTCAATCGCATGAGCCAAAATTTGTTTTACTTCAGTGACTAAAATGGTTAACCGTTCTAAATCAATACTTCCGGCTGCAGCTTGCGGATGAATACCCGCAGCAAATAAAGCTTCGTTGGCGTAAATATTACCGGCTCCCACCACGATGTGATTATCCATTAAACACAGCTTAATCGCTTTTTTCTTGCCGGCAAGTGCTGCTTGCAATTGTAATGGTGTGAAATGAGGGCTTAGTGGTTCTGGGCCAAGCTTTGATAGCAATGGATGGGCTTCTTCTGGTAACTCATACCATAGCCAAGCGCCAAAACGACGTGGGTCGTTAAATCGCAACATGCGGCCATTGTCTAAAACCAAATCAATATGGTCATGTTTTTCAACCGGAGTATGACGCGGCAAAATACGCAAACTACCTGACATGCCTAAATGCACTATGGTGATGCCGGCATCGGTATCGATTAATAAATATTTTGCACGACGACGAACATTGTTAATTCGTTGACCGACAATATTCTGTGCAACGTCAGGCACTGGCCAGCGTAGTGAACCATTACGGACAATAAGTTCACTGACAGTTTGATCAATGAGATAAGGGCTAATCCCTAGTCGGGTCACTTCAACTTCTGGTAATTCAGGCATAAAGACTCTTATTTTGATTGAGGAGCAACGGCAAGAATCGGTTGTAAATTGGCACGTAAACTTGGCGGTACTTGATACCAATTCTGGTTAGACGATTGCAATAGGCCTTCGTTTGGAAAATAACGCCATTGTTGTGCCGTGTGGACATTATTAATTGCGATAGTTAGCGTTTGCTCTTTAAGGCTATGCTCTGGTTGTTTTTGTAATGGCGACACACTAATGTTTTGCCACGACTGCGCCCATTGTTGGCAATTAAGTACCTGGGCATGACATTGCCATTGGCCGTCTTGTAGACTTAGCCATATATCATCGAGATGCAATTGCTTTAAAGGTAATTGCGAATCGAATAGAGCCACTGCATCATCGGGAGCATTTGCCGTTTTATCATTGATAAAAGACAGTACCGCAATCATAAACACACTGGCACCGATAATAATATAGTTCCAATTTTTGCGAGAAAGTGCCATAGCCATACCTTAAGCGGATGATGTTATCAAAGCAGCATTGTGCCTTTGGATTTTTGAGTGTATCACCCGCGAGATAAAAAACGAATTAGCTCAGTAGCTATCTATTGTCGATGCTCAAGTCAGTTAATCGTTGTATTCGATGTCTTGATACGATTGCGAGCAGGGTTTTAGATTAATGATAAGGAATTTATCGTGTGGATTAAAGCTCTCCCTCCTCGATAGCCTAATATTACTATTATGACTATCGAGGTGTGTTTAGTGCGGATTAGAGTAAATCGGCAAATGGCTGAATAAATACTGAGCCACCTGCGGGTACCGTGTCATTGTCATCACCAATGACAATAAGGCAGTTGGCATTGACCATTGAACTGAGCATGCCTGACCCTTGTGCCCCCGTGGTACTGACATGGATTTTACCATCGGGGCCGATAGTATAAATACCACGTAAAAATTCAGTGCGGCCGGTTTTACTTCGCAATGCTTGGCTAGCAATGGCTGGCATAAATGCAGGTTGCCAGTTTACTTCACCAGCCAATTTACGAATAGCAGGTTGAACAAACTGCAGAAATGCCACCATTACTGCCACAGGATTACCTGGCAAGCCAAAGAATAAACTCTGATTGATATGACCTACTGCTAGCGGGCGTCCTGGACGCATATTGATCCGCCAGAAATGAGTGCTACCTACATTTGCCAGTGCCATTTTAATGTAATCGGCGTTGCCCACGGACACGCCGCCTGAACTAATCACAATATCAGCTTTAGATCCCGCGTCACTGAGCGTGTTGGTCAGCGTTTGTTCGTTGTCATCGATAATGCCGAGGTCAATTACCTGACAACCGAGCTTTTTCGCCATTGATAAAATGGTGTAGCGATTGGCATCATAAATACAATTGGGTTTCAGTAAATCGCCAGGCTGGCTAACTTCATCACCGGTAGAAAATACCGCCACAATGGGGCGTTTAAATAAAGGTAATCGATGAAAACCAAGTGAGGCCATTAGTCCAAGTTCTGCTGCGCCCAATCGGGTGCCGGCAGCTAAAGCGACTTCCCCTTGGGCAATATCTTCACCTGCTAAGCGAACATGCTGGCCTTTAACGATGCTTTCTGGTTCAAGCAGCGTTAATTGCTGCCCTTGCTCACATGTTAGTTCTCGCGCTTGGATGGTATCAGCGCCTTGTGGCACCGTCGCCCCAGTCATAATCCGTACCGCTTCACCGTCTTGCAAAATATTAGGGTAGTTATGCCCAGCTAACACTTCTGCGACAATCTTCAGAGTGGTGCTAGGTATGCTGTTGAATGCAAATGCATAACCGTCCATTGCAGAGTTAGTTTGTTGCGGTACATTAATTTCAGAAATAATATCTTGTGCTAACACATGGTTATCGATATCAATAAGGTCAACCAATTCGGTTTGATTCGTTGGTTTTACTTGCGCCAATACAGCAGCTATACCTTGGGATACGCTAATACCGTTTGAGTTATTTTCCGAGTTGTCTATTGTTGTTGCGTTACTCGCATCAATAGGCACCTTAATGGCTGCAGCTTGCCAATTTTGTTGATAGTGCTGAACAAAATCAGCAATTTGCGCCACATTATTTAAGTCTAAGCGCGTTAATGAATCAGGTACTATTGTTTCATCACAGCAAGCAATAGCGACAATGTTTTCATCATGCATGTGAATCAAAGGTTTATTGTGCGCCGCGCGGTGTAATTCAATTTTAGGTAATGCTAGTTTTTTAAAGCCTTCCACCAACACTATATCAACTTTATCTGCTTCAATTTGACGTAACAAATGTTGTAGCTGTGGGTCGTCATCAACAGGGTCTTCAGTCATTAATGCCCAGCGTACATGAGACGCCACCAATACTTGCCTGGCCCCCGCTTTACGCATCTCAAAGCTGTCTTTACCCGGAATATCAACATCAAAATTATGATGTGCATGCTTGATCACCGCTAAGCGTAAGCCGCGTTGATTAAGTAATGGGATTAGCTGCTTTAGTAGAGTCGTTTTGCCGGTGCCACTGTATGCACAAAAGCCTAAAACGGGGATCGGTAATGGGTTAGAAAATAATGCTGTCATGAAATACCTCTACTGAATTACTTGGCAATTTGCGCTGCTAACTGGTGTTTTTGTTCTGGTGTATTAATGTTGACGAATGCATTGGGTTGGTCGGCAAAGCTTTCTACAGCAACGTTATGTTGGCGATACCATAAATCAATTTTACGTTCACCCGCATCTAAAAATGCCTGCATCGATGTTGCTAAGTGAGGTGTTAATAGTAATACAACGGGTTGCTCATACTCACCATCACTGGCAACTGCAAGATCAGCCTGTTGTTGCTCTAAAGCTGTCAATAATCTCGCGACTAAGTCAGTCGGTAACATAGGGCAATCGCATGGAACCACCAGAAGATAGTCAGCTTGAGTCTGTTTTAAGGCGGTGACCATGCCAGCCAAGGGACCTAAATAGCCACTGTCTTGGTCGCTAAAAACCTTATAGCCCCACTGCTCATATTGAGCCTGGTTACGATTAGCGTTAATAACAATTTGATTCACTTGAGTCGTTAGCTTATCAATAGTGTGGCAAATCATTGCTTGGCCATTAAGATCAACTAAGCCTTTGTCATTTCCGCCCATACGTCTAGCCATGCCGCCAGCTAAAATCACCGCATCAATTTGTGGTGCCATAATGTAATTCCGTTGTGTGGGTATCATGTAAATCATCTGTTTGCGGTACATGAATACTGGTATGAATTGTGCGCTGCTTTATATGCCAATGTTGTTGACACAACGCGGTCAGGCCACAAGTTTGATGGCTGCTAATTAGCAGTCCTGTGCCGTCTTGTTTTAGTTGGTTGATCATTGCGAGGACTAAACGCTGTGAGTGCTTGTCCATATTTGAAATAGGTTCATCGAGCATTAATAGTTTCGGTTGTGCAATCCACGCTCTTGCAATGGCAAGGCGTTGTCGCTCACCACCAGAAAGATCGCACGCATTATGATTAAGTAAATCGGTTAATTGAGCCATATTAATAGCTTGTTGAATACGTTTTTTACGTTGCTCAGGCGCTAAAGCTCGTTGATCTAAGGCGTAGGTTAAGTTGTACTTTACTGAGCCGTCAAAAAGATAAGGATGTTGATGTAAGTAGACTGCTTTACCCAATATAGACGAGGTTTTCCACCAAGCTTGAGAGGCAAACCCCTGACTCGTTATCTGGCCTTGGCCTGGTTTAATTAACCCTGCAAGGAGTTTCATTAAGGTCGATTTACCTGAACCGTTGTCGCCTTGTAAATAAATCACATCTCCTTGACTGAAATGTAAATTGTCGGCGCTAAATAATATCTGCTGATTAAATGTCACTAGTAACTTGGTCGCATGAATACTCGCCAACTGTGTGTTTGAATGATGAGATAATGTCATCCTAGTGGCTCCTTGGGAGGGCCTTGCCTCGCAATGAACCTAAGATAAAGTTTAATACTATTGCTAATATTAATAACACTAATCCTAGTGCGATAGCTTGCGCAAAATCACCTTTACTCGTTTCCAGCGCAATAGCGGTGGGGATATTACGGGTAACATTCATAATATTACCCCCTACCATCATCGAGCAACCTACTTCTGTTAAAATACGGCTAAATGCCGCGATAATCGCTAACAACAGTGGCCCTCGAAGTTCACGACATAAGGTCCAAACCGCACGTAGCCATGATGCTCCTAGTGTGCGCGATGTTTCCCACGCTCTACGATCCACACTGGCAAAAGCAGCCTGCGACAAGGCGATTAATACTGGAGCGCAAATTAACATTTGGCCTAAAATCATCCCTTTTTGGGTAAAGAGCCATTTTAAGTCACCTAAAGCACCATTGCGTGTTAACAATAAATACACTAATAAACCGATCACTACAGTGGGAATAGACTGTAATGTTTGCACAAGATTTAACACCACCCAGCGGCCTCTAAAATGGCTAAAGGCAAGGATAAAGCCTAACATTATTGACGGAAAAATAGTGATCAACAATGCGGCAAAAGACACCGAAAATGAGATGTTAATAATTGCCCACACATGAGGGTCAAAAGAGAGCAGCAAGCTAAATGCTTGCTGCAATAGGGCTAACCAGCCGTCACTCATTTTTTATACGTTGCCTTAAACAATTGCTCTCCTTGCACTTTATAATTATTAATCAAGGTTTGTGTTGCAGGGCTGATAAACCAATCGCTTAACGCTCTGGCACCTTTATGATTAAGGTCTGGGTATTTTGTTGGGTTAATCAACATAATTTGATAAGGGTTAGCCAACTCAGCACCGCCTTCAAAACTAATGTTAAGGTCTAGTTTAGTTTTATAAGCAATATACGTACCGCGATCTGCTAATGTATAAGCTTGGAACTCATTAGCCATCAATAAGGTTTTACCCATGCCTTGGCCAACAGAAGTATAGCCATTAAAATCAGGGGTAACGCTAGCATCTTTCCAAATCGCGAGTTCTTTCATATGGGTGCCAGAGTTATCACCACGAGATACAAATTTGCTTGGCTTATGAGCAATTTTACTGAATGCTTCGGTAGCATCTTTGCTCGACTTTACCGCTGCAGGGTCATTTTTAGGGCCCAATACAATGAAATCATTTTCCATAATACCGCGAGGCTCAATACCGTAACCGTCAGCGACAAACTTTGCTTCGGCTTCTGGCGCATGAGTCATGACTACATCAACATCTCCCTGACTTGCCAGCTTCAATGCTTTACCTGTACCCGTAGCAATCACCTGTACACTATAGCCTGATTCTGCTTCAAATTTTGGTAACAGCGCACCCAGTAATCCTGAGTTTTCAGTGCTAGTAGTGGTCGCTAATTTGATCACTTCATTTGCGAGTACACTTTGGCTGAACATTGCTCCGCTGAGTACCGATGCCGCCAACAGAATACTAACGCTTGCTTTGAGTTTTAACATTGCCGCTCCTTGATATATTAATAATCATGATGTTCATACTGAATTCTTGTACAAAACATTAAGCCATCTTGCTTAATTACCAATGCAATAAGCAAGTTAGATGCCAAGCAGTGTTAATGCAAATACAGTTCACGCATAAAATCGAAACTGTGAACTTGCTCCCAAGCTGTAAACATTTATGTTAGACAAATTGTCCCACGATCACTTTTCTGTGGTTCATAGTGACCAAGTCATTTGGTTTAGGTGATACAGTGTTGTAAAGCGCGTCAAAATGTCCACATAAGAGTCCATTTATGAGTCCAAATGAACATATTTCCCCAGTAAGCAAGACCACCATGTCAGTTCTTATCGTTGATGATGAACCAGGTATGAGAAGTTTTTTGATGAAAGCCTTGGCAAAAAAGTTTGCCCTAGTTGAAACCGCCTCTACCATTGCTCAAGCAGAAGAGTTACGCAGCCATGGTCATTTTGATTTACTGATTGTGGATATTCGCTTACCCGACCGTTCCGGTATCGAGTGGCATGAAGCGCTGAATGATCCCGAGCGTCAATCCGATATTATTTTTATGACCGGTTATGCTGATATGGATGTAGCCATCAAAGCATTACGTGCGGGTGCGTCTGACTTTATTATGAAACCATTTCACTTAGAGCAAATGGTCACCGCTGTCGATCGTTGTATCGAAAAACGTTTACTTAAGCGCGAAAACTTTATGCTTAGGCGAGAATTATCGCACGGACAATCATCCACTATTATCGGCAACAGTGAAGCTATTCGTGATGTTAAAGAAGTCATAGAACGCATCGCCCCGACTAACGCAGTGGTATTAATTGAAGGTGAATCTGGTACCGGTAAAGAGCTGGTGGCCAGACAGTTACATCAACTCAGTGGCCGAAGTGGTGCTTTTGTCCCCGTTAACTGTGGCGCGATAGCCCCGGAATTATTAGCCAGTGAGTTGTTTGGTCATACTGCGGGCGCGTTTACTGGCGCAAAAGGTAATCGAGAAGGGCTATTCAGTTATGCTTCTGGCGGCACTATATTCTTAGATGAAATTGGCGAAATGCCGATGAATATGCAAACAGCCTTACTGCGAGTACTTGAGCAGCGTGCTATTCGGCCTGTTGGAAGTGAAAAAGAAATTGATATAAATGTGCGCGTTATTGCGGCAACTAACCGTTTACTGATTGATGAAGTTGAAGCGGGGCGTTTTAGGCGCGATTTATTTTATCGTTTAAATGTGTTGAATATTGTTATTCCATCTCTGCGCTCTCGTCCTGATGATGTTGTTGAACTGACTCATTTTTTTACTTTGCAGTTGTCACAAGAGCTAGGCATAAAAGATGTTATTTGGAGCCACGAAGACCTACAAGTACTACAGCAACATGATTGGCCCGGCAATATTCGTGAACTACGCAATATGATTGAACGTTGTATCTTATTAGGTAAACCTCCTGCGGAATATTGGAAAAAACCGATGTCGGTTACGGTTAACGATGCCATGGGCTACCCGTTAAACTGGCCATTGAAAGAAGTTGAAAAGCAACATGTTACTAAAGTGGTTGGTAACCATAATGGTAATAAATCCGCCGCAGCACGCGATTTAGGTGTGTCTCGAAAAACCTTAGACCGGAAATTTAAAGACTGGTTTAATCACCCAGAGCAAGGTTTCGAGGAAGTCTAAACGTGGTGCATTCTACAGGTGTTTTTACCCGGATTTTTGGTATTAGTTGGCAGCAAATGCAAGCCAAAGTACGTTATCGTATTTTGTTTTTGACATCGCTGCCTATTTTATTAACGTTGATTAGCTTGGTGTTTATTACTATTTACTGGAATGTAATCTACACAGGCAAGCAATTGTTTATGAAGGTAAAGGCAGACTTAGTTGTCGCCAATAGCACTTTAGTACAGGTGCAGGAAAGACAACAAGACCGCTTAGATTCAATCAGTGCATCATGGGACTTTCAACACGCATTTAGGCTATTAAAACACACGGAACAACAACCGAACCCCAATGCAATTAATGCCTTAAATATACTATTAGCACAGCAACAACAAACGTCAGGATTAGACTTTCTCCGGTTAATTAGTGTCGCAGATGCTGCCGCTGACCCAGACTTACGCATGATGTTGCACCAAACTCAACAAAAAGCTTTTTCAGGCTTTATGGTATTATCAGCCAAACGTCTTGAAAGAATTAATGCCAGTTTAGCAACTCAGGCTCAAATTACCCTGGTTCCGACATCGCATGCCAAACAACCGCAACAAAATATCGAGACTCGTGGATTATTAAGTCGAACTTTATTACCCATAGCTGATCTCTCGGGAAATGTGTTTTGGTATTTAGATGGTGGCATGTTGTTTAACCGCAATACCGCCATAGTCGATAATATTCGGGATCTCGTCTACGGTAAAGGCACCTTGCCTGAACGCTCAATCGGTACCGTTACCCTTTTTCTAGATAATATTCGAATTAGCACCAATGTGCCGTTGGAACAATTTCCAAAAGACAGGAGTAAATCCAATCGAGCATTAGGCACACTGGTGTCTGATGAGGTTTATCAGCAAGTACTTGTTGAAGGTCAAACCTGGATAAATCGTGCCTTTGTGCTTAATGATTGGTATATCTCTGGTTATTTGCCTTTACGAGATGTGCGCGGTAAAAGGATTGGGATGGTATATGCGGGTTTTTCTGAATCGCCTTTTCTGCACAATTATTTACTCAATATTATCGAGCTGGGCACCATTTTAGTGTTCGTATTATTGATTTCAGGCTTTCTGGTATATCGAGGTGCAAACAGCTTGTTACAGCCAATTGAATATATTCATCAAGTGGTTACTGCAGTGCAATCAGGGCGCAACATCAGGATTGGTAAATTAGATATCAATGGCGATAACGAACTGGCGCATTTAGCTGAGCAATTTGACAATATGTTGGATTTATTACAAAGGCGTAATGCCCAAATTCAAGCCGCTGCAGAGCAACTTGAAATTAAAGTTGAGCAGCGTACCCGCAGTTTGCAAGATAAAACTGAGGAGCTCGAGCGTAATGTGGCGTTATTACATGCAACCCGGCAACAACTGGTTACTAACGAAAAACTCACCGCATTGGGAGAACTGATAGCGGGTATCGCCCATGAAATTAATAATCCTACCGCGGTTATTTTGGGCAATATGGAGCTATTAAAATATGAACTTGGTGATAATGCTGCGGTAGTTGAAGAAGAAATTGAATTGGTGATCCAGCAAGTGGGCCGGATTACGACGATTATTCGAAGCCTGTTGCAATATAGCCGTCCAGGGGAGTTCAACGCACCTATAACATTACAACCAGTGACTCAAATTGTTGAAGAGATGCTGCTATTAGCCCGCCATTCTATTGAGCAGCAAGAAGTCACACTGATCAAGGAGTTCACCGCTACAGGCTCTGTTGAAGTCAATCGTCCCCAGCTATTACAAGTACTGATTAACTTAATGGTGAATGCTGCTCATGCGATAGAGAACAAAGGTCGGATTTGGCTACGAACTTACGACTGGCTAGAAGATGGTAAGGCTATTGGGGTTAAAATTGAAGTTGAAGATGAAGGTATGGGAATAACGAAAGAAGATTTGAGTCGTATCTTTGATCCATTTTATACCACACGTAAAGATGGTACTGGTTTAGGTCTCTCTTTGAGTTATGGCATTATTAAACGACTTGGCGGGACGATAGAAGTGAGCTCGACGGTTGGAAAAGGTACTATATTTACCATTGGGCTTTATCATAAAGCGAAAGATGATCAGCAACTTGGGCCTTATGAGGGTTTACATTTTGGCGATAGAATTCAATAACTCAAAAAACAGGTAAAAAAAAGCCGGATGATTAATCCGGCCACAAAGAGTGTGTGAGCAATGTCGTGCTTGCGAACTCTGAATACTAATTAAAGGTGATGAAGTCTCTAATTATTAAGCTGAGTTTTGGAACGCGACTTAATAGTAATCATTCTCATTATCGTTTGCAAGTGTTTAACGTTATAAATCTCATCTTTACATTCAATTAATTATAAATTAAGGCTTAGCGGTTGATTTTTATAGTTAAATTATTCCGTTGCTTTGTTGCTCTGTGGTTGTATTTAAATTAACGCTATAAAATATGATTATGTTGATGCGCTTATAATGGTGTTAAAGGTTAGTTTTCTTCAAGATTAGGTTACGGTTTATGATTGTTATTAACTTCGAAAGTAAACACATTGGCCAACGATCGGTGGAATCTTCGTATAAATCCGCTAAAGATCATATTCATGTTCTTTAGCGGATTTATACCGCACGAACCTGAGAAACATGTAGCACATTAAATGAGTCAAGCATCGTCGGCGCAGTTATTAAAGTCGACGATGCTTTCACTTGTCTACCTGAACGATAATTATGATTATTTAGATACTTGAACAATAGCGCCGTCATTATCGGTAACACTATTAAGCAGAATCTTGTCTTGCAGAACTTTCAATAACACGCCATATGCGGGTAGAAACAACCCTAAGCTCACAATCAATTTAAAGGCGTAATCAACTGTGGCTATTTCTGGCCAATGAGTTGCCATAAACACATCACTTGAGGCATAAAATGCCACACTGAAAAACACTAAGGTATCGACTAAGTTACCCACTAATGTTGATGCTGCGGGGGCGACCCACCAAGCCTTTGCTTGACGTAATTTAGCAAATACAGTGATGTCCATTAGTTGGCCAATCAAGTATGCCACGAAGCTGGCAAAGGCAATGCGGAACACAAAATTATTCCACTCGGCTAAGGCGTCAAGCGCTTGTAATTGACCTTGATGAAACAATACGCCAACTAAATACGACACCACAAGTGCTGGTACCATGGCTTTGAGAATAATACTTCTAGCGGCTTGCTGACCAAACACTCTAACAGTTAAGTCGGTAGCTAAATATACAAAAGGAAAGCTAAAAGCACCCCAAGTAGTGTGGTAGCTAAATAGCTGGAATGGTAATTGAACAAGGTAGTTACTTGCGCAAATAATTAAGATATGAAAACTGACTAATAGCATCAGTGCTCGGCGATATTTCGCCTGGGTTAATGTCAACATATTGTGGCCTTTTTAATTGGTTAGCACGGGGTGAGGGAACCCGCTATTAATTTGATTAACAGTACTTGCTTGTGCTAATGAGGCTATTTAGCCGCAGTTAAACAGATAAGCTAATGTCTGTTATAGAGAATATTATTATTTTAGTTTATATGCAGTGCTTGCTTTAAGCACACCCGTTAGCCGGCCTATTTCAAGGCAATAGCAAGGTATTGGCAAACACGGGGGCCGGATAATAGCATGTGTTTTGCTCAAGCGAAAGATTTTGCTGAGGTTAACCTCATTGGTGATGGACAGTAGTGGAAGATTAAAAGTCGATCAAAATAGACAAAACGGTGGCTAACTTATTTTCCAGTTCTTGCCATTCTGCCTCAGGATCTGAGCCTGCTACAATGCCTGCTCCAGCAAACAAATTAATTCTTCTAGGCTCTATGAGTGCACTTCTAATTGCGACAGAGAACTCTGATTCATGGCGATTTAAATACCCACAAGCCCCAGCATACCAGCCTCTAGCATAACCTTCTCGTTGACGAATAAAGTTCAGTGCAGCATCGCGTGGTAAACCTCCTACAGCAGGCGTTGGATGCAAAGCCCGTAATAATTCAAAATCACTCACACCGGGTTTTAACTGAGCTCGGATAGCGCGGTGCAAATGTTGAATATGATTAAGCTTAAAAATTTTGGGTTGCTCATCAGCACCTACATATTGGCTCAATGGCGTTAGCACATCGACAATATGTTCTCTGACTAATTGGTTCTCGTGGCTATTTTTAATGTCATCTAATAACGCTTGTGCTAATAAATTATCTTCATCTGGATTAAGTCCTCTAATCGTCGTTCCCGCTAATGCTTCAGTAAACAGTTCTTGCTGACGGCGTAAGTATAATCGTTCTGGTGAGCAAGATATAAAGGCGCGTTCAGGGCTAAATTGGAATCCAAATTGGAAACTATTTGGATTACGCCCTTGCCAGCAAGCTAGCACTGTCCAGGGGTCAATATTATCATCTACATCAATTTGGCTGTGGCGTGATAATACGACTTTGGGTATCGATTTGATGAAATTAGCTTGGGTGACCTGTTCAACTAATTCCTTCCAGCGGGCAAAATTAGGTAAATCACTCCGACCCATTAATGTGAGTTTGTTGGGCGGCGATAAGGGACGTGGTTTTTGCACTGTTTTTATAGCATCAAGTGCAGCTTGGATTTCGGCTTCAGTTTCACCATTTTCAAAATTAAGGTTCACTAATACCCTAACGTGATTCCCACTGCGGCGTAATTCAATTCTGGGCAATATAAAGTGTGCACGACCAAATTCAGGCCAACATTCTACTGTACGATCGAAGGCTAAACCGCCGTAGTAACGAATATCTTGATGATTGGTTTTGCTTCGCTGTTGCTGATAAATTTGTGCTAAAGCATTATCGTCGATTTGGTCAGCAAAATAAAACGTCTTGCATGAGCCTATGGCGGCGACATCTTCGTTTCTATCACGGCCGTGCCAATAAACTTTGGGGTATAATGTTTGAGCACTTAACCACGATATTAATGGCAGTGCTGGAGCGTTAACAGACAGTTGCACAATAGGATCACAGATCGGTATGTTGCGCAGTTGTTCGATCTTAGTGATTAATTCGCTAAATTGTGATGAAAAAAAGTGACCTGTCAATCTGCGCCTCTCGTATAACAGCATGAGGGTTAACGTTAATAAACCGATGAAACAGTGTCAATTGGCAAGGTTAAAGCGTGTGATCTGAATTGCTAATATAGTCAGTTACGTTAGTGATTTTTGTATTCGACAAGTATCGGGGGTATTATTTAGCGATTCAATTCCGTTGTTAAACTTATAGCCTCCTAAGTTGCAATGGTGGGGTTATATGTATTGTTCAGGTGCTTTAAAAGCATAATCAACATTAATATGGTCATATGAAGTAAAAATTAGCTGAACTGAGTAAAATAGTTCAAAATATAGTTCAAAATATAGTTCAAAATATAGTTAAAAATATGTAAGTTTGATCTCGCTTTTAGTTTTCTCTCCTGGAGTAACTTGTACAATGAATGATTCTGTTGAATCAAGCAACGTCATCAAAATCCCCACAGATAAACTTGCTTTAGGCATGTTTGTTACGGCGATAGATCATCAGCTCAATAAAGTCGCCATTCGTAACCCTGGCCAAATCAAACATCGTGATGCAATCGCAAAACTGAAGAAAAATAATATTGCACTGGTGTGGGTCGATGTCGATAGGTCGTCAGATAATTGTGGCTTAAAAAAAGCCCCGAGATCAAGCTCTGCTAGTAGTCCGCTGATGCGTAAAGCCACGGTAACTCGAGATGTTCAGCAGCTACAAGCTAAAAAATTACTTGCCGAAGCAAAAGGATTAATCCAAAAAGTAATGTCCGAAACCTTCGGTGGTAAAGCCATCGATGTGGATCAATTTGAAGATGTCGCCGATAAAATGATTGAGTCGGTTATGGACGATGCCGATGCGTTTAAGTGTATCTCTGCTTTACGTACCAAAGATGCTTATTTACTCGAACATTCTATTAATGTTGCTTTTTTACTGGTGACATTTGGCAAACACCTCAATCTTGATCGTGAACTGTTAAAGCAGATGGCAGTAGGTGGGATTTTACATGATATCGGTAAAATTCAAGTCGATAACGAAATATTGCACAAACCTGGCAAGCTAACGCCAGAAGAATTTGAACACATGAAATTGCATCAATACTATGCAATGGAAATCATGAACGAAACAAAAGGACTATCACAAGTCAGTAAAGATGTGTGCTTAATGCACCATGAAAAGCTTGATGGTAAAGGCTATCCTAACGGCTTAAAGGGCGAGCAACTTCCCCAGCATGGACGTATGAGTTGTATTGTTGATATTTTTGATGCACTAACCGCTGCCCGTTGCTACAAAGAAGCCATGAGCCCTGCTGCAGCATTTAAAATACTCATCAGCTTGACCCCATTTCATCTCGATCAAAAACTGGTATATGAGTTTATTCGTTGTGTGGGCATTTATCCTGTTGGTTCCATCGTGCAGTTATCGGATCAACGTGTGGGAATAGTATGGGACTCTAAAGGGCGTGATGCGTTGCATCCCATTGTGAAGTGTTTTTATTCAATTAAGCATAAACGTTACACCGAAGTCGTTATGATTGATTTAGTTAAATCGGAGTTACATATTGAGCGCGGTGTATCACCTGGATCGCTCGATGTTGATCCCAGTCCGTTTTACTAACCGATTATTAGCGGTATAAACGGTTTCACAGCAACTAATGCTCGATAATGTCTTGATACATTGGTGCTAACTTAGCAAGTAATGCATTACGTGTTGCTAAAGGAATATGCTGTTGTTTTAATGCTTCAATCAAATGACTCACAACGGCATCAAAGTCCGCCTGGCTAATGTGCAAACCAATATGTGCATTGAACATGGATGCACCTTGATAAATACACTCACCACCGCTGACCACACATAAATGCTCAATAAGCCGTTGACGAAAAATATCAATATCAGTTTGTTCAAAGTGATGCAAAATGCGTTGGTCTTGAGATAAATTGACGAGAAAATTATCGGTAATCTTACTGATCCCTTCATTTTCGCCTAGCTGTTGATAAAGGCTGGTAGGTTGATTTGCGCAACCAGTAGACAGTAATAACAGCACGCTCAGTATCATCAAACGATGTTTAATATTATTAACCATTACAGCGTTCCCTCAACCGATAAATACCAGCCTTGTTGTTGCTTCAATCCGGCAATATTCCCTAAATCAACATAAGCGCCAACAACCGAGAGGTGTTTATTGACAAACCAAGCCACAAAAATATCCTGCCAATCTTGCTCTTGTGCAAAAGTTAACTTATCTGGCTTTTGTTTGTATTCATAACCCAGAGCAATGTTATCAGTTAATAATACCGCGATAGAGGCTTCAGTTTGTAAGGTGTAATCATTGTTTGTTGCCGTGCTAAATCCAAGTAAGCCTATTTGGTTAGCTTTTGTGGCTCTAAGCGTTAAGTTTGTCACCAAGTTACGACCAGCAAAGGCATCAAAATAGACTTTGCTGGCGGCTAAATACACATCCAGCCCCCAATCATCTCTTGCACCAACAGCTTGTGGTAACGCAAAATCGTCAACACGTTTGTACTGTAATCCTAAGCTAATTTGTGGCATTGCGGTGTAGAGTACTTCACCAACTAGCTTATATTTTACGCCTACAATATCTTGGCCGAGTTTGCCGCCGAGGGTGTCTAGGTCGAAAGTTTGTTTAGCTATACTTAGTTCAAAGCGGTTATCAATGCTTAACGATGCCCCAATAGAATGCAAGGTAAAGTCGTCAACATAAACGGTGGTATTCATGGCGGTTAAAGACCATTGATCGGAGCTTGCATAGCCATTAATTACTGCCCAAGGTACTATGCCACCGCCTGCACTACCCTCAATGGTGGTCGCGCCGCCAGTAGCGATAACTTTGCTGGTATCAGCTTGGGCAGAAGCGACGACTAGGCTTAAAAGTACCGAGAATACCATACCTATGAGTTGATACATTAGCGCACCGTATCTTTTTTAGGATGATTAATGCTTGAATGATTAAACTGTTGGAACCACACAATAAAATCATCTGCTTTTAATGGTTTAGAATACACATAACCCTGGATGATATCGCAATTCAGCTCGCGTAGAATATCAATCCCTTCTACGGACTCAACGCCTTCCGCTACTACAGATAAGTTAAGTCCTTTAATCAGTCTAATGCTGCTGTCGACAATCATTAAATCAGTTGCATCAGTATGTATATCTTTAATAAAACTGCGATCGATTTTCACTTCATTAACCGGTAATAACTTTAAATAAGCTAACGAAGAGTGTCCAGTGCCAAAGTCGTCGATAGCAATTGCCAAACCGATATTTCTAAATTGTTGTAAAACGGCAATAACCGTTTGTGCATCTTTCATCACAGCACCTTCGGTTACCTCTATCGACAAGGCGGTAATTGGCAAATTATTACTTTTGAGTAGCTGTTCAATGTCTAATGGTAGCTGCGGGTTAGTTAAGTCATGTGCAGATAAGTTAATTGCTACCGTAAGTGAAATGCCTTGTTGTTGCCATTTTGCAAGCTGCTTAATGGTGGTATTTAGCACCCAGTCGCTGATCATCGATATATTGCCTGAGTTTTCGGCTAAACGAATAAACTCATCTGGCGGTATAAATCCTAGGTCGGGGTGCTGCCAACGGATGAGGGTTTCTGCACCATGGCAATGATTAGCTTGAATATCAACTTTAGGCTGAAACACTAAATGCAATTGGCCCTGGGTTAACGCTATGGGTAAATCACGAATAATCATTAACTCACGCAGATAGCGCTCATCTTCGCCTTGTTGGTAAGTTGCAATGCCTAGTGATTCAACTCGGGCCTGATTTAGGGCAATTTCAGCATGGCGAATTAAGGTATCGATATCATTACTGTCGTAGCCTCGGGATAAGTCAACAATTCCGACTCGTACGTTGACCGTTATTTTTGACCCTTGAATAGCAAATGGGTGAGTTAATTGGCGTAAATAATTATTAAGCTGTTTAGTACTAATACTAGGTTGGAAGAGCAATAAAAATGAGTCGCCGTCCAAGCGTGATATTAGTTGAGCTGTAGGGGATAGGCTTTGTAAGCGACAGGCAAATAACACCAATAGGTCGTCGGCATTAGCAAAGCCAATAATATTGTTCAAGTGGCGAAAGTTTTTGATATCTATCATCACTAAGCCGCCATGCATTTTGTTTAGCAATAGGCTCAGTTGCTGCTTAGCAGCCACACGATTATATAAACCGGTGAGGTTATCGTGCTGCGATTGATACACTAAATCATTTTCGCGTGATTCAATATTTTCACGCATTGTCGATAGAGTGTCGGCTAACACTTGTAACTCTGCCGGAGCCCCTTTGATTGGCGTAGGGTTCTCACCTTGACCAACCTTTCGGGCAAAATTAACTAGCGCATAAATCGGTTCGGTTAAACCGCCAGCAAACCAAGCCGCTATCATGAATGCTAATAAACAGGTTATCGCGAATACGATTAACATTTTGGTACGTAAGGCATCGTAGCTTTGCTGCCACTTAACATTTGACTGATGTAATACCGCTAATTGATGACCGCTATTTTTATCTAACGCAATGGTGGTGGACAAATAGTCTGATGGTATGTCGTCGCTAACCACATCAACAGTTTGTGCTAGTTGGCTAATACGCGCTAAAACATCTTGTTGTTGAGCCTTAGGTAGGGTGGATACAATTTCAATTCTGCCGGCGGACTGGTTGATAAAACTGATATCGATGCCAGTAATCGTTTTGGCTTGGTCAGCGACGTTTTTATCCATCGAAAAACCCATACCGACCCAGGCTATTAATGTTGGTGCTTTAACGGGCTGCAACACAAATTGGTAGCTGCGGTGGTCATAGTTAACAATTTCAAAAGTAGTTGAGCGGTTTTTGGTTAATGAAAACAATCCATCAATATCGGATTGAGTCAGACCTTGTAAACTTGATGATAGCAATGCTCCCTGTGGAGATAGCAAAATAGCTGCATCAGCATTAATACGCCTACCATGGTTAGCTAACACTGAGGATATTGTATCTTGCTCGCCAGTGGCTACCGCGCGTTTAAAACCAAAATCTGCGCTGAGCAGAGATAAACTTTGGCTGAGCTGTTCACTGCGGTTCGACAACATTTCAACAAAAACATTAGAACCAATCTTAAGATTTTGAGTTTGCTGTTGACGATAATCTCGTTGAGTCGCACTTAACACAAACAACGCAGTAGTTAACTGCATTAACGTTAAGATAAATAGAAAAGCAATAATCAGTCTGTTGCGAAAACTAGTTGGCATGTTATCCCGTGGTATCGCTTACGTTGTGATAAGTTCCAAAGCCGCTAGGTGGCGCCGATGGTTTGTCTTGGCGTTCAATGTCCATGCTAATGGTTAATTGATTTTCACCATTTTGAAGGGTGAGCGAAGATGGCTGCTGAACGTTAACTTGCCAAGGATGCCAGATATTGACTTGATATTCACCTGCAGGTAAATCAGTTAACTGCATTTGACCCACTTCATTACTTATCGAGAAATAAGGACTTTTAGAGACGTAAATAAAAGCCTGCATATAATCATGAATATTACAGCCGATGGCAACTAATCCTGATTTATCAAATAAGATAGGGTCTCCGGTAGCGCCAACATACAATTGTAGTTCAAATTGTTTTGCTGTAGAAAATGAGTAAACATGATGCCGAGTACGATCTAAATTTGGGAAATCAACTTTTGCGCCTTGAGGCACAGCCAATACAAAAGGAGAGAATATTCGATTTTGTTGACGCATTTCATAGTGTGCTAACGTCGATTCTGTTGGTGGCGATGCGACTTCAGGCAGTGACACAGGTATCAGCTCTACCACGCTATCACTGAGCATATTGCCTTGAGTATCGTTAACATTAATCGTTAAAGTAGCGGCGGTGACGGTCGCTGAAATAAAATAACTTAACCATAACAAACATGTCGTAAAATTGATTATTGGCATGTATTCGCCTCACTATTAAGAATGTCGCAAGAGTATCGCGTGATGGTTAATTATGTATGCAATATGACATCATAACCTACAGGGATCAAAATAGATCATCATCACAGCAAAATGCGATTATTTGTTTTGGTGTAAATCATCAAACGAGGCGTTTATGAAAATATCTCTATCTATCAGTTTAGTGCTGATATCGTTAATATTACTCATTCCCGGTGTGACACAACCTATGTTAACTATGACGGGTACTATTGAAAAATCACAGTTGCTTAATACCGGCAAAGAAATGTTAACTCAAAATCTCACCGAAGACTCTCGAGCCAATACCCGCGGAATACTCGATGTTGCTACCAGTCTGTTTGGCTTAGATACGCTTCAAGGTGAGGTTGAGGTGTTTCGTAATAGCCGCAGTATCATCGATATTATTACTGCACTATATCAATCACATAACCTAGTCGTTGCAATACTTGTTGGCTTGTTCAGTATTGTGCTCCCCGCCGTTAAGTTAATGACTATGCTGATATTACTATTACCTATGACTCCCATAATAAAACAGAAGCTTAGAACATTGATTAGCGCCCTGGGTAAATGGTCTATGGCCGATGTTTTTGTGGTTGCCATTATTGTGGCTTATATGGCGGGTAATGCATCTGCCGGTATGGGTGACACCCTTAAGACTCAGTCTCATTTTGAAGTCGGTTTCTATTATTTTCTCGGCTACTGTATTTTTTCAATCGCCAGCCAGATGATGATCGATATGACACAAGAGCAAAAGTCGCAGAGCCTCTCGCTAATATAGACAACCGAGGCAGCTAGGCTTGTGAGCTGACAACATTGAGATTCAACGTTAATGTAAAAAGGGCTTAAATAAGCTTATTATTTGGATGAGTTAGAGACGTCGCGATATTTCGCGACTTATATTTCACAATCGTTATAATGAGTCTATGCACTAGTAACGTAAAGATTGACTATGACTGACTCTACAATCACTGAATATAGTGGCTCCGATCATTTTCTACCTGAAAACACTCTGTTGCTCAATGCGATGACAGAAGGAGTATATGGCTTTGATTTAGCCGGTAATGCAGTATTTATTAATCCTGCTGCTGAGCAAATGACTGGTTGGAAAAGTACCGAGTTAATTGGGCGAAACATCCACGATTGCCATCATCATAGCCATGCTAATGGGAGTCATTACCCGCAGCACGATTGCCCTATTTATCGCACCTTGAATGACGCTATTCCTCGGCAAGTAACTGATGATGTATTTTGGCGCAAAGACGGCAGCAGTTTTCCAGTATATTACAGCTCAACACCGGTATATGATCAGCAAAAGCTCGTTGGCGTTATCGCGATATTTCGTGATGTGAGTATGCAAAAACATACCGAGCAATCATTGAGACAGGCTTTGGCACAAGTGCAGGCTTTGTCAGAACGGTTAGCATCAGAAAATCAATACTTACTTACTGAACTACAAGGTCAGCAAGGTGCGTCAGGAATATCGGGCAACAGCCAACCTATCAATCAACTCATTCAACAGATCCATTTGGTCGCTAATACCGACAGTACGGTGTTAATTTGTGGTGAGAATGGTACTGGTAAAGAGTTGGTTGCACGTAACTTACACAGGCTAAGCCATCGCAAAGATCAACCAATGGTGAGTGTTAACTGCGCCGCATTTTCGACCGCATTGTTAGAAAGTGAGCTGTTTGGTCATGAAAAAGGTGCCTTCACGGGGGCGACAGCAAGGCGTAAAGGCCGCTTTGAATTAGCTCATAATGGTACCTTATTTTTAGATGAAATTGCTGAGTTGAGTTTATCGGCACAATCTAAATTGTTGCGGGTAATTCAAGAGCAAAGCTTCGAGCGCGTTGGCAGTAGTGAAACCATTAAGGTCAATATTCGCTTAGTGGCAGCCACTCATCACGACTTAGCTGCGCGAGTAGAGCAAGGCTTGTTTCGCATGGACTTATATTATCGCTTGAATGTGTTTCCAATAACGGTGCCGCCGTTACGAGAGCGCCGCGAAGATATTCCGCAATTAGTCAGTGATTTAGTCGCATCGCTGAGTAAAAAGCTTGGTAAAAAAATCACTAAAGTGAGTGCTAAAGGGCTGAAGAACTTACAGCAATACACCTGGCCAGGTAACGTACGTGAGCTGCAAAACCTGATTGAGCGAGAAATGATTTTATCGCAAAGCGGTCATTTGCTGTTTAATACTTTACCTGTAGCGGTTGCAGCACCGTTAGCTACCAGCACGTTAACCATGGCACAAGCCGAAGCCGCACATATTATTGCGATATTAAATGCTAGCCACTGGCGTATTTCTGGTCCGTCTGGTGCTGCTGCGATGTTAGATATGCCTGCGAGTACCTTACGATCTAGGATGAAAAAGTTAGCTATTAGTCGTTAATTTTTTATCATGCATTTTAATAAGTCACGATATATCGCGTAAAAGTTGATATGTCGTGACTTTGCTTTATAATGCTTCTATTTTAATTGTTTAGAATCAGTAGATTATGTTTGTTTTTGAGTTGGCTTAGTCTTTGCTATAGCAGAGCAATATTGTGTTATAGGAATATATTCATGCCTAAGTCATCATCTCCAACTCCATCAGCGACATCGTCAGTTGATAAAGCGGCCGTTTCACAACGGATTCCAGTGGTGCAAATTGCTACGCCGTCGACAAAAATTCATGTTCGTGAACAGAAGGGCGTATTTCAACGGCTGCGTCAGCACAGTAATACTTTACTGATTGCGATTTTTTTCCTGATCCCATTTATCAATTATCAAGGCCGACAAGCCATTCTGTTTGATGTAACCGAACAGCAATTCTTTTTCTTCAATATCACCCTGTGGCCACAAGACTTTACCGTATTAGCGTGGTTTTTTATGGCCGCGGCTTTTGCATTATTTTTTGTCACCGTTTATTGGGGCCGAGTTTGGTGTGGCTTTTTGTGTCCGCAAACCGCATGGACCTTTATATATATGTGGGTTGAAGCCAAGGTAGAGGGCAATCATCATCATCGAGCGGCATTAGACAAAGCGCCATGGTCACTGAGTAAAGTGCGTAAACGAGTGACGAAGCATGCGGTGTGGATAGTGTTTGCCTTGCTAACCGGCTGCGGGTTTATTGGTTATTTTATGCCTGCACGCGAGTTATATGTTGATATTTTTAGCATGAGTAGTGGTTTTTGGACTGGCACCTGGGTATGGTTTTTCGCAGTATGCACCTATTTAAACGCTGGTTGGATGCGCGAAATGATGTGCTTACATTGCTGCCCGTACTCACGTTTTCAAGCGGTGATGTTTGACGCTAATACTAAGACGGTCAGTTACGATGCAACACGAGGAGAATCTCGTGGGCCACGTAAGCGCTCACAAACAACGGAGCTAGGTGACTGTGTAGACTGTAATTTGTGTGTTGACGTTTGCCCCACTGGGATTGATATTCGTAACGGCTTGCAATACGAATGTATTAACTGCGGTGCCTGCGTTGATGCATGTAATCAAACCATGGAAAAATTTGGTTATGCTCCCAATTTAATCAGCTTTACCAGCGAAAATGCCTTAAAAGGACAACCAAAAACCAGCCTGTTGTCGCTAAAATCGCTTGGTTACGCTAGTGCATTACTGATCATGATTGTGCTGATTATTAGCGATTTAAGTCACTTAAGCCATATACAGCTCAATGTGATCCGCGACCGCCAAACCTTGTATCGTCAAGTGGGCATCGATCAGGTTGAAAACAGTTATCAACTTAAAATTCGCAATAAAACTCAACAAATGGCTTTTTATCAAATCAGTATCAGCAATGACGATCCCCAGAAGCAAACATTGCAAATAGTCACCGACAGCTTGATTGCGATAAAACCTGCAGAACAACTGGATTATCCGTTGACCCTCAGTGGCCGCCTGAGTGACCGCACGAGTGATAGCACCCAACAAACAGTGCAATTTAAGGTGACCCAAATTCAAAGTTTGGACAATCCAACGCCAACGGAACCTGCTAATGAGATCTCGCAAACATCACGCTTCTTTTGGCCGTAATCTCAGTATCTCAGTATCTCAGTATGACGGCATAAATGCGTATCGACATTATTGGATGCTACGCAGCAAAGTGGGTAAGTAACAAAAAGGCTTGTCACATTATTGATGTGACAAGCCTTTTTTGCTCAGTGGCAACAACGGGTATCGTTATAAGCCATTAACGCTGATGTAACGCATAGTCAGTTCCATCTTTAGCGGTAAACACCTTACAGTTGCCTTCAGTTGGCTGACAGCCGGTGTGGATTAAGCTAATCCACTGCTTGTAGGGTGTTGGCAAATTCTTAATTGGAATCGCAACCTGAATGTCTTCAATATTAGCCTGGTCCGTTGAACCCATTTGTCCTTGGCGGTCGAAACAAATTTCAACATGGGTATCGTTGTTTTTTAATACTACAGAGGTCGGTTCACTTTTATGACCAGTCAATGCCACAAATTGACACGGATTTTGTAAGCCGCACTGAGAACCATCTTTTAAAAATGCTAATAAGTGAGTGTAGTAAACAACATAGCTGCTGACATCCTGGTGTGAGCCTTCGGTTAATGGAAATTGTGCATCCAAAAATTCTTTTGCATTTGTGCTGCGATCCTGTTGATTGGTCGTTGCCACAAATTGCTCACCAATGAAGCGGTTAAGGTTTTGGGTGGCTGTATTGCTTGCTTGAGTAGACATATTCATCGCCTTATTCCTCTTCGTATTGTGTAGGTCAGAAACCTTTCTGATTATTGTTTTTCATTAAGCCTTGTTAGCAGCTTGATTTTTAGTCTATGCTATTTTTACAAACAATTTCACAATAGAAATTTTACAGTGTGAATTATACAAAATGAGAAATGAAAAAAGCTTAATGCGAAAGACCCATTTTTTGGGCACAAAGATAAGAAACTTGCGTAAACGCAATAACTTAACCATGGAAGACCTGTCTGCTCGTTGTGTACGTGTTGACTCAGGTAATTCACCATCAGTGTCATATTTGTCGATGATCGAACGCGGAAAGCGTGTACCGAGTGCCGATATGCTGGCAGTAATCGCGGTTGTTTTCCAAAAAGAAGTAGGCTGGTTTCTTGATGACGTGCCTGAAGATGAAGCGATTACACCCGAAAAAGGCAACAAAGGTGGCATTAGTGGTATGCCGCTGGAGCCCAGTTTTTTATTTTCTAATGACATTCTCCAAATTGCCATTCCTGAAATGTTATCGCAAACTGGCACCAGTGGCCGCCAATTTGCTCATTTGCTTATTCGCGCGCACCAGGAGCATCACCAAAACCATTTTCCTGATTTAGAGCGTGCGGCCGAAGAAGTTGGCTTAAAACGTATGCCCCTCGCGACCGAAGATATTATTGATATCGCCAAAGGCATGGGCTTAAAAATCAAATGGATTGATCGGGTTCCGCAAGAAGTTATCAATGAAATGGGCATCAGTTCTAAGCAGTTGGTGACTTCATTTTTTGAGCCTCCGGGGACTATCTATGTCAGTAATATTCTGAAAAATAGACCCAGTAGATTAAAATATGATTTGGCGGTGCACATAGGTCATTGTGTGTTACACAATAAAGATGGCTTAAAGAGTGTGATGATGTCGGGTCGGCGTGATGACTTTGATGATGCGCTGGTGCCTCAATCTAATACTTTAAATGCGCAAGATATTTTGCATGCATGGCGTGATTTTGAATCAAGCTTTTTTGCCGGAGCCTTGCTATGTCCTAAAGTGCCGTATAGACAGTTACTTGACCGTCATGGTTATGAAATTAGCGTGCATAAGCAACTGCAGGTGTCGGCATCTGTTGCTATGCGCCGCATGACAGTCGTGTCACCTTATCCTCATTGGCATTACTTTGATGCCTATGCGCCGGGTAAGTTAAAAGCGGTGTATCGTGGTAATGGTATTCCGTTACCTTGGGGTAACATGCGCTTGGTTGAAGACCCTTGTCAACATTGGGCAGTCTTTAGGATGATCAATGAACCAGTCGACGGTACGTCTGCGCAAATATCAATTTTAAATGTCGGTAATGAACCGCGAATTTATTGCTGCGAATCGATTAAAGTGGATGACTCGGCGGGCAATCCGCATGTGTTATGTGCTGGAATCGATTTAAATCCGGCGATTGAGGCGCAAGGCAAAGACGCGCAGTCGATTGCGCATGAATTAAAACAAGCTTGTTCAACGGGCGGCGGCTCAATCATTATCCCCAAACATATCCAAAAAGATCTCACCAGTGTGGCTAAAATCCTTAATATTAACTGGATTGAGCGCGGGATTAAAAAAGATGCCCAGTTAATTTGCTCGCGTGGTGCAGTATGCCCACGTCAACCAAGCTGTTATGCCGCTGGGCGTAATTTATGTGAGCAAAACTAGTGTTCAATGTTAATACCAAGTCTTTTGCTATGCCGCATCAATATTTGTTGATGCGGCTAAATAGGTGTTATCTATTTAATCCTTGCTCGGATTAAAGGATGCGCAAACTGCACCGTAACGCAAAGTCCGCTATTCTTTATTGAGTCCGCTGGCGACAAACGGATACTTGCCTGCATTTGCTGCACAATACTGGCCACAATCGCTAATCCCAAACCTGAGCCATATTCGTTACTGCCCAAGACTCGATAAAAGGGTTCAAACACCTTGTCGGCTTGATCGGCTGCTATGCCTGGACCTGTGTCTTTAATGGTCATCTCAACATATTGATCCATTTGGGTAATGCTTAAATCAATTTTACCGCCATTTGGTGTGTAGCGAATCGCATTGTCGATAAGGTTGTGAATTAAGGTTTTTAAACGGACTGGATTAGCATTGAGTTCGGCATCGTTATCTTGGCTAAAGCCCAAATCAATCTCTTTCGCTTCTGCAAGCGGATACAGATCTTCAATCACCTCAACGAACACCATTTTCAACGATATTTTTTGAGGTTGTTGGACGCTGTTGTCTTGTTGACGCGCCATCGACAATAGTTGTTCTAGCAAATGAATACTACGACCTATTCCTGCTTGTAGTGAATTAAGCTTTTGGCGCGCATCGTCGGTTAACTCTGTCTGCTCAAGACGTTGTGCCTGTAATGACAGTGCCGTAATCGGTGACCGTAGTTCGTGCGCTGCATCGGCAATAAAGCGCTTTTGGCTGGCAATAACCTGACTGTTTTTACTGAGTAAGCGGTTAATGGCCTCAACAAAGGGCACTATTTCACTGGGTAGTTGGGTAGTGGATATCAGTTGAGCGGGTGGCTCTGTTTGGCTATCAATATCATGAGCCAACACCCGAATAGGGCTGAGTATCTTATCGACAATATAGCTGAGTAAAATCAGTAGAATAGGGATTAATACTAGTAACGGCATTAAAGTGTGTAAGGCGGTTTCAAAGGCTATTTCGTCACGAATAGCAGTGTCTTGAGCAAGGGCTATCCGCTGCGTTGATGACAAGGTGTGTACAAACACTCGCCAGGATTGGGTTGCTAAATCAACCGTATGAAATCCATCGCTTAAGTCATTAGGCAATGCCAATGCCGTCTTGGTCGGTGTAATTCCAAGTTGCTGCACCGAAATTTGAAATTCTAACGGTTGCGAAACTAAAGGGGTTAATGCGCCATCATCTGGCGTGAGTGAGTAGCGATCAAATAGCGTCGCCATTTGTTGCAATACATCATCTTGCAGTTCGTGGGCTTCTTCAAAGGCACTGGCAAATGTAAAGCTAGCAGCAATCATTGCAACCGATAAAATAGCCGCAGAAATCCAATAAGATAGTCGCGTTTTTAACGAGTTACGGGGGCGTTTTTTGACACCATCCATCCTACACCTCTGACATTTTTAATGATTTCTGTACCCAGTTTTTTACGTAAACAATGAATTAAAAATTCTACCGCATTGCTTTCTACTTCTTCACCCCAGGCATAAATCCGTTCTTCTAGGTCACTTTTTGAATGAATAGAACCGGGTCGAATGAGCAAGGATTGCAGTAAGGCAAACTCACGGTTAGACAATAAAATATTATCTTGAGTTAAGGTTTTGGCTTCATGTGTGGCTGGATTTAGCCAAATAATATTGTTAGTTAACTCAGGCGTATGCTGGTTAGCATTACGCCTTGTAACCGCGCGAATACGTGCTAGTAGCTCGCTAATATCAAACGGTTTAACCAAATAATCGTCGGCGCCTAAATCCAGCCCTTTAACCTTGTCTTCAAGGCTGTCTCTGGCGGTAATAATGATTACTGCCAGCGAGGGATAGTTATCGCGAATATGTTGTATAACGTACAAACCATCGAGTTTCGGCAAGCCAAGGTCAAGCAACACCACATCATATTGCTGACAACGTAAACTGTGCAGTGCCGCTTCGCCATCGCATACCCAATCAACCGCATAGGCGACATCTTTTAAGGCGCTTTGCATCGCATCGCCAATCATTTTATCGTCTTCAACTAACAAAATTCGCATCATAGTCCTGTTGGTAGATAGTCATCATTAATGATTGGTTGTGGCTGCCTGTTGTTTAAAAGCCATTAAACATAACACCATAGCAAAGAGTAGTGCGGCAGAGGCACTAAAGCGACTAAATTCTAATCCGCCATGGCTAATGGGTTTATCTAAAAAGTCACCGACAACAGCGCCTAAAGGTCTGGTTAAAATAAAGCTTAGCCAAAACAACAGGGTGCGAGATATTGAGCTCCAAAGATAGGCAGCTAATAACACTAATAACAAGCTTCCAAAGATTAACGCACTGGCATCATAACCAAGGCCTGCACTGTCAACTGTCCAGTCGCCTAACGCTGTACCTAAGGTTTGTGACAGTAAAATTGTTACCCAATAAAAGCATTCTGTTTTCGCGTTGTTAACTGACTGATTGGATAAGCTACCTGCTGCCAAATACCAAATTGAAAATGATATGCACAATAAGCTCACCAGTAACAATGTGCCGCCGGTATAACCTATGCTTAATGAGCGGTCGGCAAAGTCAGCCATCGTTGTGCCCGCGGTCGTAGTGGCAATAATAGTTGCCCAATAAACACTCGAAGAATAGTGTTTACTGCGAATTTGGATGGTCACGGCTATCGCGAATAAACCGATAAAAATAACTGAGCTCACTAAGTAGCCGAGGTTAAGCGACATCGATAAAGCATCTCCTGCCGTTTCGCCTAAGGTGGTGGCTAATATTTTTACTAGCCAAAACACCAAGGTCACTTGCGGTACTTTAATCAGCGCTTGCTGCGGTAATGTGGTCATATTTAGGCTCACTTATGTAGATAAATCACTGGCTGCGTTAGTAGGTTTTTTGGGGTTTGGCTTTTAGCGATAAATACGTCACTAAAGCAAAAATAATCACTAAAAATACTATGCTGGTGCTGGTGGTGCCAAATCCTAAGCCACCTTTACGAGTAGGCTGTGATAATAAATCACCGATAGAGGCTCCGAGCGGACGAGTTAAGATATAAGCTAACCAAAAGCACAATACGGCATTAGCTTTAAAGCGATAAAAGGCCACGCTTATTGCGGTAATTAAGCCACCAAAAACCACAGCAGATAAACCGTAACCGACGTTCATGTCTTCTGATACCCAATCTCCTACCGCAGTGCCTAGGGCAAAAGTGATCAGAATAGCTAACCAGTAAAAGAGTTCGCGTTTAAGGCTCACTATTGAATGAATAGATAAAGTGCGTTCTTTAACGAACCAATAGGCAAACGTTATCGCCAATAGCACACTAAATACTGCGGTAGATAAGGGGAGAGGCACATGCAGTTTGTCAGTGAGTATGTCGGTCACTAAGGTGCCAAAAATACTGATCAGCACCACCACGCTCCAATAAGCATTTGGGCGATAGTGAGTTTGCTTAAGTTGCAGCAATAACATACCAACTAATAACACTCCCATGATAATGCTGGTGTTAATCATACCCACATGAAGATGAAAGCTCAGATAGTCGGCGGCGGTTTCTCCCACCGTGGTTGACATCATTTTGATTACCCAAAATATCAAGGTGATTTCGGGCACTTTATTGAGCCAAGTGTTTGGTGATGCGTTATTTGGCGCGTTGTTACTCGCCGAAGTATTATGAGTAGATGCTAAAGGTTTCATGTGGACTCCTGATCCAATAGTGAAACTGATTTAGCAATATCTTGGCGCACAATACTTAGGCCAAACATAGGGCGAAGTATTTAACCTCAGATGAGGTTAAAGGGTGGGAACATGAGTCAAATCGAATACTTGGTCTCTAACCTTGGCCTATTTCGTCTTTGACCTTAGTCAATATCTCATTTTTTAGGTAGTAGTTGTTGCGCATAAAAACACGATAACTCAATGTTGTATTGCTTTGCCCATAACGAAATTCAGTCAACCGCTTCAGTAGGATGATATTGACATTCCGCAATCGATTTATTGATTATTTCAGTTCATCTACCTCTAAATACACGCGTGAAATAGTTGTTAATGATGCTGTGTTTTTTCGCTTTGTACTTGAGGGTAAAGACGTCTTTTTAGCGGCCGTATCGGGCAATGTTGCACGAAGCTTGGCTTCATCGTTAAATAAGCTGGCAGCATCGATAGGGATGATTATTTGTTCGGGTAAGGTATTGCCGACATTATCGAGACGCACAATGTGATCGGCATCAGGTCGAGTCGTTAGGCGTTTAACAAGAAACTGTACTTTATCATTAGGGGTATTATTAACTTTAAGGTAAGTATTATAGCGGGTTTTCTGTTGCTCGAACTGTGTGTCTAATTCATTGAATAATAATATTTTATTAATAGTTACCCCTTGGTTTTTCCACTGGACCTTGCCCTCATGTTCAAAATGCCCTTTAACAATATCAACGCTTAAATGTTCAATATGGCTTGGATGAGTGGGAGATAACGTCGACAGATCAAACTGTTGCGGCACTATGGTCCAAATAGGATATCCGCTAGCAGCAGATAGCGTTAAGCCGTTGATGACAGCAGTGTTGATCTGAGGATCATCAAAGGTTAGTTGCAACACAATTTGGGCATTATGTGGAGAGTGAAACATCGGTAAGTTTGAGGCAAATAAACCATATTCACTGCCAAAAAGTAGCATGCCGTGAAGTCCAACTCTAACTTGTTCAGTGAGTGGGATATCCGATGGAATATCATCTTGTGTGGCGTTTGCGCTGAGTGGTAGCAGTATTAAAACGGCCAGTAAACCTTGATATACATTCCTCAAAAATCGACGTAAGGATCGTTGAAGTAACAACATGGTGAAATAACTATTTTGCAACATATTAGCGGCTCTTCTGAGTAAATGGCAGATGGGGCCGTCCCCGATTGAATACCTGTCGATAGCGTGATGGATGTCAGGCTGAGGTCGTCCTCATTTGAATAATCATATCGATAAAATAAACCATAGGCCAGCGCTTATGTGGGTAATATCACAGCATGGACTGCTTTCCAAAATCAAACAAAAATAACAATTTTATCAAAAGTCATACCTACAATTGATTAGTTGATATTCGCTGTTATTTTCACCAAACATTAACAATAGTTCCCGTTTTGGAATTGATTCCATCGATATGATGAAGCGTCAATAATATAAAAAGGGGTGATAACCTATGAGCAATATAGATCTATTAGGGCGCCGTAAGTTTATTGCTGGTCTAGGTATTGCTGCTGGTGCAGCGATGGTAGCACCAGCAATGGCAGTGTCTGAAAAGGCAGATGGTGTTAAATGGGACAAAGAAGTTGAAATCGTCATTATTGGTTCTGGTTTTGCGGGCTTAGCTGCCGCAATTGAAGCCACCAAACATGGTGCAAAAGACGTCCATATATTTGAAAAAATGTCTTACTTTGGCGGTAACTCGGCTATTAACGGTGGGCTTTTTGCGGCACCGGGCACGCCGATGCAAAAGAAAGAAGGTGTTGAAGATTCGGTAGACCGAATGGTTAATGACCAATTATTGTCTGGTCGCGGCATTGCCGATGAAGGTTTATTACGCCATGTCGCATCGCATGCGGTTGAAGCGTTACAAATGACCTTAGATGCGGGTTCTGAATACCATCCTTACTTACAACAACTAGGCGGTCACTCGGTTGCACGTACTTACCAAACCTCAGTAAGTTGTGGTGCTGGTATCACCCAACCATTGTACAAAGAGTGTAAACGTATTGGTGTAAACACCCACAATCGTTCAAAATTTGAAGGATTCCTCGTTGGTAATAAAGGCGAAGTTGTTGGTGTTAAAATGCGTCAAAACTATCACTTTGGTGAAGACCAACCTGGTAAAGTCCTCAATATTCGCGCTAAACGCGGTGTGATTATGGCTACAGGTGGCTTTGCGCAAAACGTTGATTTACGTATGGCACAAGATCCAACCTTAACGGCAGATGTTGGTTGTACCAACGCACCAGGTGCAACAGGCGAGGGCATGTTCGAAATGTTCCGTTTAGGCGCGATTCCTGTGCATTTAGCACACATTCAATCAGGCCCTTGGGCTTCACCTGATGAAGGTGGCTTTGGTTATGTGTCTAACTATTCAATTTTCAACTTGCCTCATTCAATTGCGGTTAGCCGTACCACCGGTAAGCGTTTCATGAATGAAATAGCCGATCGTAAAACACGTGCTGATGCTGAATTAAGTAACCGTGATGAAAAAGGTAATCCTGTACCACCGTTGTTGATTTCAAGTTTTAAAGATTCTAAAGCACATCCAAATACCGAAAAAGTGATTAAGTACAATGTCGGTTGGAAGTTTGAAAGCCTTGAAGAGTTGGCAACACACTTTGGCGTGCCTTTAGCGGGGTTAAAAGCACAGATTGCTGAATACAACGGCTATGTTAAAACTGGCGAAGATAAGCAGTTTGGCAAAGATATGACCTTGGCTAAAAACAAAATGATCGAAGCGCCATTTACTGTCGTTCGCTTGTGGCCAAAAGTGCATTACTGCCAAGGTGGTGTAAAAGTTAATACCAAAGCTGAAGTAACAGATAGCTTTACTGGTAAGTCTATTACTGGTCTTTATGCCGCTGGTGAAGTGTGTGGTGGTATTCATGGCGTTAGCCGTTTAGGCAGTTGTTCTATCCCAGAATGTATGGTGATGGGTATGACTGCAGCTAGAAGTCTCATGAACGTTTAACCAGACCAGTGAACAAGAGGAATCATTAATGAAAAACTTTAATATTATACTTGGGCTGGTACTACTTGGATTAACCAGTTTATCAGTACAGTCAGCAGAGATCCGTGACTACCATAAAGACGTTATCGGTAAAGACTGTAAAACTTGTCATGACAATGGCATCAAGCAATTTCCATCTGACCAATCCTGTTTGCAGTGTCATGATGTTGATGACTTAGCAAAGAAAACCGCCCGAAGTGAAGAAGACAAGTGGCAAAACCCACATAATAACCTTCACTATGGTAAAGATGTACCTTGCCAAGAGTGTCACAGCGAACATAAAACCAAACAACCATTATGCAGTAACTGTCATACGTTTAAGTTTGATAAGCATAAAGGGTAAACTAATTTAAATTGATATTAGTTTAAAAAGCCGCATATTAATGTATTAATATGCGGCTTTTATATTTAGATGATTTTTGAGTCTCTTTATTTATCACTTGTTATTTATAATTTACCACCAATGATTAATTTAGGGTTTTAATTATTAGATATTAGTTAATATATTTTATATTGATAATTGTTAGCGGTATTTAATTAATGTGCGATATTAATTGTAGTTATAATATTATTTTTGTTGTAAATATGTTGAGTGTAATTTTTTGGAATTAATTCCAAGCGTAATATCCCATTGTCTTAAATAATAAAGAAAGAGGGATGTTATGAAATATAATACGCTGTTCGTTATGATGCTGTTATCTAGTTCTGCTATGGCGAGTGAAATACCTAGTTTTTTAGATAAGAACGATGTTGATAATGCTGAGTTTACTTGTTTAGGAGCAGAATCTCAGTACGATAAAAATGATCAAAAATATGTCGATATTTTATGGAATGAAACCCTGCAATATTTACAATCTTACGCGGTAGCATTAACAAATAGTGAAAATGGTCCATGTTTAAATTCAGATCAAGCTATGTATGATTCTACCGACGGTGGTAAGAATATGTGCATCATGGATCGCACAGACATGAAGCTCTTAGTTAAAAATATTTATCAAGTGATCAATAATCCAGACAAAGCGAAAAAGTGTTTTGGCGCACGCCAAGACGTTGATTGGATATACAGTCCTGGAGGTCAATTAGCGCAAAACTCCCCCGTCGCCAAATGGCTTAAACGGACTACATTTGATACCTTTTTCGACACAAAAGTCACGAATAAAGACGTGCGCAAACTGGGTAAAGCTTTTACTAAAAACTTTACCCAAATGGTGACGGGCGATGAAGTGAAAATGCCCTCAGCTTTCCCAACAGATATTAGTGCCAACGCATTACCTAACTTATGGGCAGCAGCAGGTTGGTACCCAATGTATGCCGAAGAAAGTAAACGCAATGATAAAAACTTCAACAACATACGCGGTGGTTATGCCTATGCTGAAATATTTGGTCATTGGGGACTATTACGCATAGACGAAATTAATGGCGAAAAGGTTGGTGCAGAAGTCGGTATGACCGTTCAATCAGTCGACACCTTATATCCATATCATAACCATGCAATATCTGAAATTTATTACAACATGCGCGTACCGGCGTGCGCTAATGAGTTTAAGAGCTTTGCCGTGCGCGAAGATTCACCGTTAATTAACACCGTTAAAGAAGACGACAAAGTTAGGCAAGTTCAGTTTGATGCAGGCCAACACAATGGGCAGACCATGTGGCTGTCGAGCAGTGCTGATATCGATCCGCTAATGTATTTTCATCAAAATACTATCCATGCTTTTGAAGTCGACGGCAACTGTGAAGCTAAACCAGAAGAGCGTGCCATTGTGTCTGTTTGGGCAAGAAGTAATGCCAATGACAAGCGCAATGACTATGGCACTACGCTACTTTGCGAATCGGCTAATAAACCTGGCACACCCGCACATAAAGATGAAGTTATTCAATGTGACTTAACAAAAATTAAATGGTAACTACCAAATTATTAATTATCGAAATGGGAAATAAAATAAAATGAAATTATTAAAGTTATCTTTATTATCTTCTTTAATCTCACTGTGTATGGTTTCTTTTTACTCTACAGCACAAGATGTTGAAGATGGAATTAATGTATCCGGTACGTTAAGATCTAACTATTCATATAAAGAGTATAGCGATAGTTCTAAAGATAAATCAGGTGATTTAACCTTTGAGATGGCATCCGTTAAATTCAACGGTAAATTAGATAACTGGGGGTTATCATCTGAATATCGATTTTATGATGGTTGGGAAGCACTACGTTATGGTTATGCCTTTTATGATTACTCAGAACAATTGCAAATTCAATTTGGTATAAATCAAGTACCATTTGGTAACCCGGGTTTTATTTCAAATAGTTTTTGGTTTGGCGTACCGTATTATTTAGGTTTTGAAGATGACTACGATACTGGTATTAAAACTGTTTATTCAAATGACGGTTGGGGTACTGAGCTAGCGTTTTATAAAGGTGCTGAATATGGTGCAAGTCGTAATGAGCGATATTCAACCGATTTATATTCTGGGACAGTTAACGGCACTGATTATTATAACGAAGAAACCAATCAATTAAACTTACGTCAAACCTACGCGATGGAGTATGAAGGCGGTAAAACCGTGGTCGGTGCTTCGGTTGAGATTGGGCAAATTTATAATAGTAATACTGGCAATAATGGTGACAGATATGCCGTTGCCTTACATCTTGACAGTAGTTATCAAGGTTGGGCGCTGCAGTTGCAGGCAATGCAATATGAATACAATGCTGCAGATGCTCTAGACGATAACAAGCTTGCGGTATCGGCTTACGATTGGCAGTACGAAATCGCGTCTAAAGCGCAAGCGTATAGCATTAACATTGCTAAAACGATCACGACCAGCTGGGGCAGTGCAAAAATCTATAATGACTTTGGTGTCGTCACCCCCGATGTTGACAATGAAGACTACGATAACAGCTACCAAAATGTTACTGGTGTTGCGCTATCTTCAGGACCAACATACACCATGATTGACTTTATTATGGGTAAGAATATGTACGCCTCTACGCGTGATAATGGTCATGTCGGTTTGCCTGAAATGGGTGATAGCTGGGACCACCGCATCAATATCAACTTTGGTTACTATTTTTAATCATTAGCAAAGATATTAGCGCTTTATCTCCATTTAATGCCAATCTTTGATTGGCATTTTTATGACTATTTACTCTACTTATCATTAGCCTTGAGTTACATATTGGTGAATAAGCACTTGGATAAGGCATCGTTTACTTCTGTACGATTAATTGATCTATAGCGATACAGGCTTGCATGCAACAGAACTTTATTTTATCTTCAACGGTTTGAACCGAACTATCAAGTCAATTACATTGGATTTCATACTTGATTATATTATTGATTATATTATTGATTTTATTGGGTATAATGCTATATCTGACGGTTGGTTATCTGCTCAAGTGATTTGTTGCGAGATATTGTGGTACGTGTATCGCTAGATGTTATTGCGAGACGTTGTAGCGAGTGTTGAGGTTATATACTGGGGGCGTCGATTTGATAGCCTTTATGTTCAACATTGGCTTTAATTAGATTAATTAATTGCAGCGTCGCATGGGTTTGAGTATCTGGATTGAGGTAAAGTGACTCATTAAACACCGGCAGTGGTGGTAAGCCATGTTCAAGCGGATCTAAAATCTGCATTTGATCGTTAATTCTAAATTCGGCTACTGGCGCAATCACTATGTCATTCTCAACTGCCATGCATAATGCTTGTGGTGATGGCGTCGATAATAACACCTTAATAGGACGCATAGACAATTGATGATTAGCAAATACCTGTGCTCTAATTGGGCAGTTTTCTGGATATAAGCCAACTGGAATTGTTTTGCTTTTATGGGCGTTTCCGTTAGCAGCAGCAACCCAATGAAAGCGACGCGTAAATAGCAGTTCGCCGTTTATAGGGGGTTGCCAGTGAGTGGCAACGATCACGTCAAACTCACCTTGATGAAGTCGTTTATATAAATTGCCACTCACATCGGTATCGATAACTAATTCTATATTGGTAAACTCGCGAATAAACTCTAACAAGCAACTGCTTAAATAACATTTTATAAAATCTGTAGGTACACCAAGACGGATCACTTCGCGATTTTGACAATCTTTTAACTCATCAAGTGCTTGTGAGTTAAGTTGCATCATTTTATAAGCGTAGCTCAGTAGTGTTTCACCAGACTCAGTCAAGGTGACACCTTTGTTGTCCCTTATCAGCAAAGATTGGCCGACACTCTCTTCAAGTTTCTTCACTTGTAAGCTGAGTGTTGATTGGGTTCGGCAAATTTTATCTGCAGCTTTTGACAAATTGCCACATTCAGCAATGGCGATAAAACTTTCAAGCAAGTCTATTTTTAACATGGGCTATTGAATAAGTTCATAGTGGTATCAGTATTACTCAACTTGGGCTATCCACAAAGCTTGCTATACTGTAAATGTGAGATATTAACGGTTATTTAATCAAAAAATGGCGGAATGTAAAATGAGCAGCTGGGAAGAGCGCGGAAACTATTTAATTGAAGTGTCACAACGCTGCTTAAAAGGCCATAAAACCTTTGATTTGTGCCGTTCTCATTTAGTCCAAGCCAGCCAGATATCTAAAGGCACGATTTATAATCATTTTACCTCAGAGGCTGATTTGATTGTGGCGGTAGCCAGTGCTGATTATCGTTATTGGTTAATCCAGGCCGAACAAGACACGCTGCAATATAGTGACCCCTATTTACGCTTCATTTTTCATCATTGCCAACGTTTGTACCGCATTTTATCAGAGCAATCATTCGTAATAGCCAGAGTTATCCCTAATGAGTCAATATTAATACAAGCAAGCGACTATTACCGCGAACGTTTCGAGCAGATTATTAATGAGTATCAACAATGGAATCAACACACGTTAGCAGAAATTGGAGTGGTTGCTGGTTTTGATCGCTACGAACTACTCAAAGATTATTTACGTGGTGCTCTGATCAACAGTGATGATGCGAAAAAGCATCCTAACGACGCTGAAATGTACTATCAATTTAGCTTTGCCATGACTCAACTCATGGGCCACTCACACAAACGTATGCCAACGATCAAAGTGTTTTTACAATGGTTAGACGATAAAGCAGTATAAAAAAACCATGAAAGCAATAAGCTATTCATGGTTTTTATTACCGAGAACGTATTAATATTTCATCATTAATATTAATGATTTAGCGCATTGTTACGAATTCTTCTGCGCCAGTAGGGTGTATTGCTACTACTGAGTCAAAGTCTGCTTTAGTCGCGCCCATTTTCATTGCCACGCCAAAGCCTTGCAGTATTTCGTCCATACCAAAACCAATACCGTGAATACCGACAACCACTTCATTATCACCTGCACAAACAAGTTTCATTTTGCAAGCTTGGCGATGTGCCGTTACCGCAGAATACATTGAAGTAAATGTTGAGGTATAAACCTTAATCTTATCTTGGCCATATTTTTCAGCCGCTTCTGGTTCAGTTAAGCCCATAGTGCCGATAGGTGGATGACTAAATACTACTGTCGGAATTAAGCTGTAATCCATTTTAGCGTCTGGCATGTTGCCAAATAAACGTTCTGACAATAAACGACCGGCTTTAACGGCTACTGGCGTTAATTCCACGCCGCCAGCCATAATGTCGCCAACACAATAAATACCTTTAGCAGTGGTATTTTGCTGTGCATCAGTAATCACGTAACCTTTGGCGTCTAACTGGACATCGGTATTTTCTAAACCAATATTACCTGTTGATGGTGAACGGCCAATGGCCCAAATTAAACAATCAACAGTAAGACTTTTACCATTTTCTAACGCTAAGGTTAGACTACCATCGGCATTTTTTATAACCGACTTTGGCACACTGTGAGTGTGAAGTGTTGGGCCATCAGTTGCCATAGCGTCAACTAACGCATCCATTAAAATTGGGTCGAAGTTACGCAGTGGCGCGTGCTTACGCACTAATAAATGCGTTTCGCTGCCTAGTGCATGTAAAACACCGGCTACTTCAACAGCAATATAACCCGCGCCAACAACTGCAACGCGTTTAGGTTGCTCACGCAGGGCGAAGAAACCGTCTGAATCGATACCATACTCTGCACCTGGAATATTTGGAATGGTCGGTGCGCCGCCAGTAGCAACCACAATATGGTCGGCGGTGTAGTGCTCGCCATCGACTTCAATGGTGTTGCTATTAATAAAGCGGCCATAGCCATTTAATAAGGTTACTTTATTGCTAGCAAAACCGCGACCGTAAGCATCATGGATGCGGCTAATGTAAGCTTCACGATTGTTAACTAGGGTGTTCCAATCGAATTTATTGACGGTTACATCAAAGCCATAGTCTTTAGCGTAAAGGTTTAATGCTTCAGCGACATGTGCGCCATACCACATGACTTTTTTAGGTACACAACCCACGTTAACGCATGTGCCGCCAACGTGCTTTGCTTCAATAATTAATACTTTTGCGCCACGCATTGCTGCACGATTTGCTGAGGCGATGCCGCCACTGCCTGCGCCAAGCGCGATATAGTCAAAATGTTGAGCCATGATGATCTCCATTACCGTTAATGCATCCATTGTAGGGGGGATTGTGTTTGCAATCTAGTCGTTAAGTTTTCGCGAACATGGCAAAGGTTAACGTTTGGATTGGCAAACATTGCGCTCAACATCCGTGGGGCCTGTGCTGGCGCACTTAAGGCAACGCCATTCACGCTTTCTCAGATCAATTTCATCTTGATAATGACTAAATTGATTGCTCTGTGTCTGGCGTAGTTTTTTGGTTAAGTGTTTAAGGCGACTATGGAGCCAGCGACAGCTAGGATCATTGGCTATTGTGATTGAAGATCGGGATGTGGTTGATGAACGAGTGTTAGTTTGCTTTGTGTTTGGTTTTTTTCGTGCAGGTTTGAGGTAAATATCGTCTGCTCGATATTCTAACGCTGAGCGTTGTTCAGAGGGGATAATGATTACCTTACCTTGGCTATCCGTTGCATATTGTGATGGCAACGAGTTGGCATTGTCATTGGTTAACGGTATGAGAGTATCAGGTTGTTTGATAATCAGTTCTGTTAGATCGCTGGCAAGTAACTGGGTACTTAATAACAGCATTAAAACAGTGAATAAGCTACATAGGGTATGATTCAGATGGGTTAACATAAGCTTCCTTGCTTGAGTGGAAATAGCTTGCAGTTACCCCTTTAGTCTAGTCTGGAAATATGTAAATGCTAGTTCAAGTTGCTCTAAAAAATCAGCTTGAAATGCAAACCGGCATAGGTTTGATCTAAGCTACCTTGAATATCTTCAGCACGGGCTTGTTGTTTAATGTCCTCCTGGGCAATGCTGTGGCTAATATGTGCAGATACTGCCATTGAGTCATTAAACTGATGCTCGGCTTCTAACCCAAATTGAAAATGGTTAGCACCATTGTGTTGTTCACTGCTGTACTGGAAATCAAACCCTTGCACAATGTACGGTGTTAAGGTCAGCTGGTTATTAATTTCCCACGGGCTGTGTAAACTCAAGGCCACAAAGTAACCGGCCGCTTCAGTGGCAAACGTGTAGTTAATTGCCGGTACAACCCAGCTAAAGCCGGTATAGGTTAACGAACTAAAAAACTCATTGTCAGATTCACGTTCATCGCCATAAAACTCTAAACGCTGATAACCAATAGTGGCATCGACTTCATCGTGTAAATGTAAGGTGTACTCTACACCGACATTCCATTCGATATAGTGTACTTGGTCTGCCCGTCCTACAACGGCAAAAGCAACTAAGTCGTCTTGTTCGACACTGGCCACCCCCCAAATAATGCCACCTTTTTCTAAGTTATTTCGCCCTTCAGTGATGTAATCATTGTCCCAAGCAATATCAAATCCAACCGTTGGCTGGCTGGCGGTCATGGCAAGCGCAGGTATTGAAGTCATTAAGCTCACCGCTGCCACTACAACAGGTAAAAAACAGCTGAGGTAATGTTTACGATTAGATAGATAAAAATCAAAGGTCATGTTTATTGAGCTCATATCGAAAAATAGAAAATACGGTTGATAAAGGGAATGGTAACCCTTTTAATAGGAAATTAAATGATAATCAGTCTCGTTTGGGATCTGCCTGTCAATATTAATTTTGTAAATGAATTGTAAAGTTAAAGTGGGATGTTAGTCACTCTATTTTATTCGCTAATCGGTTAGGGCGGAAATGGTGTTGAAGGTTGAGACGTGATAGTAGCGCCAAAGTTAGCGTTGTTGAGAAGATCGGTGTTTTGCCTCGATACGCAGGTTATATTTTGGGGATAAATCGTTGCCACGCTTGAAAACGACATTAATTAACCCAATATAAACTAACATAACCTCAGTCGAGATAATAAACGGTTATTAAATAGGCCTTGGTCCTGCTAACGTAATGACATTGACTCTAATAGACTCGCAATTACCGTGACTGTTAATAGTAGAATGTACCTTATTAGCAAGCAAATGGTCAGTTTGATATAAAACAGGTCAACTATTGTGTCCTTTACCTGATTATCCCATCTCTTAAGCCGAGTTAAGGCTGAATACTCACGCGAAATATTTCGAGGAATCTTTATGAGCAATCCATTGCTAAGTGGTGCAGAGTTACCAGAATTTTCAAAAATTAAACCTGAACATATTCAGCCTGCAGTTGAGCAAGGCATTGCCAAATGTCGTGAGACTATTGATGCATTATTAGCTAAAAATAACCAATACACCTGGGAAAATCTTATTGCCCCTCTTGAAGAGGTCGATGATGAGTTAAGTCATATTTGGTCACCGGTATCACACATTAACTCAGTGATCAGCAGTGATGAATTACGCGATGCTCACGATGCTTGTTTACCGCTTCTATCTGATTATGGCACTTATGTAGGTCAGCATCAGGGTTTATACGAGGCGTATAAATCCATTCATCAATCGACAGATTTTGCCCAGTTAACTCAAGCGCAAAAAATGGTCATAGAACAAAGCTTGCTTGACTTTGAATTGTCAGGCATTGGTTTAGACGACAGCCAAAAAGCGCGTTATGGCGAAATTGTTAAGCGTTTATCAGAATTAACCAGTAATTTCTCTAACCAGTTGCTAGATGCGACCGAGGCGTGGACCAAGCTGATTACTGACCAAGCTGAGTTAGTGGGTTTACCTGAATCAGCCATCGCAGCAGCTAAAGCCATGGCCGATGCCAAAGAGCAAAAGGGTTGGTTATTCACCCTTGATTTCCCATCTTATTTACCTGTGATGACCTATAGCGAAAACCGTGAGTTACGCGAAGAGTGCTACCGTGCATTTGTAACCCGCGCATCGGATCAAGGTCCTAATGCAGGCGAGTTTGATAACACTAATAATATGAATGAAATTGTGGCATTGCGTCACGAGTTAGCTAATTTACTCGGTTTTGCCAGCTATGCTGATAAATCGTTAGCCACTAAAATGGCAGAAAACCCAGCGCAAGTCTTGGGCTTTTTAAATGAATTAGGCCAGCGCTCAAAAGGCCAGGCGGCAACTGAATTAGCTGAACTACGTGCCTTTGCCAAAGCACACTATGATGTCATCGAAATGGCCTCATGGGACTTAAGTTTTTACGCTGAAAAACTGCAACAGCATAAGTACGAAGTATCGCAAGAAATCTTACGTCCATATTTCCCAGAAGACAAAGTATTGTCCGGCTTGTTTTACACCGTAAATCGTTTATTTGGTTTAACGATTAAAGAGCAAAAAGGCGTAGATACGTGGCATAAAGACGTCCGTTTTTTCGATATTTTTGATGCTGAAAATACCCAGCGCGGTAGTTTCTACCTAGACTTATATGCACGCAGTGGTAAACGTGGCGGCGCATGGATGGACGATTGCCGCGGCCGTCGTATTACCTCTACCGGTCTGCAAAAACCAGTGGCATATTTAACCTGTAACTTTAATGGCCCAGTAGACGGCAAGCCAGCGTTATTCACTCATGACGAAGTCACCACATTATTCCATGAGTTTGGCCATGGGATTCACCATATGTTAACCAAAGTTGATGTTGGCGGAGTGTCAGGTATCAATGGCGTACCTTGGGATGCCGTAGAGTTACCAAGTCAATTTATGGAAAACTGGTGTTGGCAAGAAGAAGCGTTAGCGGAAATTTCTGGTCATTATGAAACGGGTGAGCCATTACCTAAAGCGCTACTAGATAAAGTGTTAGCCGCCAAAAACTTCCAGTCAGGCATGATGATGGTGCGCCAACTTGAACTGTCATTATTCGACTTTAGAATGCACCACGAGTTTGACCCAGTAAAAGGCGTCGACATTCAAGGTATATTAGACCAAGTCCGTAGCCAAATAGCAGTATTAACTCCACCAAGCTTTAATCGCTTCCAACATGGTTTTGGACATATTTTTGCAGGGGGTTATGCCGCAGGTTATTACAGCTATAAATGGGCTGAAGTATTATCGGCCGATGCTTTTTCGCGATTTGAAGCAGAAGGTATTTTTAATGCTGAAACAGGTAAAAGCTTCTTAAACAACATTCTCGAAATGGGTGGTAGTGAAGAGCCAATGGAGCTATTTAAACGCTTTATGGGCCGCGAGCCAAATACAGATGCTTTATTACGTCATAGCGGTATTGCTGTGTAACATTTTGGTGTGTTAAGAAACCGACATTCATTGTCGGTTTTTTTATGGCTGTAATTCGGCCCATTAGTCATATCACTGAGTGTTTTAACTATAAAATTATCGTTTATCGGCAACTTATTGCCGATAAAAACTAATTGTGTTAGGTTAATTGCCATTATTAGCCAGATGAAAAATAACTCATGGATAAAATTGCGAACATTAGTAAATGGATAAAAGGGCTATTAGCGTTACTGGCTATATCACAGCTAGGCAGTTACATTGCGGTGATGACAATGGGTGATTATCAAGATGGTATCTACTTTATTAGTATTGATTGGTGGGGGGCTTTTCAAAGTTACTTAAGTATCGATTTTGCACCGTCATGGCAATCATTGGGTGAACACCTTTATGCCGACGGCTTTCATCCTGGGCTTATTCTTAGCAGCGTTGAATTAATACCCTACCTGTTTATTTACTTTTTCTTATTTCAACTATTTAGCTTATATCAAAATGGTCAGGTATTTACGTCGGCTAATTTTCATTGCTTAACACGGATTGCGACAGTCTTTTTTGTATGGATTCTATTAAGCCTATTTTACCCTTTGCTGGTGGCATTTTTTCTGCGTTCAACAGGAATGAGTGACACAGTCCCGGGCTTTTTAACCATAGGCAGCCAAGAGGTTGAATATGCGTTAATGGGACTTATTTTTTATTGTATTGGTTGGGTGATGAAACACGCAGCTGAACTACAAACGGAGGCGGAGTTAACTATTTAATGGCCATTATTATTGAATTAGACGTTATGTTGGCAAAACGCAAAATGAAGTCAACAGAACTTGCTGAGCTGGTAGGGATCACTCCACAAAATTTGTCGGTGCTACGCAGTGGCCGTGCTAAAGCCATTCGGTTTTCCACATTAGATGCCATTTGTCGGCATTTACAGTGCTCGCCGGGTGATATTTTAATCCACAAGGAAGATGAATAATTAAGGACAACGATATGCAAAATACAATAAAAAAAATGATCACAGTGGCAATGATTAGCATGACTATGCTCATTATCTCTGGCTGCACGGTGCGCTTAAGTGAAGAGAGTTTTATTGCCAATGATAAAGAGCCTGTGCCCTTTACCGCTGAGTTTACGCAAGCATTACAACAAGCCATGCCTAACCATTTGATTACCCCACTTAGCTTAGAGGCAAGTGATCACGTTAAGTTACATGGCTTTTATATCGATAATCCAAACAGCAACACTACTTTGGTATTTTTCCAAGGTAACGGGATGAAAATCGAACCTTATAGCTTGTCAGCACTCACCACATTATCGACACTCAATACCGATATTTTTGTGATGGATCGCCGTGGATTAGGTGCCAGTGAAGGCCAACCCAAAATTAAAAATATCATTGCAGATGCGCAGCAACAATTAGATTACTTACATCAGCAATATCAGCCTGAAAAAGTCATTTTGCACGGTTACTCACTAGGGAGTTTTATTGCCGCTGATTTAGCCAAAAATAACAAAATTGATGCGCTGGTTTTACATGGTTCAGCCACTAACGCCGATGACTGGGTCTATGAAAAAACACCCTGGTACATGGCACCGTTTCTGAGTTTGGAAATGCCAGATGATTTTCGTAAAGCGAATAATCAACAAGTTGTCGCGCAATATTATCAAGGGCCATTATTAGTCATTGCTGCAGAAAATGATCAAGAAGTACCACCAGAGCTTGCAGAAAAACTGTTTGCCGCGAGTCAATCTGCTAATAAGCAACTGATCATGGTGCCTAATGCCGATCACGGCGGCATGTTAGATAATGCAGCTACAATGTACCGTTATCAGGCATTTATTTTTGCATTGTGATTTATATTCTGTCCAGCAACATGACATATATGAATTTTTTGCCGTTGTTGCCTCATTCTAGAATACTGGCCTATGATATCTGTTCTTTAATGAATCAAATATCTGACTAAACACTTATTTTAGTTCGTAATACTGTTGTGAAAATCTTATAAACACCTTCGCTGCGACAGTTTGATATGCCCTTTTTCGCTGCATTAATACTGCAATACTGCGGTACGTTGCAGCAAAGAAGGTGCTAGAGCTATAGCGACCAGTTCATCCCGGTTATTAGCAATGTTAGACGGTAAAAGTGTTGTGAGTTGGGTGTGACGTACAATTTCAATAACTGCGCTTAGCGAGTTAGCCTCCATCATCACCTGGGGTTGTATCCCGTGCTGACGGCAATAACGTTCAATTTGTTCACGAGTTGCAAACTCATTGGTTAGCAATACCATTGATTGTTCGCTGAGTATTTTTAGGCTAATTGCTATTACTTTGGCAAGTTTTTGGCGTTTGTTGCTCAACGATAGTGGCTCATTGATTGCCAGTGCGTTACTGGCAGGTACAGGTATCGCGATTGTGCAGGCGATACTTCCCGCTTTAGTGAAGCGCTGGTATCCACAACGTGTACCACTTGCCATGGGAGGTAACTCCGCTTCACTTATGGCGGGCGGCGGCATAGCTGCAACCATCAACCCTCTGGTGGCGAACCATCAAGGTCATTGGCAGTCTGGGCTTGGTATTTGGTTAATACCGGTCTTTATTGCACTACTGTTATGGTCGACAAGACCTAGCGAAAACCTAAGTGTGATCGACAAAAGCGTTAACATGAATTTTTTTGCTAATCGCCGTGCATGATTATTAGCCTGCTACTTCGGATTAGCCAACGGCGGTTACGCCTGCATGATTGCCTGGTTACCCAGTTATGCTCAGGAACTAGGTTGGAGCACCCAAGATAGCGGTGAGTTAATTGGTATGATGACTATTTTTCAAGTTATTGGTGCTGTAGCCGCGCCGGCATTATCAGCTGGCAGACTCGATAGACGCCCGTGGCTATTTTTGCTGTCGTTATTCAGTTGGTTGGATTTTGTGGATTAATGCTTGCGCCCGAATTTATATTGATTTTATGGGGAGGACTGATTGGCTGCGGCCTTGGTGCCTGCTTTGCATTAACACTGACCGTAACCCTGAACCATTTATCTTCGCCTAAACTGGCCGGAGCATTGACCGCCTTTGTGCAAGGCGTCGGTTTTATTGTTACTGCGGTTATTCCCTACTATTACAGGGGTACTTCGAGAATGGAGCGGCAGTTTTTACACGTCTTGGTTGATGGTGTTAGTTACCCTTGTGGTTATGCTTTCAGTGACAATAAGATTTTCGCCTGCCAGATATCCAAGGGCAATGAATATCATTGATGTGTAATCAGTAATAACAGTCACCTAATAACGTAACGGCACCGCAAGGTATGGCATTTAACGCTAACCGATTAAGTTATTTAATTTGGATAGCGTTAAGGGTTAACTCTTTTGATTGAAGATAATATTTTTTGCTCACCTTGCCATAAATTCTCCATCGATGGTCGTGCCTTGATACGCATATAAAGTGCCGCAAGATTTGGCCAGCGCTGCGCATCTAACAATTCTCCGGCGTGTTCCATATTCACCATTTGAGAAGCAAATGCTAAATCGGCGAGGCTCAAGGTGTCACCGACAAAAAATTCAGCATTACCTAAGATTTTCTCTAAGTAATTAAAATAAATGGGGAGTTTTTCATTTAAGGCAGATATGACAATATTTTCATCGCAAGGATTATCCATGCTTGGATTGATTATGCGCTGTTGAAATATCGCAAAGGTGGTCAGCGGTGCCAGCTCGTAATCGGCATACTTTTCTAACCACCGCACCTTGGCATGTTGTTCAGCCGTTTTTCCTAGCAATGGCGTCAGATCGCGATATTTTTCTTCAAGGTATTGGCAGATAACGCTGGAATCAGCCAAGGTTAAATCACCATCTTTTATTGCTGGAATACGCCCCAGAGGATTGAAATCTTTAAACCAAGTCGGTTGATCAAAGGGCAGTACAATTACCAGTTGATAATCGAGCTCTTTTTCTGCCAAACATAAACGCAGCTTACGCACATAAGGAGAAAGTGGAACGCCATAAACAGTTAGGCTCATTATAGTCTCTTGTTAGGTCAAAAACGCATAGGATAAGTGAGATTGATTCGTCGCTATAAGACATTCCTGACTGAACAGAATTGAACGATTAGCCTTACAACATGACCCTACACTTGATATGCGGGATCATGCTGCGTAAATGCGCTGGTATTACTGACGTCTAATGAAAGATTCAATATAAGCCGGAGTGCGCGCATTTAAAATTGGGTCAGCAGACGGTGCAATGCCCTTTGGTAATAGCACTGGATTAAAAATACCTTTACCACATTCTTGGGTGGTTAATTCAGTATCTCTCTCACCATTAATAAACACTTGGCCCACTAATAAACGTTGTCTAGTCTCAGGCCAAAGAACCGTTGGATCATTAATTTCATCATCTTTTTCTGCAAGTTTAATGAATAAATTCCATACCGCAGGTTTATCTTTAATGCGGGTTAATAGTTCATCTTTTAAAAAGTCATCAGCAAGCTCTGCGAGTTGAGTTTGAGATAAATTGACCACACCGTCGACAGGTTCAAAAATCCAACGTCCCGCGACTACGTCGTTATTTGGGGTTGTAAATAAAAAGCTGTTAACACCGAAATATGGGCTATTAGCAAAACTTGCAGTGGGCGGCAGCTGTTTTACGAAGTCAAAAAATGCTTTGGCATCGGGTTTGTTATCGATTAACCACTGCTTGCCTTCAGGTCCTTGTTTTACTTTGACTTGAAAAGTGAAGAAATCTTCTAAGTTACCTGCAAAAAATACCGGTGAGTTTGTCGTCACAAAGTTGAGATTCTCTTTATCGCCATCAATTTTAAGCGACATAAAGCGGCCCGACGTTTTATCGGAAGCGTGTAGGTTTGTGCCACCCATTGAAAAACGCGCTGTAACGTCAATTTTTGATTGATTAAAGAAAGGAATGGCTAACTGCTCGTTTAATTTAGGATTAGGCGCGAAATAGCCCGAGGTACAAAATCCTTTGGCATGATTGCGAAGTTTTACTTTTTTACCCGCTTCTCGACTCGCCAAATCTGGTGTGCCATTTACAGCATCTACTATTTCTTGCACCGTTTTTTCTGATGCATAAAGTGAGCTTGATAAAATAGAAAGACTGGTGAGTAAACAGATTTTTGACAGTATTTGATATCGATGAGTAGCCATTTGTATTGTTCCAAATATGGTAGCCTTAATCTGTATAGACAGGCTCAATGAGTGAAATATTTCACCGCCAAGATGCTTATTTTATATTGACACTTAAGCAGCTTAAAAAAGCGCTATTGTGAACGTGTACTAATCACATGGATATTGGTTTGAACAGTACCGATTGTTAACTCATTACGACCGTCATCTTAAACAGATCATAATTTATGTAAATTCAATATAAACAATACATTAATCATGATTTCTAACACTTTATTTTCAATCAGTAAATTCATCGTAAATGAGTGACATAAAATGTTCAAAATTAAGCCTAGTGATTAAAAGTAAACAGTCTTAAGTAGGTCATATTTTTGTTCGCTCAAGAGCTAAAATAATCGTGATAATTAGACTGTTGTTATTGGTGAGGCTTGGCTAAATGTAACGGATCGAGTATCGCTTTGAGTTTATCTTCGTCCAAATCGGTTTCTTCAAGTGCGATGGCTAAAACCGATTTATGTTCTGCATCTGCACGCTTGGCTATTTTTGCGGCCATATCATAGCCCACCACTGAATTGAGTGCGGTAGCAAGAATAGGATTTTTCGTTAATGCCTGGGTTAAGTTGTCGCTATTGGGCGTAAATTCAGCAAACACTTTATCTGTCATGGCCTGGCAGGCGTTAGTCAATAAATCGATGCTCGATAATAGTTTGTCGGCAATCAGTGGCAGCATGACATTTAACTGAAAATTACCCGATTGTGCAGCGATGGTTATGGTGGCTTCATTACCCATCACTTCTGCGGCAATCATGGCAACGGCTTCTGGGATGACTGGGTTAACCTTACCGGGCATTATCGATGAGCCGGGTTGCAATGCCGTTAAGCTAATTTCTTGTAACCCAGCTACAGGGCCAGAGTTCATCCAGCGTAAATCATTGGCGATTTTCAATAACGTAACCGCTAACCCTTTGAGCGCAGAAGCCATGGCTAAGGTGTGATCTTGGCTACTCATATACAACGCAGGCATTACCGCCGCCTGCCAAGGGATTTTATCTTGCTGTTGTAAATCATCACATGCAAGTTTGGCAAAATTGGGGTCACAATTAACGCCAGTGCCAACCGCTGTACCGCCCAGTGGCAAATGATGCAGGCTAAGTTCTACTTGCTGAATTCGAGCTTGAGCACTGTTTAACTGTTGTTGCCAGCATTGCAGTTCTTGGCCAAGGGTAATCGGCATGGCGTCCATTAAATGGGTGCGACCGGTTTTAACCAGATTTGAATGTTTGGCAGCTAAATAATCTAATCTGTCACATAGAGCGGTAATGGCTGGATACAGTTGAGCCTTTAAACGTCGCACCGTACTAATATGAATACAGGCGGGCACCACATCGTTGCTACTTTGGCCCATATTGACATGATCATTAGGGTGAACGTTATCCTGCAAAATATCGCTGGCTAGGCTGGCAATCACTTCATTCACATTCATATTAGAACTGGTGCCGGAGCCAGTTTGGAACAGGTCTAGCGGAAAGTGTGTTGAAAAATCAAGCTGCTTACTCGCCGTAATCGCTTGTTGAATGGCCATCGCAATAGGTTTTTCAAGCAAACCAAGTTGGCTATTAGCCTGTGCTGCCGCCGATTTAATGTCGAGTAGTGCGAGTAACGCGGGTGTGGGAAAGCGCCGCTCAGAAAACTGGAAGTTATCGCGCGCGCGTTGGGTTTGCGCCTGATAATAAACCTCATCTGGCACCTGAATTTCACCCATACTGTCATATTCTTTACGCATCTTGCTCATAAGATTTTCGACTCGATTTTTGATTTGGATATGTTAGTGTATTCACTAAGCTTAGCAGGAAGTACTAATAAACGTTTATAGGGAGATCAGTGATGAAAGATTCTATGCAATTATTGAAACAGCTTGAAAGTAAGGGAGAAACTTTCCGGTATTACAGCTTTGACCGATTAGCCGAACACTACGATTTATCTCGCTTACCCTTCGCTGCAAAAATCTTATTAGAAAATCTCCTGCGTTATGAAAACTCAGAATTTGTCCAGCCAGAAGATATTGATACCTTGGCACGCTGGGATGTAGATAACTGGTCAGAAACCGAAATCGCTTTTGTGCCCTCAAGGGTCATTTTACAAGATTTTACCGGTGTGCCCTCAGTAGTCGATTTGGCCGCCATGCGTGATGCTATCGAGACATTAGGTGGCAATGCTGACGTGATTAACCCGCTTAATCCGGTGGAACTGGTGATAGATCATTCGGTGATGGTTGATGTGTTTGCCGAATCTGGTGCGCTGCAAAAAAATACCGCTATCGAAATTCAACGTAACCGTGAACGCTACCAGTTTTTGCGTTGGGGTCAGCAAGCTTTTGACAACTTTAAAGTGGTGCCGCCAGGGCGCGGTATCGTGCATCAGATTAATTTAGAATATTTGGCTCGAGTGGTTTTTGTTAAAGAAGATGAAGACAACTTATTGTACCCAGACACCTTAGTCGGTACAGATTCTCATACCACCATGATTAACGGTTTAGGTGTGCTTGGCTGGGGCGTAGGCGGTATTGAAGCTGAAGCTGCGATGCTTGGGCAACCTGTGACTATGCTGTTACCCGAAATTGTCGGCTTTGAATTTACCGGTAAATTGCCCCCAGGAGTTACCGCAACCGATTTGGTATTAACCGTTACTGAGCAATTACGTGCATTTGGCGTGGTCGGTAAATTTGTTGAGTTTTTTGGTGCAGGCGTCGATCAACTGACCTTAGCCGATAGGGCTACCATTGCCAATATGGCCCCAGAATACGGTGCGACTTGTGGTATTTTTCCGATTGATCAGCAAACCTTAGATTACTTAGCGCTTACAGGTCGCTCCCCTGATCGTATTGAGCTGATAAAAGCGTACCTTAAAAAGATGGATATGTGGGCTAGCGCCTCTAATAATCAAGCCTGTTATCACGCTACTTTACAGCTAGATTTGGGCAGTATTGTGCCATCTATCGCCGGCCCTAAAAGGCCGCAGGATAGAATTGCACTAGAGCAGGCGGGTGTTAGCTTCCGTCAGTGGCTCGACAGCCAAATTCCGGTTAGCCAAATTGAAGTCCAAGGTAAGGATGAGCTTGAAAGTGAAGGCGGCCCTGCTGTAGAGGTGCCGGTCGCAGATGGCAATAAAGGTGTAGCTTGCCGCTATCGAGATAAAGACTTTATCCTCGAAGCCGGTGCGGTGGTCATCGCCGCGATTACCAGTTGCACTAATACCTCTAACCCATCGGTATTAATTGCCGCCGGATTATTGGCCAGAAATGCCCGCAGAAAAGGTTTACAGGTTAAGCCTTGGGTAAAAACCAGCTTTGCACCAGGCTCGCAGGTGGTGACAGACTATTTAATAAAATCAGGTCTCAATGTCGATTTAGATGCCTTAGGGTTTCAGTTAGTCGGTTACGGTTGTACCACCTGTATCGGTAATTCCGGCCCATTGCCTCAGCCTGTAAGTGAAGCGATTCAACAGGGCAGGTTGAAGGTGTGTTCGGTATTGTCGGGTAACCGTAACTTTGATGGTCGGATCCATCCTGAGGTACAAGCTAATTACTTAGCATCTCCGCCGCTGGTGGTCGCATATGCACTAGCCGGTAACATGAAAGCCGATATTGCTAGCGAGTCACTTGGGGAGGATGCCGATGGTAATGCGGTTTATTTAAAAGATATCTGGCCGGATAATCAAGAAATCCAACAGGTTATGGCCAGTGCAGTGCAAAGTGATATGTTTGTATCGCGTTATGCTGATGTTTACAGTGGTGATGCAGATTGGCAAGGGTTAGAGGTGGTGCAGAGTCAGAAATATAACTGGCCAGATTCTACCTATGTTAAACAGCCGCCATTTTTTGACGGCATCACTGCCGAAGTGCCCACAATAACAGGCATAGACAACGCCCGTTGTTTACTCAAATTGGGCGACTCGGTGACAACAGACCATATTTCACCGGCGGGATCTATTGCACCAAACAGCCCTGCTGGAGATTATTTACAACAAGCTGGCGTGGCGATTAAAGACTTTAACTCTTACGGTTCACGTCGTGGTAACCATGAAGTGATGATGCGCGGCACCTTTGCCAATGTAAGATTGAGAAACTTGCTAGCACCAGGAACCGAAGGCTGTTGGACACGTTTAATGCCTAACGGTGAGTCGATGACTGTATTTGATGCCGCTATGCAGTATCAGCAACAAGGCACGCCTTGTATTGTGCTAGCAGGGAAAGAATATGGTACCGGTAGCTCGCGAGACTGGGCAGCCAAAGGCCCAGCATTGTTGGGCGTTAAAGCGGTAATCGCTCAAAGCTATGAGCGCATTCATCGCTCTAACTTAGTTGGAATGGGCATTTTGCCTTTGCAGTTTATGCCAGACGACAGTGCTGAGTCGCTTAACCTCACAGGTGAAGAGCAATTTAGTATTCCAGCGGTGAGTGCCGGTCAAAAAACCGTTAAGGTGATCGCAACTGACAAAGCGGGTAAGCAACATTCGTTTGAAGCTAAAATCCGTATTGATACGCCAAATGAGTTCAGTTACTACCAACACGGTGGGATTTTGCATTATGTATTACGTAATTTAGCCAAGTAATTTAGTTAAACCTTTTGGCTAAGTCGTTTGGTTTCAATCTCAGGTTATAACCTGCTTAAACTACCCGTAAATAAGCCCAAGTTTAACGACTTGGGCTTTTTTGAGTGAAAAAATGAGCGGCTACAACGGAAAGATAAGCTGTTTGCTTATGTTTGCTTATGTTGAGTGAAGAATTCTGTCAGTGAGCAGCGTAATGTTAGCAAGCTTGATAAACTCATTGGTGCCCACGACTATGCCACAACGGGCAAGAGTGGCGACTCAGGCCTTATTTTTTGAGATTAATTTTTAATACCATAATCCATGGTAATAAAGCCTTTCATGCCTATGTATTAGTCGCTCGTTTATTGGTAACCTTAGTCCTGTTTTAATTACCCTTAATGGCTTAAATCTATTAACTGCGAGCATGTTAAATCCAATATATAATTTTTAGCTCGATAGCCGACATGCAGAAATAGTCGTACTTTATTTTGAAAAGGCAGATGAAAGAAGCTTCTCTGAATGGTCTATGGCATTTGCTGGTATTGAAGATTCAATGAGATTCGATATTGTGGGTTTAAATGACGTTAAAGACCAAAGTACAATGAAGCAGGCGGGAAGAGATATTGTTAATGTGTTACAAGATTTAGTACAGAAAAAGCAAGCGACTAAAGTAGATCTCCAGCGTATCAGATCGTAACTAGGCTACTAATAACTAGGCTACTATAACTAGACAATTAGTAACTGAATTTATGAGTCACTGAAGACGACACAATCTCGACCTCTGTCCTTCGCGAGATAAAGAGCTTCATCTGCGCGTTGCAACCAAGTATCTGCCGTTGTATTAGGCACCCAATCAGCGACACCAAATGATACGGTTATTGCTTCGCCATCTGGATTTTTCAATTCTTTTTTAATCGCCGTTCTCAGGCTGTCAAAAAACATTTGTTGTTGATTACTGCTCTCGGGAATTAATAGCACAAACTCCTCCCCGCCAAATCGATAAAGCCGGTCGTATTTACCGATGTGTGATGTAGTAATTGCCACAAAATCTTTAAGTATTTGGTCACCAACAGCATGGCCGAACTTATCGTTTACTCTTTTAAAGTAATCTAAATCCAGGATGGCTAGCCATTGCTTAATACCGTCGTGCTCAGCGTTAATTAAGGCTGCTTGCATGTCTGAGCTCATGGCACGGCGATTAAATGCACCGGTGAGCGGATCAGTTGTATTGAGATCTTCAAGTAAGCGAAATTGCTTGGCACTGTGGCTGGCATAAACAAAAACACATAATGACAACATCAAGTTTGTCACAATGAAGGAATCCTCTGAAATGGTGGTAAAAATGTTAGAAAATTTTACTATAGTAACTCCGGCGACAGCATTAATACCAAGGGCTTCAATTGGTTTTACCAGAACAAAAGTGCTGGCGAAGACGGGGTAAATCCACAAAAAACTATCAATTCCGTTAGCAATAACGATGGTGACAACACCGGCATTAATAAATATTGCTATCACCGCGCTTACTCTGCGGATTTTTTTTGCGTAATACGCATAACCGACTAACGTTATGATGCCCAAAATCAGCGTAATATCAATAATTGCAGCGGTGAAGTTGCCAGCAAGATAACGTATCACCACAAAAGGAGAAATCCCCAATACAGCCACAACACTGAGTAGCAGCAATAGTGACAGTTGATATTTTTCCTGGAGCTGATTGATCATAATGCTCTCGCAATAAGGTTAATTATTATGTTGTTCTTACTGAGACATTAACAAGTTGAAACCCCTGTTTTACTTGTTAGAAATCATCAGAATCTTTGGCTTAGAATATTACACCATTAACGATTGGATTTTGTTTAAAATCATTATCGTCATCTCGATTAAGCGTTATCTTTATCCTTGCTCTTCGATTATGCTCGCTTGTTAAAATCAGTTTTCGTGCTGTAGCTCAGTGACTTTGTCCTGTCATTCACAAGCAATGACGCTAATGTTGACTTATTTTAGATGTTAAACGCTAAGGTATTGTCGTTCATCTTTTAGTTAACATAACTTACTGACTTGGACGTCAATTTACAAAGGGAATTTACAAGGGAGTGTGGCTGTATTTTGTGCCTTCTCCTTGTAACGTCATTCTCATTGCAGGGACTTTATTTCCGCCTTGTCTGATTTGGCTTGAACTTCACTGGTCTTAAAACCGCCGAAACAATCTTGCTTCCACTGCTGAACTTGTTCTCGAAACAAGCCTTTTTCTTGGAAATATTGGCTAATTTCGGTTTCAGACATAGGTGCTGTTTCGATGAGAACGGCAAACTTAGCTTCAGTTGACCAATCATTACTGGTTAATGTTTTTCTTGGCACTGGGGACCTTCTTTTCTGGCTTTATCTCGGCAATGATACAGGGTGGAAGAGACGCCCCATGTGAAGCGTTAGCATTTTCGAATAAGGGCGAAGATGGTTACATACGCTGTCAGAAGCTCGATCAATTTCCGTCGCAATTTTTTCGCTGCTGTTGTTTGGTTAAAAAGCGAAAAAGTTGCTGGAACGCAGAGGGTTTGCAAAGGCTGATTCATAAACAAGAATGCGCTTTACCCCTTTGCTCTGGTGTGGGTGATGCGCCACGACGTAAAGGCTATTAGCCATCATCTGTTCATATATGAGTAGATGCCTTAGCTTGTAAATGTTCACTAACACGTTAGCAAAACTGCAAGAATTGATAATGTTTTTCAAGGAAGAAACGACAATATTATCGTGCCGGTTTAAACTGGTTAGATGGAATGTTACCTGTGGTGATCAATCGTTATAGGATTTGACATTCCACTTTGTATCGAGAACAACAACCTTACCTAATAGTTGTTCTATGTACTCCGATGGGCGGGCTATCTCTCGTAATGTTGGCAATACATTGTTTGCGTATATTTCATGAGCTTCTAGTGATTCCCAATGCGTTACCACTAAGTAACAGTCATGGTGTTTAACATGGCGCCAAACGTGAGCGCCTAAACATCCGAGTTGTGTTGATAGTTGGGGGTTCCAAATAAGTTGTTGATCTCGATTAAACCTATCAATGTCCAGTACTCTTGAGCAGTAAGCGATTCTTAATACTCCAGTACCTGAAAAATCAATCTGTAAGTCAGATATGGTTGAAATGAGTTCGAAGTAATTAACTGAGCAATGACGATAAGTGGATTGTTGTTTATTAGTTAAATAAATCTCATCGTGGGTAGTTCTCATGAATTCACTCACGTGAAACTGTGATTCCCAAAAACCTAAGATAATTGCAGTGCTTGACGATGCTTCCCATCCACCTGCTTGCCCAACAAAACCGTTACACGTCGACAGTTGACTCCAGGCACTCTGACTTTGTGAAAAAGCCTCTTGTTTACCGTCATCAACCTCGCACATAATCAATTTTGCTATAGTCAAAATGGTTCCTAATATTTATTGTTTCTAATACTGATGGTTCATGAGTCAATATGGCTCTTCAAAGCTGAATCTATCAGGGAACAATATCTTTGTGGTGTTGGAGTCACCATGCCCAGTGTTAGCAGCAAAGCTTAACTGTTCAATATTTTTTTGACGACGCGCAACTATAGCCATTAACGCCTTTGATTGCATTTTCCTTGGATACGTTATTTTTGTTCTAGTTTGTAACTAATTTTATTGATGTACCAGGTTTTATCACCTTGAGGTGTGCTCACTACCGCTTCATCGTCTACTTGTTTTTTGAGTAACGCGCGGGCCATGGGCGAGTCGATGGAGATATAGTCTTTACGTTCGTCGTAAATTTCTTCTGGGCCGACAATTTTAAAGGTTTTAATGTCACCGGCGTCGTTTTCAATTTCAACCGTGGCGCCAAAAAATACTTTGCCTTCTTGCTCGGGTGCGTAATAGACAATTTTGAGTTCGGGCAGCAGCTTGCGTAAATAGCGTACTCGACGGTCAATTTGCCTTAATAAACGTTTATTAAAAGTATAATCAGCGTTCTCGGAGCGGTCACCCAAACCTGCCGCCCAAGTGACAATTTTAGTCACTTCAGGACGCTGTTCTTTCCACAGGTAATCGTGCTCAATTCTGAGTTTATTGTAGCCTTCTAAAGTGATTAGCTTTGTTTTCACGCGGGTTACTCTTTATGTGGTCGATTAATGATGCAATGTTGTCTTTTGCAAAATGTATAACAATCTTAAGCCGCAATATTTACCTGTGTGTTTTAGCACTTCATGCCAGATGATGCATTCTTTTTATCTATTATCTCGAAAGACATCATAAAGCCTTTCGTACTAGCAGCGAACTGCTGGTCTTTATGGTATCTTTGGCATAATTTTATTTTAAACCATGTCGAATTCGATTGATTATGCATAATATTGCCCAGATTATCGCTCAAGAACTTAATGTCCGTGAACAACAGGTCTCAGCGACCATTGCGCTATTAGATGATGGCGCGACAGTGCCATTTATTGCGCGCTATCGTAAAGAAGCAACCGGTGGTTTAGATGACACCCAATTACGTAACTTGTTTTCTCGCTTAGGTTATTTGCGTGAGTTACACGATCGCCGTCAGGTGATTTTGTCGAGTATTGGCGCACAAGGAAAATTAACTCCAGCGTTAACTCAAGCGATTAATGACGCCGACAGTAAAACCCGTCTTGAAGATTTATATCTGCCGTTCAAACCAAAGCGCCGCACTAAGGGGCAAATTGCTATCGAAGCCGGTATTGAACCGCTTGTTGATGCTGTATTAGCCGAACGCCAATTAGACATAGATACCAAAGCAACTGAGTTTATTAATCCAGCTGCAGGTTTTGCCGACATCAAAGCGGTACTTGATGGTGCTCGTTATATTTTAATGGAGCGCTTTGCCGAAGATGCAGAGTTACTGCGTAAAATTCGTCAACATTTAGTACTGCAAGCTGTGCTTGAAAGCCGCATGGTGAAAGGTAAAGAAAAAGAAGGTGCTAAATTCCGCGATTATTTTGAACACAATGAGGTGATGACTAAAATCCCATCTCATCGTGCTCTGGCGATGTTACGTGGCCGTAATGAAGGCGTGTTAAGCCTGTCGATGAATGCCGATCCAGATACTCAAGCCACTGAAGGCAGTTATTGTGAAGTAATTATTAGCGATCACTTTAAGTTAGAACTGACTAACTCTAGCGTTGATCAATGGTTAAAAACCGTAGTGACCTCGACATGGCGCATTAAAGTTGCCTTGCAAATGGAAACCGAGTTTATCGCTAAGATGCGTGAAAGCGCGGAAGAAGAAGCCATTAGAGTGTTTGCCCGTAATCTGGGTGATTTACTGATGGCAGCACCTGCTGGTGCGAAAGCGACTATGGGACTTGATCCTGGGATCCGCACTGGCGTGAAAGTGGCGATTGTTGATAACACCGGTAAGCTGGTGGCCCACACCACTATTTTCCCTCATGCACCGCAAAATTTGTGGGACAAATCGATTCGCACTTTAAGCAACTTAGTCACCATGCACAAAGTGGACATTATCGCGATTGGTAATGGCACTGGCTCACGTGAGACCGACAAGCTAACCGGTGAGTTAATCGCGGCTATGAAAGAGACGCATCCGACGCTAACTAAAGTAATAGTTAGTGAAGCGGGCGCATCAGTGTATTCGGCCTCTGAATTTGCCGCTAATGAATTTCCTAATCTTGATGTGTCAATTCGTGGTGCGGTATCCATTGCACGTCGCTTACAAGACCCGTTGGCTGAGCTGGTAAAAATTGAACCTAAAGCCATTGGCGTTGGGCAGTATCAGCATGATGTAAGCCAAAGCCAGTTATCGCAATCACTTGATGCTGTGGTGGAAGATTGTGTTAACGCCGTGGGTGTTGACTTAAATATGGCATCGGCCCCGTTATTAGCTCAAGTTGCTGGTTTAACCAAAACCTTAGCTAAAAATGTGGTAGATTTTCGTGACGCCAATGGCCAATTTACCAACCGTAAGCAGCTATTGAGTGTGGCGCGTTTAGGCCCTAAAGCTTATGAGCAAGCGGCTGGTTTTTTACGTATTCGTAATGGTGATAATCCATTAGATTCGTCATCTGTTCACCCAGAAGCGTATAGTTTGGTTGAATTAATTGCTGAGGCTAAGCAATTGTCGTTAACTGAATTAATGGGTAATAGTGATTTATTAAAACAGATTAATGCGGCTGATTTTGTTACCGACGCATTTGGTGTACCGACCATTAATGATATTTTAGCCGAGTTAGATAAGCCCGGACGCGATCCGCGTGGCGAGTTTAAAACCGCTACGTTTAAAGACGGCATAGAAGAGTTAAAGCATCTTAAAGCCGAAATGATTCTAGAAGGTGTGGTGACCAACGTGACTAACTTTGGTGCCTTTGTTGATGTGGGGGTGCATCAAGATGGTTTAGTGCATATTTCATCGTTAACCGACAAATTTGTCAGTGACCCACATACCATTGTTAAAGCGGGTGATGTGGTTAAAGTAAAAGTGATGGAAGTGGATATTGAGCGTCGTCGTATTGCGTTAAGCATGCGTCTTGATGAAAAAATAGATACTGAAAAAGCGACCAGACAGTCACAAGGTAAGCCACAAAATAGTTATCAGAACAAGCCTGCTGCGGGTAAGTCTGCTACCAATGCCCAGAGTGCAGGGCATAATAAACAGGTGAATAAGCCGGTTAAGGTGCAGCAAAATGCTGCAATGGGTAATGCGTTTGCAGACGCCTTTGCCAAACTTAAAAAATAATAAGTTATTGCCTATGTTAAGGCATAACTTCATTAACCATTGATTTTTAAAGCCCTTTCATCTTAGATGTTAGGGCTTTTTGTTTATTTAGCGAAATGATTGAAACTGAATTAACACAACAGCAATAATTCAGTTTTTATTAAGTGAATCTTAAGTTTCGAAGCGGACTATCGCCATCAATCAAGTTTATCGTGAGTGGCGACATTGAAATTATTAACGCAAACATTATCTCGTATCACCCCAAAGAGTATTAGTTATGAGGCGATGATCTGCATTATTGCCATGTATTTTGGTGTGGTATTAAATTTTCCGTTAATCCGTAAAATATATCAATTATCTGCAGACGGTCATGTGCTATTTTCGTTGTCGCCAGCTATTTTACTCACAAGCTGTTTCATGCTGATATTCAGCTTGTTTGCGTTTAGATTTGTGTTTAAACCGGTAATGATTGTGTTGTTACTGACATCATCGGCAGCGATGTATGCCATGTTGCAATACAACGTTATGTTTGATTACGGCATGATTGAAAATATTTTTGAAACTAATTCTGGTGAAGCTTTTTCCTACATTAATGCACACTCAATTGGTTATGTATTGGTGTTAGGTGTAGTACCTTCGATATTACTGCTTGGCTGTAACGTGACCAGTGGACCTTCATTGGCTAAAGCGCTACTTCGTCGCGTTGGTTTTACGATTATCAGTTTAGCGATAGTGGGGATGACGGTGCTGTTTTTTTATAAAGACTATGCGTCAGTGGGGCGTAATAATCATTATCTCAATAAAATGATTATTCCTGCGCATATTTATAATACGGTTAAATACCTAAACCAACGTTACTTTACTGAAAAATTAATCTTTAACCCTATGGGTAAAGATGCACAGTTAACTCCGAGTGAAAATGGTAAACCTACTCTTATGGTGCTTGTAGTCGGCGAAACGGCTCGAGCACAAAATATGGCGTATAACGGTTACCAACGTAATACCAATCCTTACACTGAAAATCTCGGTATTATTGCCTTACAAAACGTGTCGTCGTGCGGCACAGCAACAGCACATTCATTACCTTGTATGTTTTCAAGCCTTACCCATGACAATTACAATCGTGAAGTTGCCGATGCACAAAATAACGTACTTGATGTGATTAATGCGGCTGGTGTCAAGGTGACATGGTTTGACAACGACGGTGGTGATAAAGATGTTGGGTCACGCATCAATAAGATTGATATTTCACCGAGCGAGCCAAATCCATTATGCGATGGCTTGAGTTGCTATGACGAGATTTTAGTCGAAAAACTCAACCAAAAATTACAACAAGAAAGTGCAGCAAGTGCATTATCGGGCAAAGGTTTAGATAATCAATTTATTGCTTTACATACGATAGGCAGTCATGGACCAACTTATTGGCAACGTTACCCTGCTGATAAAGCACTATTTGCCCCAGCGTGTAGCCGAAGTGACATTGAAAATTGCAGCGATGAAGAGATTGTGAATGTGTACGATAACACCATAGCGTATACCGACTTTGTGTTGGCAGAAACCATTAATGTATTGAAGCAATATCAAGACAAATACAATGTTGCGCTGGTCTATTTGTCAGATCATGGTGAGTCGTTAGGTGAAAGTGGTATGTACCTACATGGCACGCCTTATAGCATAGCGCCAAGCCAGCAAACTCATGTGCCTTGGTTTGTGTGGTTACCGCAAGACTACGCACAAGCAAAAGGAGTTGATCGTGAATGTTTTGCAAATAGAGCATTCAATGGTTCGTATTCTCATGACAATTTGTTCCATACATTACTGGGGCTTTACGGTGTAAATACTTCGGTGAGAGATCCAAAGTTAGACATCACCACCGATTGTAAAATGAACTAGGAATAAATTCATGACAACGTCAGTTTCATCATCTACATCTGATAGTAGTAGAACAAAACACACTTCGGCTAAACAGGCTAAAATAGTGGTTAAACGCACAGGAATAATGCGTTTGCTGTATACCTGTAAAAATACCTTTAATGGCCTAAAGTGGATGTGTCGTAATGAAGCGGCATTTCAACAAGAATTGATGTTATTTATACCATTAACCATATTTGCTTGTATGGCAAACATTAGTGCGCCGCAATCAGCCATGTTAGTGCTGGCATTACTATTTGTATTGTTTGCGGAACTGGTTAACACTGCTATAGAAGTGGTGGTTGACCGTATCGGCTTAGAGTTTCATGTGTTGTCTGGTTTAGCCAAAGATATCGCTTCAGCGTTTGTGTTTTTGAGCATGTTAATGGCAGCAATTGTGTGGTGGGTTATTTTGTGGGCATAGTGCGTTCGCTACTCATGTGAACTCAATACAGCTGTTTATAGCCGCTCTATTCACCGCATAGGGAGTATGGGGGAGGTTGTTTATTAAGCGATTTTGGTCGCATCAATCGTGATATGGATATAGGCGCAATAATGATAAAGGACACTCAATGAAAGTGTTGTTAATTGAAGACTCTGAAGCGCTGCGTCGCGGCATTAGAGTTGGGTTAGATCATTTAGGTTATACCGTTGATGAAACCGGTGATGGTTCTGAAGGGTTAAGCATGGCGCTGACTAACCAGTATGATTTTATCATTTTGGATCTTATGCTGCCTTCTGTCGATGGCCTTAGTTTACTTAAAAGTATTCGTAAATTAGGCAATCAAGCTAAGGTGATTATTTTATCCGCAAAATCCCAGGCAGAAGATCGTGTAACCGGCTTATTAGCGGGTGCCGATGATTATCTCACTAAACCATTTTCGTTTGACGAATTACAAGCCAGACTCATTACTCTTGGTCGACGTGGCGGGCTTAATCAACAGGTCAAATCGATTTGTATTGCGGATTTTGTCCTCGATACCAGTAATAAATCACTGCATGCCAATGGCCATTATATAGACCTGACTAAAAACGAATTTAAAATTGTTGAGTATCTCTTTAACAACCCTAAGCAAATACTCAATCCAGAGCAAATTAGTGAGGCGGTTGTCGGCTCATTTAACCATTTATCAAAAAATACTATAGAAGCTCATTTATCGTCGGTGCGTAAAAAAGCCAAAGCAGTTGGAGCAAACTTACCCATTAAGAATAAACGCGGCTTTGGTTATTTTGTGGGTGAACACGAATGAGATCGTTAACAACTAATTTAGTTAATACCATGACCTATGTGGTATCGGCTATTTTGATTTTAGTTTTTTTTGCGATTGATATTAGTATTGATAATTGGGTTGATGCTGAATTTGATAGTGCATTAACCGATAAATCTAATTACCTAAAGACATTGGTTAAAGTGACGCCAGAAGGCACAGAGTTTGATTTTGCTGGCGAATTTATGCCTGAATTTGGTACCTCAACCAAAGCCAGTTTCTTTCAATTGTGGCAAGGCTCAAGCGTATTTGAACGTTCTGAGTCGTTAACTCATTTTACTGATACCGATTTACTCAAAAAAAATATGCCACTAAATAGTGCCATTTTTGCTGATGTGGTGTTACCTGATGGCCGCGATGGTCGCGCGATGGTGTCATATTTTGAACCACAAGTGCCTAAAGCAAATCGTTCAACAATGCATAATGTCGAGCCCATGTGGTTAACGGTCGCCATTACTACAGAAGACTTAAGTCAAATTTTGGTGATTATTGACTCCAGCTTAGCGATTGGGTTACTGCTGGTTATCGTGTTGATCCGTTGGGCTGTAGTAAAGGTTATTTATCGTGGTTTGACGCCGCTTAACGAGTTAAATATGTCGTTAAAAAATGTCAATGTTACCCAAAAATACATTCCATTATCTACTGATTCAGAACGTTATATAGAAATTGAGCCCATACGCAATGAGCTCAATAAGTTTGTCAAAATTAGCCAGCAATACTTACAAACCGAAAAACGGATCACTGCCGATATTGCCCACGAATTGAAAACACCCATCAGTGAATTAATCAGTTTGAGTGAAATTTATATTCGATATCCCGATGATCAGCGTATTGGCGGGAGCTATAAACAGGATGTACTTAGTATTAGTTTACGGATGAAAACGATAGTGAATAATTTATTATTGTTGCAACAAGCTTCATCTGAAAATATTAATCTGCATCGTCAATCCATTAATATTAATACCCTAATGAGTCAAGTTATTGATGAGCTGGCTTTTAAGTATTCAACTATTCATTCTCGTTTAAACATTGATAATCGAACTTCAGATAAGAATTGTCTTATTGATGAGTTTTCTTTACACCTTATTTTGACCAATTTATTTGATAATGCACTGTATTACAGCCCAGCAAAATCATTGATTCAAATACGATTAAACTCTGACAACCAAGGATTAGAGATCAGTATTGAAAATGAATTGGTTACCAGCCTCAATGCTAATGATTTAGAGCGGCTCACGTTACCGTTGTTTCAAGCTGAACAATCGCGATCTAATAGTGACCGCCATGGATTAGGATTAGCGATTGTGGAAAATATCGCTAAATTGAATGAGTTTAAATTTAGTTTTGAGTTAGTTTCCACAGATAAAATTATGTTTAGTCTGCACATTCCTACAATAGCGGCAAGTTAGACAAGATTATTTTAATGCAGATCACATTGAAGCGACAAACGGTTGAGCTGAAGCGTTAATAAAAGGTTAATATAGCTCGTTTGTTACTGAACTTTGACCGCTAATCAGAGTCTTAGGCTCAGATAGGTTTAGTTTTAGTGAAATTACTTCTTGTGAGTGTTAGTTAATATATTGATAAAGATAGCAATATACCTTTTTATTTTGATTGAACTGATCAGATTATAAAGATAACACTCATCAACGTCAGCCGACCGAAGATACGAACATACATCCGTTGTACATAACAACGATGTTACGTTTGGTACGGCTTGTTGCATATAAATTACTTATGTAGCAAAAAATAACAAAAATATCGGAGCAATAAATGGCTGTAAATTCCTTTAGGTATAACGCACGTTCTGCGCTGCCATCAACACCACGCTCTTCAAAAAGCTTACTTCAAATCATTATCATATTCAGTGTTATGTCACTTATTATCTTGAGCGTGAGCCGCTTAGGTTTGTCTTTATGGCAGGCTGATCGCGTTAGTGATGCGCAAGGTTGGGGTTATATCTTTGTTCAGGGGTTACGGGTTGATTTTGCTTCAGTGTGTTGGTTATGGGGCATAGCCGCATTAGGTACCGTGATATTTTCTGGTGAGCATTTAGTTGGCCGTGCCTGGGTGATGATATTGCGGCTGTGGTTAACACTCGGTTTATGGGTGATTATTTTCCTGGAAGCCTCGTCGCCGTCATTTATCGCCGAATACGGTTTTAGACCTAATCGCTTGTATGTTGAATATCTGGTATATCCAAAAGAAGTATTGTCGATGTTATGGGCTGGGCGAAAAGCTGAGCTTATTTTGTCAGCAGTGATTACCGTAGGCACCTTATGGGGTGGTTGGTGGTTTACCGGTAAGCTTACTCAGCATGTTCGCTATCCGAAATGGTATTGGCGTCCAGTGCTGGCTGTCATCGTTATTGCCGTGACAGTGTTAGGTGCTCGTTCATCGTTAGGACATCGCCCACTCAATCCTTCATTGGTAGCATTTTCTGACGATCCGTTAATAAATTCATTAGTATTGAATTCATCATTTTCATTAATGTTTGCCATTAAACAAATGGATAATGAACAAGATGCATCGAAAGTCTATGGCAAACTAGCTGATGATAAAGTCATTAATATTGTGCGCCGTGAAAGTGGTCGGCCGTTGAGTGCATTTACCTCATCGACTATACCGACTTTATCGTTTAATCAAGCTAGCTATAGTGGTAAGCCTAAAAACTTAGTGATCATTTTACAAGAAAGTCTAGGTGCGCGTTTTGTGGGTAGCTTAGGTGGCTTACCGTTAACGCCTAATATTGATGAGCTATCTCAACAAGGGTGGTTTTTTGAAAACTTATACGCGACAGGTACACGCTCGGTAAGAGGTATTGAGGCAGTAACAACCGGTTTTACACCAACGCCAGCACGTGCGGTAGTTAAGTTAGGTAAGAGTCAAACCGGCTTTTTCACTATTGCAGATTTATTAAAACAACATGGCTACACCACGCAGTTTATTTATGGCGGTGAAAGCCATTTTGATAATATGCGTAGCTTCTTTTTAGGTAATGGTTTTACCGATATTGTTGATCAAGGTGATTATAAAAAACCAGCATTTGTAGCATCTTGGGGGGTATCTGATGAGGACTTACTGTTTCGAGCCGATGAAGAGTTTTCTCGGATGCACAAAGAGGGTAAACCATTTTTCAGTTTAGTGTTTAGCTCAAGTAATCATGATCCGTATGAGTTTCCAGACGATCGTATTGAGTTGTATGAACAACCACAGTACACCATGCACAATGCGGTTAAGTATGCCGACTATGCAGTGGGTGAGTTTTTTAAGAAAGCTAAAAAGTCAGAGTATTGGAAAGACACCTTGTTTTTGATTGTTGCCGATCATGACAGCCGTGTTGGTGGCGCTGCGTTAATACCAGTATCGCGTTTTCGTATTCCTGGGCTTATTTTAGGTGAAGGTATTGAAGTGAAGCATGATCCACGTGTTGTTAGCCAAATTGACATGGCGCCGACACTCGTGTCTTTACTGGGTATTTCCGACAACTATCCAATGTTAGGCCGTGATTTAACCAAAGTAGCAGACTCTTGGCCAGGCCGAGCGATGATGCAATATGATAAAAACTTTGGTTTATTAGAGGGGAATAAAATGACGATTTTACAACCTGAATTACCGCCTGAAAGCGTAACTTATGATTTTTCTACGGAAAAACTAACGCCGACGACATTGGATGAAGCACAAGCGGAAACTGCTTTAGGTTGGGCATTGTGGGGAAGTTTAGCCTATAACAAAATGTTGTATCGTTCAGAAAATACCGAAGTAAAGCCGACACTGTCGGATTTGGCAATACCTGAAGTATCACGCTAAAATTTGTAGCTGAGATTCAATGTTGGGAGCAGACTGTTGTTGATAGAATTTACCTACCTGCAGACCAAATTGCTGGTAGGTGGCAGTTGGTACACCAGAGTTAATAGGTTGGCGTTGACGAGGTTCTGCGGTGGTTTTAGTGGTAGCAGCTTGGGTTTTTAGCTGAATATCTTTACGATGCAGTGCAGGGGTCTGGTTAGCGATAACCCTAACGATCTGAGCGCGTATGCTTGTAGACGCGATAACTTTAGGGTCGACGGATTGCTGCGTGACATTTTGTTGTTGGCGCTTCGTCTGTTCTTGTTGCTGTTTTTTCTCAGCGATAATATAAGTCGAAGCACGCTCATTCTGTTGATTCAAAGACCGTTCTTGATGGCCTTTAGCTGGTTCTTGCGGTGGAATAATTGGCGGTTTTTGATGATTGTCCACTCGGGCAAGATCCGTCGCAACATTTGAAGTTGCTAACGGTACTTGTGGATAATGAGTGTTGATTATCATGTGGACCTTGCCAATACGAAGTCTTGGCTAAATTATAGTCAATATTTGACCAAGGCTAAAGTACTATTCAGTTATTTTTAGCGGTATTTTATGATCCAAGGTAATAAATAGCTTAAAAAAGCATCTGGATGTGAAATAAATGGCGCATGGGATGCTTTATTTATCAGTACATCTTCAATGTTGTCATTTTTAGGTAATACGGTGATGATTTCTCTCGGTACTAAACTGTCTAATTTACCCCAAATACGTAACCACGGTTGTTGTATTTGAGTGATTCTCTCACGTAAATCCACGTGCGCTAACATATCCAATCCTTGGGATAGCCCTTGTTGTGTCGGCAATGGCTTACTTAAGACTAAATTTTTTATCTGTTGAATATCCGCTTTTGGATGGTCGCTTCCCATGGCTTGAATCGCCAGAAATCGTTCAACGGTACGAGACAGGTTTTGGCTTAATTGGTTGGAAAACTGAGCCAATACATTAGGCTGAATACCTGACCAAGCAGAGCTTGTTTGATTTATTTCTCGGGCCATAAAGCATGGTGATGAAGCAATAGTCACTAATGCTGCCACAGACTCTGGATAATCAATGGCAACCTGACTCGCAATTAATCCACCTAGAGACCAGCCTACCCAAATAGCGTGCTTTGGAAGTTGTGCTGCAAGTGCTTGTGACCATTGCCTTATGTCACCATCGATATTTGGACTTAGACCAAACCCCGGCAAATCAACATAATGCACCCTATACTGTAGCAAGGCGTTTTTTAATGGACTAAAGACTTGGTTATTTACACCCCAACCGTGTAAAAACACAATGTCTTGGCCTTTTAAGCCTACGGTATCAATATGCAATGCAGGAAAACTCACGGTTAACCCCTCTTTGAGTCTATTTAATGGAATGAATAGCCTATGCCATCAAGCAATAATTTAGTCGACATCCATCACTTATTACGCTCATGCATCAGCAGCATTTTGCGTGCGAGGGCAATTTTACTAGGCAGTTTACCCAACCGTTGCTTGCTGTGCCAGCAAAGGATAGAGCAAATGGGTTATCAGCAATTGTTTCCTCATAAAGTGCTTACTGGTGTGTGCCAGGTGTGCTTAGCTGCAAGTTTGTATCAGCATGAAGTGTGTTTAGGCTGTGGTCGCGAAATCGCGCTATTGCAGGCATATTGTGGCAAATGCCTTAAACATAAGCCTAACTGGGTGGTGGCACCTTGCAGTTATCATCAAGGATTAGGGCCGCTTATTGCTGCGATTAAATACCAACAACAATGTGCGCCGCTTAATGCGATAACTCAGCAATTAGCTTGTCGTATCGCATTACTCATTAAGCATGGCATTATAAGGCGTCCACAGGTGTTGATCCCAGTACCGCTACACCCCAATCGTTTGCGGCACAGAGGTTTTAACCAAGCTTGGTTAATTGCTAAAGAGTTAAGCCTATTGACCGGTATCCCTCTGGACGACGGTTGTTTAATTCGGGTGGTCGATACTGCGCCACAAACCGGATTAGCAGGTAAACAGCGGCGTAGGAATTGCCATGGCGCATTCAAACTAAAACCGAATATGACCTACCAGCGAGTTGCGTTGATTGATGATGTGGTCACGACCGGCACAACAGTCGATGAAATTAGTCGATTATTTAGTCCACAATTTGTTCATGTACAAACATGGTGCCTTGCGCGGGCAGAAGCACCAGGATTATTAGATTAAATCTTTTTAAAGGTAGATTAACCTAGGTTTAGGTTAGATTAATTCGATTTGAGTAATAACAAGTTTTTTTATAAATAAAAACAATTAATTAATACGTCCTATAACCTATGCTATAAGGCACATTGCGATATTTTCAGGGCTAAAAAACGTTGTCCTGGATCATTTTTTCGAGATCAAATCCCACGGACACTACAAAGCCAATGCAACACAGAGTATCATAGGTCTAATTCTTACTAATTTACTCAGGTATTCCCTGACGGAGCAGGTTTTTATGATCACCATTACCGATACAGCTCAGGCCCATTTCGTCAAACTATTGGCCGACCAGCCGGAAGGTACGCACATTCGTGTGTTTGTTATCAGCCCAGGTACTGCACAAGCAGAGTGTGGTGTGTCTTATTGTCCACCTGATGCTGCTGAAGCTGATGATGTAGAACTTCCATTTAATGGCTTTAGTGCTATGGTCGATGAAAAGAGCGCACCGTTTTTAGATGATGCCAGCATTGACTTTGTAACCGACCAGCTTGGTTCGCAGCTTACATTAAAAGCACCTAACGCAAAAATGCGTAAAGTGTCTGGAGATGCGCCATTAGTTGAACGTATTGAATATGTTATTCAGTCAGAGATTAATCCACAACTTGCTAGCCACGGCGGTAACATCATGCTGGTAGAAATTACCGAAGCTGGCGTTGCAGTATTGCAGTTTGGCGGTGGGTGTAACGGTTGCTCGCAAGTTGATATCACCTTAAAAGATGGTATTGAGAAGCAGTTGTTAGATATGTTCCCAACTGAATTGACAGGTGTTCGTGACGTTACAGAGCATGAGCATGGCGAGCATTCTTACGCGTAAGCTTAATGAACCGCACTGCACAATAAACGCGACCTGATGGGTCGCGTTTTCGTTTGTGACTTATTAACTCGAATTAGTCGTCTCGAGTGAGTACTTCAAGTAATTCAATTTCAAAAAATAAATCTGAGTTTGCTGGAATACGCTCACCAATTTGACGTTCGCCATAGGCTAAATGTGCTGGTACTGATAATTGCCGCTTACCGCCCACATTCATACCGATGATACCTTGATCCCAACCTTTAATGACTCTGCCTGTGCCGATGACACATTGGAATGCATCTGAAGCATCAAACTGAGTGCCGTCCGCTAAACATCCATTGTAGCGAGTGGTAATTAATGCCCCTTTTACTGCCGCTTTACCGTTGCCGATCTTAATGTCGGTAATAATCAATTCTTGAGTCATAGTGTTCTCGTGTGTGAATACTTGGGCTATTTAAGAATATTTTACCCCAAGATTGGTCGCTAGAAGTGTTCAATTGCAATGAATGTTATAAGACGATGTTATTACTGATTAACCAGAGTTTACTTAAGTAATGATCGTTATTTTCCTGTTCGATATACTTCACGGTCTTATAGACATTCTTAAGTGATCGATATTGTTTTTTATTTGTCACTTAAATAACGATTACCTGACTGCTAGTTGATACCTGAGTTTGTAGTAATAGTGCCAACCTAAGGTGAGGCTTCGACATAGCATGAATATTGACATCGCAGCCCAAAGACTGTGGTTGCCCCAGGCTTGTAGCAAATACCAACAGGGGAAATAGATTCCAAAGGTCGCGATTATCATACTATTTCGCATGGTTTGCCCTTGTGCGGCGCCAATATATACCCCGTCAAATAAGTAGCAGCCAAATGCCAATATGGGCATGAAAATAAGCCAGATTAAGTAATTATTTGCAGTTTCCTGCACCGCTTCTATGTTGGTTAAGAGCTGAATTATCCACGGTCCTGCCAACCAAAAAAGTAGGCTAAATAGTACTGCCACTATTGCCGACCAGCAAAAAGCTAACACTACGCTGTCATGGAGCAAAGTAGGATTTTTTTGACCAAAGGCGCGGCCCACTTCAGCTTCGGCGTAATAGGCAATGCCATCTAATGCATAAGATATCAACATCAGTAAATTAAGCAGTACGGCATTGGCAGCAATTATGTTGTCGCCTAAGCCGGCACCATAAAATGTCATAAAGCTAAAGGCGGCTTGTAGGCACAAGCTGCGAATAAAAATATCACGGTTTAAGGTGAGTAAACGAGTATATCCGCGCCATGATAAATGTGCGATAACTTGGCTGAATTTTAGTCCGCCCATAGCAACTAGCTGGCGTTTTACCATGACTAATGCCACTGAAAAAGCACAGATATCAGCAATAACTGATGCTAGCGCAGCACCTTGTACATTCCATTTAAATACCATGACAAAGACAATATCGAGGATAATATTAACGCTGTTAGCGATAATGAGCTGCCACATGGCCGCTTTTGGCTTTTGGCGCCCAAGTAGCCAACCCAATAGGACTAAATTAGTGAGGGCAAAAGGTAATGACCAAATTCGAATATCAACATACTGACGACAATAGAACATCACTTGTTCACTGGCATCACTGAGACTAAGTGCTAAATTGAGCAGTGGAGATTGCAGTATTACCCCTGCTAAGCCTAACGTTAACGCAAGGCTACAACCTTGTATCAGTAATTGTTGCTGAGTTGAGGTATCATTAGCACCATAGGCTTGCGCGACGAGTCCGGTGGTGGACATACGTAAAAAGCCAAGTAACCAAATCATCAGGGTGATGATGGTACTTCCCAAGGCTACGCCACCAAGATAATAAGCTTGTCCTAGATGCCCAACCACAGCAGTATCAACTAATCCTAGTAGTGGGATAGTGATATTTGACAGTATCATGGGTGTCGCTAATGCCAATAATTGGCGATTTTTTTGGCGGTTTAACAGTAGTGTGCTAACAGACATAGGTATCAATAATTATGGTTAAGAAAATAGCGTTATTGTTGGTGGTGTTCAGTTTGAGCTTATTGCATTGTGATGCCAATGCTGTGGTTATTTTACAATATCATCATGTATCTGAAAACACGCCTAAAAGTACTAGTGTGACACCGAGTCAGTTTGCCGAGCAGATGCAGTATTTGGCTGATAATGAGTTTACGGTTATTTCATTAGCGGACGCTGTCAACAGTATTAAGCATAACACGGCCTTAAATAATAAAAGCATCGTGATTACCTTTGATGATGGCTATGACTGTATTATTCAAAATGCAGCGCCTATTTTAGCGACGTACAAGTTTCCTTATACAGTATTTATTTCTGTTGCTCCGATTGAGGCGGGTTACCAAGGAATGATGAGTTGGCAAGATATTAATACCTTGTCTGAACAGGGCGTGACGATAGCGAACCACAGTTGGGGCCACGAACATTTAATTCGTCGCCAAGGTAAAGAAACGCAAGAGCAATGGCAAGCACGTGTAGAAGATAATATTCTTGCAACTGAAGCCGAAATCTTAAAGCGTACTGGTCAAAGCGTCAAAATGTTTGCCTACCCTTATGGCGAATATACCAATAAGCTGGAAGCTATTTTGGCTAAACACGGTTTTGTTGGTTTTGGCCAACAATCGGGGGCAGCTGGAGAATATGCTTCATTAACGGCGTTACCGCGTTTCCCTGTAGCCAATGCTTATGCTGACTTGACGAGTTTAATGGTTAAGTTTTCCAGTTTGCCTATGCCGGTTACTAAACAAAATATAAGCGAACCATTATTAGTCTCTGGTCAATGGCGGCCTAAACTAGTGCTAACACTCGACACTCAGGATATTTATCCACATCAAGTGATGTGTTTTATTCAAGGCCAAGGCGCTAAAAAGCCTATTTGGTTAAGTGAAACTCGATTCTCGATTCAGGCATCATCAGATTTAGCTCCAGGACGCTCGCGTTATAATTGTACTGCGCCGAGTAAAACAAGAACCGGTTATTATTGGTTCTCACAAGCGTGGATACGCCCGCAAGATAATGGTCAGTGGCTCGAAGAGTAATTTATCCCCATTTTGATTAAGCGTTGGGGCTAAGTTATTAGTGAATGACTAGTGCCAAGATTGCACAATTTGACTAAAGTCAGCAATGAGATCAGCATTAATAATTTGTGGTAATTGGCCCGGTTTTGGTTTGGTTTTAAATACCGCTATTTTTTCTGCCCTTGGTGAAACCAATACATAAGATGCGCTATGGTCTACTTGATAGTCGCTGTCGTCTCCGACCATGGCATAGACAAAGCCTAAGTCACGGCTAAATGGAAACAAATCACTGTGTTCTGCACTAACTGCTTTAAAGTCTTTATTAAAAAAGTTGATGTAATCTAAACGTTTAGCTTGAGTGTCGCGTTTAGGGTCTGCCGACACAAATACCACTTGTACATTACTGGCTATTTTTTGTAGTTGCGGATAAGCCGCTGCCAATTTATTTAACGTAGTCGGGCATACATCAGGACAAGCGGTGTAACCAATAAAAAACAAGCTCCATTTACCTTGCAATGATTGGTTAGTAAATGCATTACCGTACTGGTCTGCTAATGTAAATGGTGCTAATACTCTTGGTTGTTCGAAGACATAACTGGTGGCCAGTTCCATCGGTTCTGTGTGCATCTTTTGATACGCAATACCACCGGCGATGGCTAATAACATTACTCCTACAGCTATGATTTTTTTCAATGTATTTCCCTTCTAATTTAAGCATTTACCCAAAAGTAATGGTCTACTAATAATACAATAAATAACACCATTAAATGATAAATGGAAAATTTAAACACTTGCATCGAAAGCTCTGGGTAATCATGAAACTTTAACTGCCACGCTTTATAAATAAAGCCGCAACTAAGTAAAGTTGAGCCCACCAAATAAATGGGACCACACATACCGACTAAAACCGGCAGTAGACAGGCAATGGCTAATAAAATGGTGTAAAGCAAAATACAAGTTTTGGTAAATTCTACCCCATGAGTTACCGGTAGCATTGGAATATCAACCTTGGCGTACTCTTTACGGCGGTGAATCGCGAGAGCCCAAAAATGCGGTGGGGTCCAAGTAAAGATTATGATCACCAGTAATAGGGCGTAACCATGCATTTCATTGGTGATTGCGGTCCAACCAAGCAAGGGTGGCATAGCGCCAGCTAATCCACCGATAACAATGTTTTGTGAGGTTGCCCGTTTCAAGTAAGCGGTATACACCAAGGCGTAGCCGATTAAGCTGGCGAATGTAAGCCAAGCCGTTAGGGGATTTACAAGCGCATAAAGCACTACAAAACCCAGTGTTCCGAGCGACACTGCAAATGCAGCGGCTTTAGTTGTTGATATTTTACCTTTAGGTAAAGGTCGGTTATAGGTACGGGCCATTAAACCATCAATTTTACGATCAATTAAGTGATTAAACGCAGCCGCTGCGCCAGCCATCATTGCAATACCTGCCATACCGGCAACCAAAGGCTGCAGCGGCACTATGCCTGGTACCGATAAACACATACCGACCAATACGGTAAGTAACATAAGCGCAACGACTTTGGGTTTGGTCATTTCAAAATAAGCGCGCCATTGCAGGGCCAATTTAGGTTGATCGTGACTAATAGTAAGAGGTTTTGTCATGGTCGATCCTCGCTTATGCTTTGCGCCATAGGGCGTAATTAATAAAAACTAAGGTAAGCAGCAATAAGGCTGCGCCTGCATTGTGTGATACCGCTATTCCTAAGGGTAAATTCATCACTACATTACTAATACCCAGCCCGACTTGAGCAATGACCAATAACAGCAATAAGTAACCGCTATTACGCATAATATTTGATTGTGCATAGCGTAATTTTAGTGCGAGTAAGATCAGAGTGATGGCAGTAACAACGGCCCAAACTCTATGGCTTACATGAATAGTCATTCGAGTGGCATAGTCTAATACACCAAATTCAAAACTAGGATGATCACCTTGGAATGGTGAAAAAGCTTCTGCAAAACGTAAGTTATCCACCCAATTACCTTCACAAATAGGTAGCGTAGTGCAGGCGAGAGCCGCGTAATTGGATGAGGTCCAGCCACCAAGGATAATTTGAATGACCAACACTCCTAAACTGACTAAGGCTAATGGAACCAATTTTCTGGCATAGCTATCACCTCCAGGGATCCGCAATGGCTTAAGCCTTAAATACAACAGCAGTAACAAGGCAAATAAACTAAAACCGCCAATAAGGTGCGCCATAACCACAATAGGCATTAATTTCATCGTGACTGTCCACATACCAAGTGCCGCTTGAAACACAATTAACACGGCGATAAAGCTGGGCAGTTTTTTCGGTGCATGAGGATGTTTAATACACAATATAAGGATAGCTAATACCATTAATCCTAATGCGCCAGCGATATAACGATGGATCATTTCAAGCCAAGCTTTTTCTGGTTCTATGGTCATTTGCGGAAAATGCGTTTCAATTTTTGCTAGGTCATGACTTGCACTAGGCACCGCTAAGTGACCATAACACCCCGGCCAGTCTGGACAGCCTAAGCCTGCATCTGACAGACGGGTATAGGCTCCCATTAAAATAACCGCTAAGGTAAATACCAAGGTGAATTTGATTAATCGCTCAATTGCCATTAGCCAACCCTCGACAACTTTAGCATTTTGCGTAAATCAGCAATCATAGCCTTGCCTTGGGCGATATTGGCATCGTGGCCTATTACATTGTTGTATTGCATCACCAAACTTCCAAGAGGATCGACAATAATCAGCTGTTGATCAATCAGGAGTGTTGCCAGTGCATCATTAGCATTGACTTGATCGAAGCCGATATTCAATTGCTTAAGTATTGTGGTGTCGCTGTTATTATTAACCACAATAATAGGGATAACGCGATCGCGGTCTTTACCTAATGCGATATAACTCTGATGTAAAATATACAGGCGTTCTTGGCACTGCTCATTACATTTTTCGGGCAGAAAGAACAGTACCTGCCAAATATGCGGTTTAGGGTTTTCCATGGCTAAGTTGGCATAATTCACTTCGGGAGAGATTAACGCCCCCTTGTTAGTCACCGCACCATTGTAAAGTCCTAGGCTTAACACTAACTTGGCTATCACTACCGGTAAAATAAATACCAGCAGTAATATTATTAATGCTTTATTGCTCTTTTTCGGTAGGGAGTTCATTCCATCTCCTCTTTATCATATTGATATTGTTGTTAGGTTAATTATTAGCGACGAGTTTTAGCGTCGAAATTGTCGAAATACTATCCAGCTCATTAATCCTAAAAATACTCCTGCCATCGTGAACCATTGCAAGGCATAACCTTGATGTTTTTGCGCCGATAAAGGGATCGGTACCCAGGGATGAGGTAAGTTATAACGTGGGATATTTTCGGGTTGTAGCACCACAGAGATCAGCGAATGTCCCAACATATCGGCTAATGCGGGTGTGTTAATGTTTTGAAAACGTATTGGCTTATCGATTAGTTGCTCGGCATCTAACTGATCACTAAATGGATTGGGCTGCTTTTGATATACCCGCCCAAAGAGAGTGTAGTAGCTTGTTTCAAGTGGTTCGAGTAGAGGCAATATTCGGCGATCTTTATTTGCGGCAACAAATCCGAGTTCAACTAATATCCAAGGTTGCTCAGGAGTTATTTCAAACACTTGGTAAGCTAAGTATCCTACTTGGCCTTGATATACCTGATTGTCTAACAGCAGTATGGAGTTATTAATGGGCTTTGCTGATATCGATAAGCGATAACCTGTTAATAAAGCGGCCTCTGGCTCAGATTGCGTTGGTTGTTTTGATGACTCAACTAATGCCAACATGGCTTCATAGGTCAGCGCCTGTTGCTGTTGGCGCACAAGTAATGTGCTTTGCCACTCTTGTTTAAATGTTGCACGTGATAATTGCCATAATCCTAACTTGACCAATAAGCCAAACACGACCAAAGTAATGATTACAAATAATACCCGAGACACACCCACGCTACTAAAAGGATTGCCTGTGACAACACCTTTCATTGTTAAGTTAGTTTTAGTCTCGTTGCTTGTATTCATATTATTTAACTTAGGTAGGGCCTTGTTTATTATGGTAAAAGGACAACATCAGCAATCGATGAGTCGTTTTCTGGGTCGCCGAGTGTTGTTTTCTATTGTGGTCATTATGGTGTTGCTGGTGGCCTTAGGGCTTGGCTATATTCAACCTAACCCCAGACCTTACTAATGTTGCTTTACAGCACGTACACAAAGATGAATAAGCATAACCACACCACATCCACGAAGTGCCAATACCAGCTCCCAGCTTGAAAAG